>NZ_JAQFJE010000002.1:0-423047 GCF_030439945.1 Streptococcus sp. SI1
AAAGCTGTTATAATTAAATTATTAATAGCGGTAACGTTTTTCGGAACTTATTTAAGGGCACTGGACGTAAAACACCGGTGTCTTTTTACAGATATGATGAAAATTTTAACAAAGTCAAATTAAGAAAAAAGAGGAAAGAACGTGGAAAAAGAGAAAAACAAGGGGCGAATCCCACAATTACGCTTCCCAGAATTCAAAAATGCCCCTGCTTGGGAACAGCGGAAGTTGGGGGAGGTTGCGGAGATTGTCGGTGGAGGCACTCCAAGTACATCTAATCCTGGATATTGGGACGGAGATATTGATTGGTATGCTCCAGCAGAAATTGGAGAAAAGACCTTTGTATCTGAAAGTAAAAGAAAAATTTCAAAACTTGGCTTGGAAAAAAGTTCTGCAAAACTTTTACCAGTAGGTACTGTGTTATTTACTTCTCGAGCAGGTATTGGTAATACTGCAATTTTAGCTAAGTCGGCTACTACAAACCAAGGATTTCAATCTATTGTTCCCAAAGAAAATCTTCTATATTCCTATTTTATTTATTCTATGACAGGCTATTTAAAGCATTATGGAGAGGTTACCGGTGCAGGATCAACCTTTGTTGAGGTTTCGGGGAAGCAAATGGCAAAATGCCCGATTTCACTCCCATCCCTCCCCGAACAAAAAGCCATCGGCGATTTCTTTTCCACCCTGGACCGTTCCATTGCCCTTCATCAGCGTGAGTTAGAAAATTTAAAAAATCGTAAAAAATCCCTCTTACAGAAAATGTTTCCAAAAAATGGTGAAAGCGTACCTAAAATTCGTTTTCCTGAGTTCAAAAATGCCCCTGCTTGGGAACAGCGGAAGTTGGGGGAAGTGGCGGAGATTCGTAGAGGCTTGACTTATAAACCATCAGATATAAGAGATTCAGGAGTAAGAGTTCTACGTTCATCAAATATTGATGAGGATACTTTTGTGTTACACGAAGATGATATATTTGTTGATGAAAAGTCTATTAATATTGAATTTGTGCAGGAAAATGACATTTTGATAACAGCAGCAAACGGTTCTAATCGTTTAGTAGGTAAACATGCGTTGATTAAAGGAATTGATAAATACACAGTCCATGGTGGCTTCATGTTGCTTATTACATCTTCGCAGTCGGAGTTTATAAACGCCTCTATGAGTTCAACTTGGTATTTTAATTTCATTAACCGTAATGTTTCTGGCGGGAATGGTGCAATTGGAAATTTAAGTAAAAAAGATTTGGAGAATGAAACAATCTTCCTCCCCTCCCTCCCCGAACAAACCGCTATCGGCGATTTCTTTTCCACCCTGGACCGCTCCATTGCCCTTCATCAGCGTAAGCTTGAGCATTTGAAACTTCGTAAGAAGGCGCTTTTGCAAAAAATATTTCCTTAAGAAAGGAGAACTGTATGGTTTTAGAAAATAAACTGCATTTAACAGACTCAACGGAATTAGCCCGGCAAGAGGAAAAAATCAGCAAGCAAAAAGCAGCTGAAATGTTCGAAACAGGCTTCTTAGACACCTTGGAAGTTGGCTCTTATGACAGTCTAGCTGCCATTCATGCTTATTTGTTCTCAGAAATTTATGATTTTGCGGGCAAGGTTCGTACAGTCAATATTGCCAAAGGAAGTTTTCGCTTTGCACCAGTTATGTATCTTGAGGCTTCCTTGGAAAATGTGTCTGCCATGCCTCAGAATACGTTTGAGGAAATCGTTGAAAAATATGTTGAGATGAATATTGCCCATCCCTTTCGAGAAGGGAATGGTAGAAGCATGCGGATTTGGTTGGATGTAATCTTGAAAAAAGAGTTAGGACAGGTTGTTGATTGGTCTAAGGTGGACAAGGACGATTATCTGCTTGCGATGGAGCGAAGTCCAATCAGGGATATTGAAATAAAACATATCTTGAGAAAAGCTCTCACGCGAGATACAACTAACCGAGAACTTTACATGAAAGGGATTGATCATAGTTATTACTATGAGGGATACAGTTTATACAGGACTGAGGATTTATAATATGTCACAAACACAAGAAATTACAAATAAAATATGGGCAATGGCCAATGAACTGCGCGGGAACATGGATGCTTCTGAGTATAAAAATTATATCTTGGCTTTTATGTTTTATCGCTATTTGTCCGAGCATCAGGAGCAATACCTGATTAACAATGCTATTTTAGATCTAGAAGATAGTAAGACAATCAACCAACTGTATACAGAGCAGGCAACGGGTGAGGAATTGGCAGATTATTTGGAAGATATTGCGTTTAGTTTAGGGTATGCGATTGCTCCTGAAGATACATGGCTCTCTCTATTGGCTCGCATTGAAAACAATGAGGTTATCCCAAGCGATTATCAGACGATTTTTGATCATTTCAATGCTAATGCGGAACTGAACAAAGAAGCGGTGCAGGATTTCCGTGGAGTTTTTAATGATATCAATCTGGGAGATACGCGTCTTGGTTCTTCTACCAATGATCGGGCAAAATCGCTCAATCGGATTGTCAAATTAGTGGATGATATTAACTATAAGAGCGATGACGGTAGAGATATTTTAGGGTTTATCTATGAAGAATTAATCAAGAAGTTTGCGGCTTCAGCAGGGAAAAAAGGCGGAGAATTTTACACACCGCATGAAGTTAGTCAAATTCTAGCTAAGATTGTCACGGATAAGGTTGAACAAACCGAGCGTACCTTTTCTGTATATGACCCAACCATGGGTTCGGGTTCTCTTTTGCTGACAGTTGGGAATGAATTGCCAAATGGTCAAAAGCCTGGAGCAATTAAGTATTTTGGGCAGGAGCTTAATACAACGACCTATAACTTGGCTAGGATGAATCTGATGATGCACGGTGTTACTTATAGTAACATGAATCTGAGCAATGCTGACACCTTGGAAAGTGATTGGCCGGACGGACCGGACGAAAAAGGGGTTGACCATCCCCGCAGCTTCGATGCAGTAGTAGCCAACCCCCCCTATTCTGCTAAATGGGACAATGCTGACAACAAGCTAAAAGACCCGCGCTTTTCAGAATATGGGAAATTAGCTCCTGCTTCTAAGGCGGATTTTGCCTTTATTCTCCACAGTGTCTACCATCTGAATGATACAGGTACCATGGCCATTGTTTTGCCGCACGGCGTGCTCTTTCGGGGATCTGCTGAATTAAAAATCCGTCAGACGCTGGTTGAAAAGAATTACTTGGATACCGTTATTGGTCTGCCAGCCAATCTCTTTTATGGAACAAGCATTCCCACAACTGTTCTTGTTTTCAGAAAAAATAAAGAAAATCGAGACATTCTTTTCATTGATGCCAGTAAAGATTTTGATAAGGGAAAGAATCAAAACACCTTAAACAATACTCACATTGAAAAAATTATTGAAACTTTCCGAAATCGTCAAGATGTGAACAAATATGCTCGACTAGTTTCATTTGAAGAGATTAAAGAGAATGATTTTAATCTAAACATTCCTCGATATGTTGATACTTTCGAAGAGGAAGAGGAGATAGATCTGGATGAGATAACCCGCCTTATCGCTCAAGATGAAGCGGAAATAGCAGAATTAGAAGCCCTTATCGCAGACCAATTACGTCAGTTGGGAGTGGAGATGTAACATAGAAAAAGCAGGGAAAATTTCTTGCTTTTTTCTTTTCGCTTGGGAACAGCGGAAGTTGGGGGAAGTGGCGGTGTCTTTTTCTGGTGGTACCCCTTCTGTTGGGAATTCCAAATATTATAATGGTGAAATTCCTTTTATTCGTTCTGCTGAAATCAATTCAGCAATTACTGAGCTGTATCTAACAGAAGAAGGATTAAAAAATTCATCAGCAAAAATGGTAAATGTTGGTGATATACTTTATGCACTTTATGGTGCAACAAGTGGTGAAGTTGGTATATCAAAAATAAACGGGGCAATTAATCAGGCTATTTTAGCAATTAAACCTTACGATGCCTATAATTCTAAATTCATTGAGCAATGGTTGAAAAATCAAAAGAAAAATATCATTGATAAATATTTACAGGGAGGGCAAGGAAATTTATCTGCTGCTATTGTAAAAAAATTGCTTATTCCTTTCCCCTCCCTCCCCGAACAAAAAGCCATCGGCGACTTTTTCCAGACCCTAGACCGCTCCATTGCCCTTCATCAGCGTGAGTAATTTAACAGATTTTGGAGGTGGAATTATGATGACATTTACATCAGAGACTCTTTTTCATGAATATTTCAAAGAATGGATTAAGCTTTTTAAAGAGGGCGCAGTCAGAACTGTCACATTAGAAAAATACTACCATAATCAAAAGGAAATAGAAAAGTTAGCTAGCCATCTGACATTGGGACAAATAGACCGAACAGTCTATCAGCAGTTGCTAAATGCATATGCTTTAACTCATGAAAAACAAACTGTGATAGACTTTCATCATCAAGTCAAGGGAGCTATCCTTGACTTGATGATGAGGGATATATTCAGCGTGACCCAACACGAAAAGTAATTTTCAAAGGGAAACCACCAAGACTTAAAAAAGCAAAATATCTGAATCAATATGAACTACATAATTTATTATCTGATTTGAAATTGACAAATGAAATTAATTGGGATTGGTTGATTTTACTGATAGCAAAAACCGGCTTGAGATTTTCAGAAGCACTAGGTCTAACGCCTGATGATTTTGACTTTATTCACCAAACTATTTCCGTAAATAAAACTTGGGATTACAAAACTCATACCGGTTTTCAACCAACAAAAAATCGCTCCTCCATTCGAAAAGTTCAAATTGATTGGCAGATTGGCATGCAGTTTCAACAACTTGTAAAATCTATTGAACACGATGAACCGATATTTGCAACTGATACAATTTGCAATTCAACCCCCAACAAATGGCTGGAGCGTCACTGTAAAAAGATAGGAATTCCAATTATCAGTATTCACGGCCTCCGTCATACTCATGCATCTCTTCTAATGTTTGCGGGAGTTTCTATCGCCAGTGTTTCAAGAAGATTGGGCCATTCGTCAATGACCACAACACAAAAAGTTTATATGCACATCATTCAAGAATTAGAAAATCAAGATAACGATCTAGTTATGAGATACTTATCTGGACTAGTATAAGATAATTTGGAACAGTACAATTTACTCACGCTGATGAAGGGCAATGGAACGGTCCAGAGTGGAAAAGAAATCGCCGATGGCAGTTTGTTCAGGGAGGGAGGGGAGTGAAATCGAAGCATCTTTTAAATCATTAGAATTGATGGATTCAAAAGTAGAACCAGTGCTTAATTTTTCCCAATATCCATTTATTTTCATTTTAGAAAGTAATTGAAAGATAAACTCATTTCCTTGTATAGCTGCTACTCCTCTACCTAAAACAACATTATATTCGGTCTTACCAACATCTCCTACTGGGGCCCTAACACTTATTATTAGGGCCCCTTTTTTAGCTGTTTTAGTAACTTGTGTAGTCCATACTCTTGGGTGTACATATCCATTCCTCATATCAGCATTACCCTGAACTAAAATATGGTCGCTCGGATTATTTGTGTAATTTGCTGAATTTGGAGATTGTCCCATTGTAATTTCCGCCACCTCCCCCAACTTCCGCTGTTCCCAGTGGTTAGTAATTTTCATCTTTTTAATAATTTATAGATTTTAATTTTAGAATTGATAAAAAGATCTAAGTCTCGTAACCAAAGGCTTAGGTCTTTTTCTTCATTTCACCAACTCCTGTAAAATAGCTTTGTTCTTCTTCAAAACGGAAATGTAGAAAGTCTTGATAGCTTCTTTGTCCGAGATAGGAATCTGGATACGTTGGCTATTAGCAGTAGATTCTTCAGTGTTTTGTTGAGTAATATTGGTAGAAAAAGTTGGTAATGCAGAAGCATTTACTAAATCAACAAAGGCTGCCCGATTTTTTTGAACAATAAACTTTGTTTGCGTCATCCGAGCGTAGCAGCATAGTCAGATTAGCCAATTCTGCAAGTTTTATCTCTTTTCGTGTGGCATACGGGTGAGTCAAGGGAACGGATAAGTAAAGTTGCTCCATGAAAAGCCCCATAGAAAGAATATGCTCTTTTTTGATAGGATGGTCTGTTACAATGAAGTGAACGTTTTCGTCATCCAGAGATTTTTCCAATTCGTCATTCGTCTTTTGCTCAATTTGAATGTGTTGCTCCAAGCCTTTTTCTTTTATACGACTTTCCAGTTCAAAGATGGCTCCCGGCGCATTAACACCACCAAAAATAGTACTTTCTTTTAATGCAAAATGTTGTACATCATTGAGAAATTTTTGTTTTTGTTTCAGAAATTTTTTGGCTAGTTTAACTGTTTGATGACCGGTTTTCGTGAAACTTAATTTATTTTTTCTTCGCTCAAAAAGAATAACCCCCAATTCATCTTCCAGCATTTGCATATTTCGAGTTAAGGATGGCTGAGAGATGAGTAGGACTTTGGCTGCTTTAGACAAGGTTCCCTCCTATCAGAAAACAATGAGTTGCTCCAAGTGTTATAAATTCAGCACGATGTCTTCTTTTTGATCAATGAGTTGGACAGTTTTAACTATAGGTAAAATGAATACTAGTATCATCCATCGTTATTGTACAATTTTTTATTTGTCTTGTAAAATGAAAGCAGAGAGCAGCACAAATCGTTCAAAACTATTTTTTTAAAATCTCTTGACAAATCTTTCAATCTATTTTATACTTAATGCAATTAAATACAACTTTAATCATGTCCTGTGAGGCATAAAAGTAATCATTAAAATGGATTAGCGCGCTAATCTGCTATTTTACTGTAAACTTGTGGCTCGGGATTTCCTGAGCTCTTTGATTTTTAGGCTGTATTCAATTAATAAATGTAGTCTGTGAGCTACGATTAAGGAGAATGTGCATGTCTTTAGACAAAAATAATAAGCGAGCATTAGTTGCTGCGATTGTTGCATCAGGAACGGACGATTTAAACGTCATGTTCTTAGCTTTTTCGATGTCATCTATTATTTCAGAATTAGGTGTTACTGGAGCGCAAGGAGGCTGGATTGCAACAATTACCAATCTGGGAATGTTGGTTGGAGGTTTGCTTTTTGGCTTATTGGCTGACCGCTATCACAAGTTCAAGGTCTTCAAATGGACGATTGTTATTTTTTCATTAGCAACAGGGTTGATTTACTTTACACAAAATATTTATTATCTATATCTCATGCGTTTCATTGCTGGGATAGGTGTTGGTGGAGAGTATGGAGTTGCCATCGCGATTATGGCAGGTATTGTTCCTATTGGAAAAATGGGGCGCATTTCATCTTTGAATGGAATTGCAGGGCAAGTCGGTTCTATTACTTCAGCACTTTTAGCAGGTTGGTTAGCTCCCGCACTTGGTTGGAAGGGGCTGTTCCTCTTTGGACTTGCGCCTATTGCCTTGGTTTTGTGGATGATGTTAGCGATTGATGATGATCATATCCGAGATAATGGCAATGTGACATTAAAAGCAGAAGGGCGCCAGTCTGTTAAAATGAGTGAATTGTTTAAAACACCATCTCTAACGGCTCAGACAGTAGCGCTTATGGTCATGACAACAGTACAAATTGCGGGTTACTTTGGTATGATGAACTGGCTTCCAACCATTATCCAAACAAGTTTGCATATTTCTGTAAAAGATTCCTCACTTTGGATGGTTTCAACGATTTTAGGGATGTGTCTGGGAATGCTCACCTTTGGTCAAATCCTTGATAAATGGGGCCCGAGATTTGTTTATTCAATCTTTCTTCTATCTTCTTCCATGTGTGTTTACTTCTTCCAATTTGCCAATTCAATGCCTGCCATGATTATCGGCGGTGCGATTGTCGGCTTCTTTGTAAATGGTATGTTTGCGGGTTATGGCGCGATGATTACGAGATTGTATCCAGTTCATATTCGCTCCACGGCTAATAATGTCATATTAAATGTTGGCCGAGCAATTGGAGGATTTTCATCTGTGATTATTGGGAAAATTTTAGATATCTCGAGCGTTTCAATGGTCATGATTTTCTTAGCTGCCCTTTATTTGATTAGTTTTGCTGCCTTGTGGACGATTAAGAATTTAAAAGCAGAACGTTACTCACTATTAGGAGAAGGATTGGTCGCAGAAGAAATATAATCATATTAGCATAAAAAAGAGACTGAACTCAGATCCGGTCTCTTTTTTAGGGCAAGCAAAATATGTGGAAGTAGTCATTGAGTAGTATTTTGCTCATTTTTTAAGAAAGGCTGCAATGTCTACACATTACAGCCTTTCAACGTTTTTTCCTGCTATTGCTATTTCACGATATAATAAAATCAAGTAAGTACAGGAGGAAATGGAATGAATTTTAAGCAGCTATCTTATTTGGCTCTGTAATTTCTGTAGTGGGTAAAACTACTTTAGGAATTATGGAACTGATTTTGATAATTCATTTATCAAATTGAACTTCATCCAACAGATACTCAATGAATTTATCCCCCATTTTAGATAAGCTAGCTTTTTCATGTTTAATATAAACCAGCTCAATAGGGTCATCAATATCTAGCGGAATAGAAACAATATTGTCACCATTGAGATTGCTATTTAGAATACCAGTTGCAATAGTGTAGCCATCAAGACCAATCAAAAGATTAAAAAGAGTTGCTCGGTCGCTGACGACGATGGACTTTTTATGGTGTTCTTGCGATAGAATTTCTTCTGAAAAGTAAAAGGAATTATGGGTTCCTTGATCGTAGCTGAGGTAAGGAAACTCTTCTAAGTCTGATAATTGGACCAATTTCTTCTTTGCTAGAGGATTGCTCTTGCTAACAAAAATATGTGGCTGGGCAGTAAAGAGATGTGTGGCAATCAAGTGATTATCATCTAGCATTTTAGAGAGGACATCGCGGTTGTAGCTGTTGAGAAAGAGAACACCGATCTCGCTGCGGAAATTTTTGACGTCATCAATGATTTCCCAAGTTCGTGTTTCGCGCAAGAAAAGCTCATACTTTTCCATATCACTTTTTTTGAGCAGAGAAACGAAAGCATTGACTACAAAGGCGTAGTGTTGAGAAGAGACGCTGAAAAGCTCTCGATTGGCAACTGGATTTTTGTAACGTTCTTCTAATAACTGAGTCTGTTCTACCACTTGACGAGCATAGGAGAGAAATTCCATGCCGTCCTTGGTCAGAGTAATACCTTTGGGATTGCGGATGAAAATCTCAATGCCCATTTCATTTTCCAAATCGCGCACTGCATTGGACAGACTAGGCTGGGTAATAAAGAGTTGCTTGGCAGCCTCGTTCATGCTGCCAGTTTCGACGATTTTAATAATATAGTGCAATTGTTGAATTCTCATAAGCTTATTTTATCATATTGGAATTGACAAAACACATTTGAAGTTGTAAAATAGATTAAATTTAACCTTTAAGAAAGTCCAGCGAGGCTTCCAAGGTTTCGGGTGAAGGAAGAGTGAGAAAACCGACTCTTTATTTTCGTGAGGCCTTGTGTATATGCAAGGTCTTTTTTAATAAAGAAATGAGGTAGAAATGACAAGCAGCTCATGCGAGAAGAGACTCGGAAAAATCATGTTGGAAAAGATGACCATTGTGCACCAAGAGAAAATTGCTCCACGAATTTTTGCTATGGATTTACGAGGAGAAATGGTTGGCCAGATGCAGGTTGGACAATTTCTGCATATCCGAGTTCCAGATGATACAAAGCTTCTACGTCGTCCTATTTCAATTTCAGAGATTAACAGAGAACGGAAAATCTGTCGGATTATTTACAGGATAGAGGGAGCAGGTACAGAACTCTTCTCTCGGTTGGAAAAAGGTTTTCAGTTAGACGTCATGGGGCCTCAGGGAAATGGTTTTGATTTATCTGGTTTAGGTATTGCAGATACAGCTCTAATTATAGGAGGTGGAATTGGTGTTCCCCCCTTGCTACAAGTTGCAAAAGAATTACATAGCAAGGGAGTGAAGGTCACTTCAGTTCTTGGATTCGCAACAAAAGCAGTTGTCATTCTGGAAGAAGAACTGAAAAAATATAGTCGTGTCCTGATAACAACAGATGATGGTTCTTATGGCCGCAAAGGCTATGTTTCTTCCATTGTGAATGAGCTATCAGAAGATTTTACTGCGGTATATGCTTGCGGAGCTCCTGGTATGCTCAGATATGTGAATGAAACATTTTGCAGTCATCCGCGAGCTTACATTTCTATGGAATCACGAATGGCGTGTGGAATGGGGGCTTGTTATGCTTGTGTACTTCATGTTGTTGGTGAGGACCAAGAAGTCAATAAGCGGGTTTGTGAAGACGGTCCAGTTTTTGAGACTGGTACAATCGTGATGTAGGAGGTTGATATGTCTAACAGTCGTTTAGCAATTTCTCTTCCTGGCTTGGAACTGAAAAATCCAATTATTCCAGCTTCGGGGTGTTTTGGTTTTGGGCAGGAATATGCCAAATATTATGACCTCAATGTACTTGGCTCCATAATGATTAAGGCGACCACGCAGTACCCTCGTTTTGGCAATCCGACGCCACGAGTGGCAGAAACACCAGCTGGTATGCTCAATGCTATTGGACTACAAAACCCTGGGGTAGATGTGGTGTTGACAGAAAAACTTCCTTGGCTGGCTCACCATTATCCTAATCTTCCGATTATTGCTAATGTTGCGGGATTCTCTAACGAAGAATATGCTTTTGTTGCAGAAAAAATATCTAAAGCTCCAAACGTCAAGGCTATTGAACTTAATATTTCCTGCCCCAATGTTGATCATGGTAATGGGGGCTTGCTAATTGGTCAGGTGCCGGATTTAGCATATCGGGCTGCTAAGGCAGCGGTAGACGTGTCGGAAGTGCCAGTCTATGTAAAATTGACACCTAGTGTAGCAGATATTGCGCAAATAGCGAAAGCAGTTGAAGATGCAGGAGTTTCTGGTTTAACCATGATTAACACTTTAGTTGGAATGCGATTTGATTCAAAGAGCAGAAAGCCGATTATTGCAAATGGAACAGGTGGCATGTCGGGGCCGGCAATTTTTCCAGTTGCCTTGAAGTTGATTCGTCAGGTAGCGCAATCTAGTAGTTTACCAATCATTGGTATGGGTGGGGTAAACTCAGCAGAAGCAGCCATTGAAATGTTTATCGCAGGAGCTTCAGCGATTGGTGTTGGGACAGCAAATTTCACAAACCCTTATGTGTGTCCTAATATTATTGAGGATCTACCTAAAGTCATGGATAAATACGGTATTGAAAGTTTGGAAAGCTTACGAACAGAAATTAGAGAAAATTTATGGTAACCTCATTTTTTGCTTGACAATAGACAGAGTAAATTATAAAATAATTGAAATGAAACCTTTAAAGAAGTCCAGAGAGGCTACTAAGGCTGATACGGTTTAAAATGGCAGTAAACTGTCAATTTTCGTGTAACCTTGCCTCAGGCAAGGTTTTTCTATAGCTCTTGAGAAGTTTGTGCGAAGTATGCTTAAAAGTTTCGGCAGGGATTTAAGATGATGGGTAAAGTTTTTGTTAGGAAGTGATTCTATTGAAATCAAGTGGTCAGGATTAGCAAACGAACCCGTAGTACAGACAGTATTTCAAGTCATTAAGAGGCTGTGTCCAAAGGTTAAAATGGCAAAACGCCTATAAAATAAATAAGGAGACGAACACATGCGAGAAGAACGTCCTATTATTGCTCTTGATTTCTCATCTTTTGATGATGTTAAAATCTTTTTAGAACATTTTCCGAAAGGTGAAAAACTCTATGTGAAGATTGGAATGGAATTTTTTTATGCTATTGGCCCGGAAATTGTTCACTATTTGAAAAGCTTGGGACACAGTATTTTCTTAGATCTGAAATTACATGATATTCCTAATACGGTGCGCTCTGCTATGTCTGTTTTGAAAACTTTTGAAATTGATATGGTGACGGTTCATGCAGCAGGTGGTGTAGAAATGATGCGAGAAGCTAAAAACGTTTTAGGTGACCAAGCAAAACTTGTTGCAGTGACTCAGCTGACTTCTACCAGCGAAGAGGATATGCGGAATTGCCAAAATATCCAAACAACTGTTTCAGAATCGGTTGTCAATTATGCTTGCAAAGCTAAAGAGGCCGGCTTAGACGGAGTTGTGTGTTCAGCTCAGGAAGTTAAGCTGATTAAAGCGGCGACGTCAGAAGATTTTCTGTGTGTAACTCCAGGTATTCGACCAGCTGGTTCTGAAATTGGGGATCAAAAACGGGTCATGACACCGCAAGAAGCACATCAAATTGGTAGTGACTATATTGTGGTTGGACGTCCCATCACACGAGCTGGAGATCCAGTAGCTGCTTATCGCGCTATTAAGACGGAATGGATAGATGGCTAGAAAAGTATATCAAGCAATCATTGACATACCTATCGGTTATCAAGATAGTTTTGGAAATCGTTATCCTATCAATTATGGTTATATTCCGAATTTATTTGCTGAGGATGGCGAAGAGCAGGATGTTTACATTGCGTCGGAATTGGAACCATATTTTGATTCCACTATTGAATTATTATAAAGGAGAAATCATGACTTTAGCAAAAGATATTGCGCGTGACTTACTGAAAATTAAGGCTGTTTACTTGAAGCCGGAAGAGCCTTTCACTTGGGCTAGTGGCATCAAGTCACCAATCTATACAGATAATCGTGTGACTTTAGCTTATCCAGAAACGCGGACGTTGATTGAAAATGGCTTTGTAGAGACAATTAGGGCTGAATTTCCAGAAGTAGAAGTAATCGCTGGAACAGCAACAGCAGGTATTCCTCATGGTGCCATCATTGCTGACAAGATGACTTTACCATTTGCTTATATTCGTAGCAAACCAAAAGATCATGGTGCTGGAAATCAAATTGAAGGTCGAGTAAAAACAGGTCAGAAAATGGTCGTGATTGAGGATTTGGTTTCAACTGGAGGGTCGGTTCTGGATGCGGTGTCTGCTGCTAAGCGTGAGGGGGCTGACGTCCTTGGAGTGGTAGCTATTTTTACTTATGAATTGCCTAGATCAGAAAAGAATTTCTCAGATGCAGGTGTTCGATTGGTAACGTTATCGAACTACACTGAATTAATCAAGCTGGCGGAACAAGAAGGCTATGTTTCGACAGAAGGCTTAGCTTTACTTGAGAAATTTAAACATGATCAAGAAAACTGGCATGAATAAAGGGATTGAATCAGATGGAGCTAAATAGGAACAATCAGCAGGTAGAGGTTTGGATTTACTCAAGGAATTTGGTATATTAGAAATGGAAACTAATTACAGTTTAAGCATTTAGTAGGCTATTGATAACGTTTGGCGTAAAATACTGCCAAAAGAATGATGCTTACTTTTCGTAAGTCCCAAATTGCAATAGTTGATTTATCAATGTATGATAGACTTTTTGTACATTATAACGACATAAAAGCATAAGAAGCTGAGACCTATTCCCCAGCTTCTTTTTGAAATAACATAACCAATTAGATTTTGATATAATAGTCCTATGCTAAAAATGTACCCTTTTTCTTTGGAATATTATCAAAAATCATGTTACTTGTGTACTTGCACAGTGTCTCACAGCCATTATTCGTCTGGGGAGGATTTTTAGTCTTATTTGGATTGGGGTTTTAGGTCAGTTGTAGTGAGATATGGAATATGAAAAAACGCCTTATGTTTACTTCTCTATACTTATACAAAAAAGAACGCTGTAGCACAATTTATCAGAAACTATTTTCTGAATGTGGATAAGAACGAGTATCAGTTTTTTGCGTCATAAAAGGTCATCCAGATGATAAATTGAATATGGTCAGTCTTGCAGTTTTTAGTGGCTTATTATTTTTACTAATTTTTGAAAATAAGAAGATACGCTATTTGATACAATTTCTACAACAAATCATTGTGTAATCTATATTCAGGTTGATAGAATATTCACTAGATTAGCTAAAAATTAAGAAAGGAGAAAAATAGATGCGAAAATCATTTTATACTTGGTTGATGACAGAGCGCAATCCCAAAAGTACAGCGCCGAAGGCAATACTAGCCGATTTAGTTTTTCATGAATCAACTTTTCCTAAGCATACGGATGATTTTGATGAAATTAGCCGCTATTTAGAAGAACATGCTGATTTTTCCTTTAATCTTAGTGATTTTGATGCGATCTGGGAAGAATATCAAGCACATTAGTTCGGGAAAAAGATAGAATTTTCCGAGTTACTTTGCTATAATAAAGTAAATAATGTGAAGAAAGAGGTTCTTTGTTTGCAAGAACATTCAGTAGAAATCATCCTACAGCATCCAGATGATACATTTCATCTTTTTGGTTCTAATGAACGTCATTTGCGTTTAATGGAACAGGAGTTGCGGGTGACGATTCATGCGCGGACAGAAATTGTCCAGATTATTGGTGAGGAGATGGCCTGTGAAGAAGCCCGTCAGGTTATTCAGGCTCTGCTAGTCTTAGTTAACCGTGGAATGACGATTGGAACACCAGATGTAGTGACAGCTATTACAATGGTCAAAAATGGTGAAATTGATAAGTTTGTGGCTCTATACGAAGAAGAGATTATTAAAGATTCTTATGGTAAACCCATTCGAGTTAAGACTTTAGGGCAGAAAATTTATGTTGATAGCATTAAGAACCATGATGTTGTCTTTGGAATTGGACCAGCAGGAACAGGTAAGACCTTTCTTGCTGTAACTTTAGCTGTGACAGCGCTGAAGCGAGGGCAGGTCAAACGGATTATATTGACTCGTCCGGCGGTTGAAGCTGGTGAGAGTCTAGGATTTTTACCAGGGGATCTAAAAGAAAAAGTAGACCCTTATCTACGACCAGTTTACGATGCATTGTATCAGATTTTAGGCAAGGATCAAACAACGCGCCTTATGGAGCGAGAAATCATAGAGATAGCCCCCTTGGCTTACATGCGTGGACGAACATTAGATGACGCTTTTGTCATCTTAGATGAAGCGCAAAATACGACTATTATGCAGATGAAGATGTTTCTGACACGACTTGGTTTTAATTCTAAGATGATTGTCAATGGGGACATTAGCCAGATTGATTTGCCGAAGAATAGTAAATCAGGTCTCATTGATGCGACAGAGAAATTGAAACATATCAAGCAGATTGATTTTGTTTATTTATCTGTAAAAGATGTTGTCCGCCATCCTGTAGTAGCTGAAATTATCAAGGCTTATGAACATTCTACTGAAGTGACACATAGACATTTTTCTAAAGAAGAACATTTAAATTTAACCAGTTATGAAACTGTCAATAAGGTAATCAAAGAGAAGGAATCAGAAGATAATGAAGGAAATTCTCTTAGCTAGTCTGGACAAGTTTCACACGACTGATCTTGGGAAAGTCCGTCTGCAAAAGAATCTGCTTTTGAGAGAGGAAAATCCAGTTTTATGGGCTAAGGGTTTTATCCAAAGATCTGAGACAAAGATTAGTCATAAAGAAAAGAACTTCTATGTGTCTGATAATTATATTGTGTTGGCCATCAATACATCGTCCTATACCATCATTACAGGACACAAAGAGTAGGGATTTTAAAAGATGATTGAACAACTATCTAGGCATTATAGCTGTAGGATACTAGCAGAAAAGGATATTCCAAGTATTTTATCTTTATATGAAAGCAATCCTCTGTATTTTCAGCATTGTCCACCAGCGCCAAATTTGGAAAGTGTAAAAGAAGACATGGCTCGTCTACCTGAAGGTAAGGCTAAGGTTGATAAATTTTATGTTGGCTTTTGGGATAGCTCTAACCTTGTAGCTGTTATGGATTTTGTCTATGCCTATCCTGATGAGGAGACAGTTTTTATTGGTCTATTTATGGTTGATCGGATCTATCAAGGGAAAGGTATTGGCAGCCAGATTGTGACAGAAGCGCTAGCCTATTTTGCTAAAAACTTTCGAAAAGCACGTTTGGCTTATGTCAAGGGGAATCCGCAATCTCAGTATTTTTGGGAAAAGCAGGGCTTCAAACCAATTGGAAGTGAGGTCAAGCAAGAACTCTATACAGTTGTTATCGTTGAACAGAGCTTAAGAGGTTAGAAATGGCATCAAGTAAAAACTATTTGGAATTTGTTTTGGAACAATTATCAGGATTAGATGATGTGACTTACCGTTCTATGATGGGAGAGTATATTCTTTACTTCCGTGGTAAGATTATTGGTGGTATTTATGATAATCGCTTTTTAGTTAAGCCAGTTCAAGCAGTCTTAGATAAGATTGCCCAACCCTCGTATGAGTTTCCATACGAAGGCGCCAAAGAAATGATTTTAGTGGAAGACCTTGAAAATCAGGTGTTTCTAGAAGATTTAATTTTAGCCATGTATGATCAATTGCCGCTACCTAAACCTAAAAAGAAAAAATAAATGGAATGAAGCAAAGAGGTGGATTTAAAAGCTCTTTTCTTATAGTTATACGACTTAAAATGATAAGTAAAAAAGAGTCTGGGACAATAGCGTCTCAGACTCAAATTATTTTTATAATAAATGAGTAGTGTAAGTAGGTGATTGTTCAAAAAACTGCTTAAAAGGTGGTGTATAGGACCTGCGAAGCAAGTTGGCATATCCTTTTATTTTTAAAACTTATACTAAATCAGCGATATCAGTGTAGTCGCGATTGAGCCCTTCTGCAACTGGTCGGTTAGTAATATATCCTTTATAAGTAGTCACTCCTTGTTGGAGTCCCGAATCATTTGCAATAGCTTGTTCAAACCCTTTGTCCGCCAAAGCTTCAATGTAAGGAAGTGTTACATTTGTCAAAGCAAGAGTTGATGTGCGAGCAACAGCACCAGGTATGTTGGCAACGGCATAGTGAAGTACACCATGTTTTTCATAGACAGGTTCATCGTGAGTAGTTACACGATCAGCAGTTGTAACTACTCCACCTTGGTCAACGGCTACGTCAACGATGACAGAACCTGGACGCATTTTACTGACCATTTCATCAGTAACGAGCTTAGGAGCTTTGGCACCAGGGATTAACACTGCTCCAATCACTACATCGGCCTCTTTGACACTTTCAGCAATATTGAAAGAATTAGACATAAGGGTCTGAATTTGATGACCAAAAAGATTTTCTAGTTCGGATAGGCGTTTAGCGCTGATATCTAGAATAGTGACTTGAGCCCCTAAGCCGAGAGCGATTCGAGCGGCATGGGTTCCGACCGCACCACCTCCAATGATAGTGACCTTTCCTTTTGGAACACCTGGAACACCACCCAGTAATACACCAGAACCACCTTCTTGTTTGGTTAGAAAGTGAGCACCAATCTGTACAGCCATACGTCCTGCCACTTCACTCATGGGCACAAGTAAGGGGAGATTCCCCTCTTGGTCACGAACGGTTTCGTAAGCAATTCCTATTGTCTTGCTAATCGTCATAGCATCAGCTAATTCAGGTGCAGCAGCCATGTGCAAGTAAGTGAAGAGCAGGAGATCTTCGCGCAGGTATGGGTACTCCGCAACAAGTGGCTCTTTGACCTTAACGACCAACTCTGCTTTCCAAACTTCGTCAGCTGTAGGGACAATAGTAGCCCCTTGTTTTTTATAGTCTTCATCCATGAAGCCGGACCCCAGTCCAGCTTGAGTTTCCACTAAAACTTGGTGGCCATGTCCAACCAAACTGTGAACGCCAGCAGGGGTTAAAGCAACACGATTTTCATTGTTTTTAATTTCTTTTGGGATACCGATTAACATAGTTGTCCTCCTTTATTGAGATGTTTTAATTGTATATGAAAACGTTTTAAAAATCAAGATAAAATCAGAAGTATTGATTTGCTTCAGTATTTATGGTATGCTATGAGACAAAAAAGGAGGTTCATTCAAGATGGAAAGTATTTATCTAAAATTAGTTGAAAACCGAGTTGTAGAAACAAAGCGCTTACTTTTGAGACCTGTGACATTGGATGATGCTGAGGACATGTTTGAATATTCCTCTGATGAAGAGAATACTCGCTATACTTTTTTACCTAATAAAGATTTGGAAGAAACAAAAAATATTATTGCTCGTTTATTTATTGGTCGACCGCTCGGAAATTGGGGAATTGAACTGAAGGAGAGTGGCAAACTGATTGGTAGCATTGACCTGCACAAATTGGATCCCGTTCTCAAGAAGGCTGCGATTGGCTATGTGGTTCATAAGGATTACTGGAATCAAGGTTTGGCAACGGAAGCATTAAAAGCCATACTTCAATAGCTTTTGAAAGTTTAGCTATGAATATGTTAGTTGCTCTCCATGATGTAGAAAATCCAGCTTCAGGACGGGTTATGGAAAAAGCTGGTATGAAGTTTTCTCACATAGATTCTTATGCTGCCTTAGATAAACATGAAGAAGGGCGAATATCTCAGAGGATTCATTATCATCTAACAAAGGAAGATTATTTTGGGAGATAAAGGTGTGAAAGTGTCATCTATAGAAATTGCAATGATTCCGTGATGCAGGTTGCTAAGAGCTTCTTTTTTATTTGGTGAAAACATTTTTCAAATCTATTGACAAGAATCTTTCTGCATGATATAGTAAATAAGTACTGCTGATTTAGCTCAGTTGGCAGAGCGCATCCATGGTAAGGATGAGGTCGCCGGTTCGATCCCGGCAATTAGCATGAATAACAGGAAAAAGTCCAGTTTATTGGGCTTTTTTGCATTGGTGACGATATTAAGACATCAAATTCACCAGCTATTATAGGTGATGGTATTATCTTAGGTCAAAGCGGTTGGTACAGACCTAGTCGGTTTGGACTTCTATCAAATAATGCTGGTATCTGACCCGATTACAGGCGCCTCCGGCTAACTTCATCATGGTCAATACTTAAGGAAAACGTTTTGTAGATGAGTACGGTAGTCGGGATAAATGAGTTCAGGCAGCAATTGACAATGGTGGTTTTTTCTATCTGATTGTAGACGATAATATGAAAGAAACAGCTTATAATACAGTCAAGAAAAGATTGATGCACAGGTAGCACATGGAATGATTTACCGATCAGATAATTTGGAAGAGTTGGCTTAACAGCTACAAATGGATCCACAGCTCTTTACCAAGACGATCACAGCTTATAATATTTATGTTGATGTAGGCTATGATCTTGAATTTGAAAAAAGAGCTTTCGACCTCAAGGTTGAAAATTCACCATTTTATGCCACTCCTTGAAAACCAGTCGTTCACCATACTATGAGCGGTCCTAAGATTGATACGAAAACGTATGTTATCAATAAGCAAGGACAAGTTATCCGAAGTTTCTACGCAGCTTGAAAGTAGCTGGTGGATTGCATGTTGGAAACCGTTTGGGTGGTAATTTCCTTACTGATATTTTTATTTTTGGACGTATTGCAGCCGAAATTGCTATTACAAAGAATTGTTAATCTTGATTTTAAGGCAGAAAATTCATTCAGTTTTGGGAGGATTTTTTGTAAATATTCTTGACAAGCATTTCTTTTAATGTTAAAGTATTAACTAATTAAAAGTAGAAAGGAGAATGTATCATGAATAATGTAAAACAAAACAGTACTCAGGTATATCATACGACAGAACTCCTTTCTAGCACAGCACTGTAATTTATTTTTGATGAAAAAATAAATAAAAACAAGTAAGCTCAGGACAGGTTTATTCTGTCTTGAGCTTTTTTGTGTGTTTAGGAAAGGATTAGGATGATTAAAAGTTTATTTGGATATATAAAAGAGCATAAATGGTTATATTTGTCCATTGCTCTGGTTTTACTATTGTATGATTTTACAATGTTGATTCCAACACAGGTAATTCAGCGTTTAGTAGATTATCTTTCGCATTATAGTTTGACACAGCAGAATTTAATTAGAGATGTTAGTTTGTTGGCTCTGGTGACGATTTGTAACTATCTTTCAGCTTACTATTGGCATTTAAAGATATTTCAATCGTCCATTGATTATAAATTTCTCATTCAAAGAAGAGCTTTTGAAAAATTGGTAGCTATGAGAATGCCTTTCTATGAAAAATTTCGTTCTGGTGATATTCTAACGCGTTTTTCAACAGATGTTGAAGGAATGATGGAGATGGCTGGTTATGGAATTGTAATTCTCTTATATGCTGGAGGTATGATTGTCTTTGTCATTCCGACCATGTTTTTTATCTCATGGGAAATTAGCTTACTGGCTATGATTCCGCTTATGACATTGATGATCTGGATTTATTTTCTTGGTAAAAAACAAGATAAACTAGTCGAAAATAATCGTGAAGCAGTGGCATCTTTGAATGATGAGGTGCTGGAAACAATAGAGGGAGTCCGAGTTTCGCGTGCTTATAGCAAGAAGACAAGTCAGAAAGAACAGTTCCAATTGCGCACAAAAGCTTTATCTAAGGTTGGTGATCAAATTGCCAGCATTCAATATCTTTACGCGCCTCTCTCCTCTGTCTTTATCGCTTTATCAACGATTATTGTGCTTCTTATTGGGGCTATTTTTATAAAAATGGGACAGTTAACAATTGGGCAAGTGATCGCTCTTCAATTGTATATGATTAGCCTTATTGAACCTTTTTGGATGTTGTCGGACTTTATCTTGGTCTATCAAACAGGGAAAACGTCTTTTAAAAAGGTCGCAGAATTGATTGAAACGACAGATGATATGAAAATGAGTGGCAAAGAGGAGTTAAGACATCTTATCTCTATTCGTTTTCAGAATTATCATTTCACTTATCCACAAACAAAAAGACCTAGCTTGCGTAACATAGCTTGGCAAATTGAAGCCGGAAAGACGTATGGTATTGTTGGAAAAACAGGATCTGGTAAAACAACCTTAGTTCGTCAGCTTCTTCAGCAATATCCTGTTGGACGAGGTACATTTCAGATAAATGGAAAATCCGCCAGTCACTATTCACGTCCATCGATTGAAGCAATGATTGGCTATGTCCCTCAGGAGCATATTTTGTTCTCAAAATCTGTCAAAGACAATATTGCCTTTGGTAAGAGAAATGCGACATTAAGCGATATTGAGAAAGCTATTAAAACAGCAGCATTTTCAGAAGATTTAAAACGAATGCCAGACGGACTGGAAACTCTTATTGGTGAGAGAGGAGTGTCAATATCTGGCGGTCAAAAACAAAGAATTTCTTTAGCACGCGCCTTTATTAGACAACCAGAAGTCCTCATTTTGGATGATTCTTTGTCAGCAGTTGACGCTCAAACAGAGCGTCGAATTATCAAAAATCTTCAGAATATGCGAGCTAATCAGACAACGATCATTGTGACACACCGTTTGTCAGCTATCCAGCAGGCAGACTGGGTTCTTGTCTTAGAAGATGGACAAATTGTTGAAGAAGGGACGCCGAACCAGTTGCTAAATAAAGGAGGCTGGTATGCCGAACAATATCAGCGGCAGCAACATCAGAAAGGAGGGAGCAAATGAGTATCATTAGTCGTTTATTAAAAGAACTAAGAGTTGTTCGAACTGCATTCTTTTTTGCGGTTGGAATTGCTGTTTTAGCAACGGTGACTAGCCAACTGTCTCCTCTCTGTTTGAGAAATATGATAGACGGACCGCTTACACAGATTGGAAGCGGAAAAGATCGTCAGGTTCAGCTTTTGCAATTAGCTGGATTATACATAATTGTTGTAGTTTTGGGGAGCGTCCTGACTTACTTAGGTGATCGCCTTTTAGCGCATTGTGGAAACAAAGTAGCAGAACATCTGAGGAATGAAGCTTATCAGGTTATGCAAAATTTGCCGATTTCTTACTTTGATGATAAACCGGCAGGTAAGATTGCAACCAGAATTGTAAATGATACGGAAACCTTACGAAGACAATTTTATGCTAGTTTGGTTAGTGTTTTGATTCAAGTTCTTCGGATTGTTTTTACCTACGCTCTATTGTTTTACCTTAGTCCGCTTGCTGCCTCGGTACTTTTGCTATTGCTTCCTGCTTTTTATGGGATACAAGTATTTTATAAAAAACTAACAGACAAGCCGATGAAAGACTTTTATGATTCACGGAGTGATATCAATAATCAAGTGAATGAATTGATGCATGGAGCCAGCTTGATACAGTTATATCATCAGGAAAAAACAGTTCTTTCAGAATTTAATGCAACTGCTCGAAAAATGAGCCAAGCTGATAAACAAATTGTATGGGTAAGTGCTCTTTCGTCTTGGCCATTAACGGAATTTTTAAAAAATACAGTGCTTGCTGTCATTTTGACGATAGTTGGCCAGCAATTTTTAGGCGGTCGCAATGTCATTACCGCTGGTGTACTGTTTATCTATCTCAATTATATTATCAATTTATTTGAGATGATGGGTTTTCTGGTTCGGCTTTTCCCAAATGTACAACGATCATTGGAAACAGGAAAACGAGTTTTAGAATTGTTAGATCAACCTCAGGAAGAGGATGTAAAATCACAGTTGGCAGTTGTTAAAGGACAAGTTACATTTGAACATGTGAGCTTTGCATATGAGAAAGGCAAGACAGTTCTGCACAATATTAGTTTTAAAGCAAAGAAAGGAGAGACGGTTGCTTTGGTAGGACATACCGGCTCTGGAAAATCTTCTATCATGAACCTACTTTATCGTTTCTACGATCCTAAAAAAGGGAAAATCTATGTTGATCAACAAGATATTCAACAATATTCTCGTGAAAGTCTTCGTAGTCACATGGGGATTGTTTTGCAAGATCCTTATCTATTCACAGGAACACTAGCAACTAATGTAGCTATGAGCCATTCAGGCATCAATCGTGAAAAAGTTTTGGAATCTTTAGAAAAAGTCGGTGCAGGGGACTTGCTGGCTCGTTGTAAAGAAGGAATTGATGAGCCTGTAAAGGATAAAGGGGCAGCATTTTCAAGCGGTGAACGTCAACTGATTTCATTTGCTCGAGCTCTCTATGCTAATCCTCAAATTTTAATATTGGATGAAGCAACTTCTCATATTGATACAGAAACCGAAGAACTGATTCAAAAAGCAATGGCTGTTGTAAAGGAAGGGAGAACAACTTTTATCATTGCTCATCGTTTATCAACCATTCAAGAGGCAGATCAAATCCTGGTTATTTCTGAAGGAAAGATTGTAGAGCGAGGGCAACACGACACATTGGTAAAACAAAATGGGATCTATGCTCAAATGAGCCGTCTCCAGCAACAAGTATAAGTTTTGAAAGAAAAAATGCGCAATAAAGAGCAGAACTAAATAGTAAATGATTTATAAATCAGCCATCCCTATCTGAAATATGATATAATGAAAATGATACTAATAAAGTGGGTGCATGATGTATATTGAAATCATAGATGAAACAAATCAAGTTTCGGAAAAAATGATAAAGCAAACGCAGGAAATTTTGCAGTTTGCTGCGAAGAAGATTGGGAAAGAAAATAAGGAAATGGCTGTAACGTTTGTCACAAATGAGCGTAGTCATGAGCTGAATTTAGAATATCGAGATACGGATCGTCCGACAGATGTTATTAGTTTGGAGTACAAGCCTGAGTTGGACATTGCCATTGATGAGGAGGACTTATTAGAAAATCCTGAGTTGGCGGAAATGTTAGAGGATTTTGATTCTTATATCGGAGAACTTTTTATTTCCATAGATAAGGCGCATGAACAAGCAGAAGAATATGGTCACAGTTTTGAGCGGGAAATGGGTTTTCTTGCAGTACATGGTTTTCTGCATATCAATGGATATGATCACTATACGCCAGAAGAAGAGGCGGAGATGTTTGGCTTACAGGAAGAAATTTTGACTGCTTATGGACTTACAAGACAATAATACAAACAAACGCAAATGGAAAAATCGCGACGTGATTTCGAGTTTAGAATTTGCTCTAACAGGAATTTTTACTGCAATTAAAGAAGAACGTAATATGCGTAGTCATGCTATTTCAGCAATTGTGGTGGTCTTTGCAGGATTACTTTTTCAGGTAACTGCGATAGAGTGGCTTTTCCTTTTTCTGAGCATCTTTTTGGTCATTGCTTTTGAGATTGTTAATTCGGCGATTGAAAATGTGGTAGATTTAGCTAGTGATTATCACTTTTCCATGCTGGCTAAAAATGCCAAGGATATGGCAGCTGGTGCAGTTCTAGTAGTTTCTGGATTTGCAGTTGTGACAGGATTAATTATTTTTATTCCTAAAATTTGGAATTTAATGTTTTAAAGATTTGGAAATCGGGGGAAACGCCGATTTTCTACTGTTCATTGAATAGAGGTGAAATAATGACTTTTAAATCTGGTTTTGTAGCCATTTTAGGACGCCCTAATGTCGGGAAGTCAACTTTTTTAAATTATGTCATGGGGCAGAAAATTGCTATTATGAGTGATAAGGCTCAGACAACTCGTAACAAGATTATGGGGATTTATACGACAGACACGGAGCAAATTGTCTTTATTGATACGCCGGGAATTCATAAGCCTAAAACAGCGCTCGGCGATTTTATGGTAGAATCTGCTTATTCAACGTTACGGGAGGTAGAGACAGTCCTGTTTATGGTTCCTGCCGATGAAAAGCGTGGTAAGGGTGATGATATGATTATGGAACGTCTCAAAGCAGCAAAAATTCCTGTCATTCTCGTTATCAATAAAATTGACAAAGTACACCCAGACCAGCTGCTGGAGCAGATTGATGATTTTCGGACACAAATGGAATTTAAGGAAATTGTGCCCATTTCTGCCCTGCAAGGCAATAATGTATCTCGGCTGATGGAATTACTGACAGAAAACTTGGAAGAAGGCTTTCAATATTTTCCAGAGGATCAAATTACTGACCATCCGGAACGCTTTTTGGTTTCTGAGATGATTCGAGAGAAAATTTTGAAATTAACAGAGCAAGAAGTACCGCATTCAGTGGCGGTAGTTATCGAATCTATGAAACGCGATAAGGAGACGGACAAGGTACATATTCGTGCCACTATCATGGTGGAGCGTGATAGTCAAAAGGGTATTATCATTGGTAAGCAAGGGGCTATGCTCAAGAAAATTGGTAAAATGGCACGCCGTGATATTGAAATCATGCTAGGCGACAAAGTCTATCTCGAAACTTGGGTTAAAGTCAAGAAAAACTGGCGGGATAAGAAATTGGATTTGGCAGACTTTGGCTATAATGAGAAGGAGTATTGAGGACGGCTTTTAGGGACAGAGAATCTAACGTAAGAGAGGGAGAAGAAAATGGTTTATTCAATTTGGTTTACTACTTTAGATAAGGAAATAAAGGACGACTTGCTTTGTAATCGTTATACAGAGGATGAAGTAAGGTCTATCTACCATCAGTACTTAGAATTGAAAGAGCAACGGCACAAGGGATTCAAGACAGCTGGCATGACATTAGTAGTTATTCTTGCCCTAATGCCGTTGCTGGCGATATTTAGTGGTAGAGCAAATTTAATTTTCCTCATAGTACAATTATTTTTGTTGCCAATATTCGCTTTATTGTGTCTTGGTCTGGCTTATTATTTTATGTTTGGGATGTTTAGCCAGCAATTAAGGAAAGCTATGAAAGTCCATTATGCTCATATTATAGAAGAAATGAATAATAAGAAATAGACAAAGCAATCAGAAAATAGAGTTGGTGGCTTTTGGGTGGAAAGAGAGGGAGTATTAAACATGACTCAAGATTACATTTCCTATATCCGATCAAAAGTTGGGCATGACAAGATTATTCTGACTTTTGCTGGGGGCATTTTGACGGATAAGGATGGACGCGTACTCTTGCAATTACGTAGGGATAAGAAAACTTGGGCCATTCCTGGTGGTGCAATGGAGCTTGGGGAATCCACGCTTGATACCGCTAAGCGTGAGTTTTTTGAAGAAACGGGAATTAAAGTACAAGCAACACGTTTTCTCAATGTTTATAGCAATTTTGAGGAAGTCTATCCTAATGGTGACAAGGTGCAGACGGTTGTCATGATTTATGAATTTAAGGCGCTAAATGACTTTGATATTTCTGATTTTCACAACAAAGAAACCTTGCGCCTTCGTTTCTTTTCTGGAGACGAGATAACGAAACTCGAATCTGTTAGTCGTAAACATCGCCTGATGTTAGAGGAATACTTTACAAATAACTTTGCTATGGGGCATTGAGTGTTGAATGCCCATAGTTCAGTTTCTTTTATAGGAGTTACTTTTGAATTTAAGAAAAGAAGATCGTAGTCGTTTATTATTTAGTACATTTGGTTTGTTGTATACTATCACCTGTATGTTGGATATATATTGCTTCATTGCGTGGATTAGCATAGAATGGATCATCTTTTTTAGCTTATTCACTTTCGGTTTGCCACTACTTTTTACTATTTTACCAGCTATTGGTTTTTACATGTTTAAAGCAAAAAGATGGTGGTCTATTTTGTTAAATTACTTTTTCAGTTTATCAGTTGTTCCTAGTTTACTAGTATCATTGGAAAACTTTCCTTTGAAACGTATGGTAGATGAGGCACCTCATTATGAAACGTTATCTAGGGAGATGTCTTATTTTATCATAGTGACATTTATTAGTTTTCTCGTTGTAGCAACGATGTCTGCGGTGTATTGTTTGATGACGTATAAACAGCGGCGACAACTGGAGTAATTAAATATATAGAAAGGAAAAGCCATCTGAGTTTTTATTGAACTTGTCTGAGACATTGTAAAAGAGATATTGTTAGCTAAGTTTATTTACTGTTATCATATTATCTGCAAGTCACTTAATGGTTTAGGATTTAAGTATGCCAGAATTACCAGAGGTTGAAACAGTCAGGCGTGGCTTAGAGCATTTGATTGTTGGCAAAAAAATTGTATCGGTAGAGGTTTGTGTGCCCAAAATGGTCAAAACGGGTGTAGAAGATTTTCAGCTGAACATTTTAGGACAAACCTTTGAAAGTATTGGCCGTCGTGGCAAATATCTTCTTTTAAATTTCAACAGGCAGACCATTATTTCTCATCTGCGCATGGAAGGAAAGTATTTGCTTTTTAAAGATGAGGTACCAGACAATAAGCATTTTCATCTTTTCTTTGGTCTGGATGATGGGTCAACCTTGGTCTATCAGGATGTCCGCAAATTTGGCACCTTTGAATTATTGCCTAAAAGTCAGGTTGAAGCTTATTTTGTTCAGAAAAAAATTGGTCCTGAGCCAAATGGCAAAGACTTTAAGCTAAAACCTTTTGAAGAAGGATTGACCAAATCACACAAGGCCATCAAAACACTACTTTTGGATCAGCATTTAGTGGCTGGACTTGGCAATATTTATGTGGACGAAGTGCTCTGGGCAGCAAAAGTCGATCCAGAACGGCTAGCCAATCAACTGAAAAAATCAGAAATCAAACGAATTCATGATGAAACCATCCGTATTCTGCAACTGGCTATTGAAAAGGGAGGCTCGACCATTCGCACTTATCGCAATGCTTTGGGAGAAGATGGCACAATGCAAGATTTCTTGCAAGTCTATGGAAAAACAGGGCAATCTTGCACTAGATGTGGTCATGAAATTGAAAAAATCAAACTAGCTGGTCGCGGAACTCACCTTTGTCCACATTGTCAAAAAATGAGGTAGGACATGGCAAAAATAATTGGAATTACAGGCGGAATTGCCTCTGGAAAATCAGTTGTAACAGACTTCCTGCGCTCTCAAGGTTATCAAGTGATTGATGCGGATCAGGTAGTTCATGAATTGCAGAAACCGGGAGGTCAACTTTATCAAGTTCTGTTGTCAGAATTTGGAACAGAAATTTTATTGGCAGACGGTCAATTGGATCGAAAAAAGCTAGGAGCTCTTCTCTTTAGTCGTCCCAATTTACTAGAGAAGTCCAGTCGCTTACAAAATGATATTATTCGAGAAGAATTAGCTTTAAAACGTAATCAATTGGCAGCCACAGAAGAGCTTTTCTTTATGGATATCCCACTCTTATTTGAGCAGGAGTATGAAGATTGGTTTGATCAAGTTTGGCTAGTAGATGTGAGCAAAGATACTCAATTAGAACGTTTGATGACTCGAAATAATCTTAGTCAAGAAGAGGCTCAACGACGCATAGCAGCTCAGCTTTCTTTGGCAGAAAAAAGACAAAGAGCTGAGATTGTGATTGACAATAATGGTGCGCTTTCGGCTACTTTAAAGCAGGTGCAGGCATTTTTAGACAAAGAAAGAAGATGATGTTATTAAGAATCAAGAAAATTGGAAACGGAATCTATGGATTGCTTGGCTGGGAAACTTTTTTGTAGGAGCTAGTATGTCATTAGTTGTTCCATTTATGTCCTTGTATGTGGAAGAACTGGGAGTCAGAGGCTCTATGGTTGAATTTTATTCAGGTTTAGCGGTTTCGAGTACAGCTTTGACAGCCGCACTTTTATCACCTGTCTGGGGGAGTTTAGCTGATAGGTATGGTCGTAAACCAATGATGATTCGGGCAGCTTTTGCAATGACTTTTACGATGGGAGGCTTG
Source organism: Streptococcus sp. SI1 (assembly GCF_030439945.1). Classification (NCBI taxonomy): domain Bacteria; kingdom Bacillati; phylum Bacillota; class Bacilli; order Lactobacillales; family Streptococcaceae; genus Streptococcus; species Streptococcus sp. SI1. Next base: position 28,330 of record NZ_JAQFJE010000002.1, read on the forward strand.
GCTTTTGTGCCGAATGTATTTTGGCTCATTGTTTTGAGACTGTTAAATGGTGTGTTTTCTGGTTATGTACCTAATAGTACTGCTTTAATAGCTAGCCAAGCACCCAAAAAACATTCTGGATATGCTTTGGGAACATTGTCAACAGGTGTAGTGGCGGGAACTCTGATGGGACCTCTTTTGGGAGGCGTAATTGCACAAAGTTTAGGGATGAGAAATGTTTTTCTTTTGGTGGGATTTTTCTTGTCTCTTGTTACTGTGTGGACCATTTTCGGGGTAAAAGAAGACTTTCATCCCGTCCCTAAGGAAAAAGAAGTTTCAACCAAGCAGCTATTTCAACGAATTCCTCAAAAAGCAATTCTTTTTGGTTTATTCATTACTAGCATGGTGATTCAGATGATTGGGCAGTCTATTTCCCCCATTTTGACACTTTATATCCGTTCTTTAGGGCAAAAGGAAAATCTATTGTTAGTATCTGGTGCAATTGTTTCAGCAATGGGGGTCTCAAGTATATTTTCTTCTAGTTGGTTAGGAAAATTAGGGGATAAAATAGGGAACCACCGTTTGCTCTTGCTGGCTCTCTTGTATAGTTTTGTTATTTATATTTTTTGTGCTAGAGCTGGAACACCACTTGAGCTAGGAATTTATCGTTTTTTATTTGGATTGGGTACAGGAGCCCTTTTGCCGGGAGTAAGTTCTTTACTGAATAAAATCACACCTAAAGAAGGTATTTCACGGATTTTCAGTTACAATCAAACCTTCTTTTATATCGGTGGTGTTATTGGACCATTAATGGGATCGACTATTTCAGTTCATTTGGGTTATCATTGGGTTTTTTATAGCACGGCAGGCCTAGCTTTGTTGAACTTTTTCTTTTTATTGTTTAGTTTTAGAAAATATTTAGGAGTGAGAGAAGTCAGTGCGGGTAAAGATTAATTTACAATGTTCAAGTTGTGGCAGTCAGAATTATTTAACAAGCAAAAATATGAAAACACATCCAGAAAGGATTGAAGTGCTGAAGTATTGCCCAAAAGAAAGAAAAGTGACCTTACATCTTGAATCAAAATAAGTTTTATGATAAAATAGTTAAGATTTTAAGGAGTTTGATATGTATAATTTATTATTAACCATTTTATTGATTTTATCAGTATTTATTTTAATCGCAATTTTTATGCAGCCTACAAAAAATCAATCAAGTAATGTATTTGACGCAAGCGCAGGAGACTTGTTTGAAAGACCAAAAGCAAGAGGTTTTGAAGCAGTAATGCAGCGCTTGACAGGAGTGATGGTTTTCTTTTGGTTGTTGATTGCACTAATGCTGACAATCTTATCTAGTAAATAAAATGGGCTTTGACTTTGTCTTTGCCTATTTTTTCTGTATTAGATAAGAAAAGACAACTGAAAGTTTAGAAAACATAAGAAAAAGGAAAGAATGAAAGAAGAAATTTTAAGTTATTTAAGAGAAAAAAAAGAAGCTAGTATGGATGAGCTGGCACAAAGATTAGGAAAAGAAAAAGCAAAAGACTTTAGAAATTTAGTTCAGACGATTTCTGAAATGGAGCGAAAACGTCAATTGACCTTTAGCAATGCTGGGAAAATTCAGATTCGTAAAGAAAAGCAAAAGCTTACCTTGAAAGGTACCTTTCATGCCCATAAAAATGGCTTTGGTTTTGTAACCTTAAATGAAGAAGAGGATGATCTTTTTATTGGACGTAATGATGTCAACTATGCGATTGATGGTGATAGGGTAGAAGTTATAATTACTAAGGTTGCAGATCGTAGCAGGGGAATATCTGCTGAAGCGAAAATTATCGATGTTTTGGAACACAGTTTAAAAACAGCAGTGGGTCAGCTTATTTTGGATGAAGAGAAACCTAAATATGCTGGTTATATTCGGTCAAAAAATCAGAAAATATCTCAACCTATTTATATTAAGAAACCGGCTTTGGTTTTGGATGGGACAGAGATTTTAAAAGTAGAGATTGATAAGTACCCGACTAAAAAACATGACTTTTTTGTAGCTACTATTTTGGATGTAGTGGGTCACAAGGATGATCCGGGTATTGATGTTCTGGAAGTTTTGGAGTCCATGGATATTGTGTCTGAGTTTCCAGAGAGAGTTCTGAAAGAAGCATCAGCAATTCCGGATATGCCCTCTAAAAAGGATTTTGAAGGTCGTTTAGATCTGCGTAATGAAATTACCTTTACTATTGATGGGGCGGATGCTAAAGATTTGGACGATGCAGTTCATATCAAGAAACTATCAAATGGACATTTTGAACTGGGAGTTCATATTGCAGATGTTTCTTACTATGTTCAAGAAGGTTCTGAATTGGATAAGGAAGCGCTCAATCGAGCAACATCTGTTTATGTGACGGATCGAGTAGTACCTATGCTGCCTGAACGCCTATCCAACGGTATCTGTTCACTCAATCCTAATGTAGATCGGCTGACGCAATCGGCTATCATGGAGATTGATCAAAAAGGGCGAGTTGTTAAGCATACTGTTACTCAAACAGTCATTAAGACTACTTTTCGTATGACCTACAGCGATGTGAATGATATAATTACAGGAGACAAGGAAAAACGAGCAGCATTTAAAACAATTGTTCCAAGTATAGAGCAAATGACAGAGCTTCATGCTATTTTAGAAACGATGCGTTTCAAGCGAGGAGCCCTTAATTTTGATACGAAAGAGGCTAAAATCTTAGTTAATAAAACGGGGCGCCCAGTAGATATTATTTTACGCCAGCGCGGAGTTGCGGAACGTATGATCGAGTCATTTATGTTGGTCGCAAATGAAACAGTGGCAGAGCATTTTGCCAGATTAAACCTCCCCTTTCTCTATCGGATTCACGAAGAACCTAAGGCTGAGAAAGTCCAGAAGTTTATTGATTATGCATCTACCTTTGGAGTTCGAGTATATGGAACGGCTAATTCTATAAGTCAATCTGCTCTTCAAGATATTATGAAGGCGGTACATGGTCAGCCCTATGAAGAAGTGCTATCTATGATGCTTTTGCGCTCCATGCAGCAGGCTCGTTACTCAGAATACAACCACGGCCATTATGGTTTGGCAGCAGAGTTTTACACTCACTTCACTAGTCCAATTCGCCGCTATCCAGACCTTTTAGTTCACCGTATGGTGCGCGATTACGGGCGTTCTAAGGAAATAGCAGAGCATTTTGAGCAAGTCATTCCAGATATTGCCAGTCAGTCTTCCAGCAGGGAACGGCGAGCGATTGAAGCGGAGCGAGAAGTAGAAGCTATGAAAAAGGCTGAGTTTATGGAAGAGTTTGTGGGAGAAGAATTTGATGGTATTGTGTCGAGTGTAGTCAAATTCGGTCTATTCGTCGAACTTTCAAATACAGTCGAAGGTTTGATTCATGTAGCCAACTTGCCAGAATTTTTCCGCTACAATGAACGTAATCTAACTTTGCAGGGTGAAAAATCCGGTGTTGTTTTTCGAATCGGCCAACGAATTCGCATTAAGTTAGTTCGATCGGATAAGGCGACTGGTGAGATTGACTTTGAATACCTACCTAGTGAATATGATGTAATTGAAAAGAAAAAACACTCCAAGTTCAAGCAAGACAGACGTCAACAGTCTTATCGTGGTGACGGAGAGCGAAAGAGCAAACCTTCAAAAGGAATCATTTCTAGGGATAAGAAATCAAAGAAAGGCAAAGGGAAGAAACCATTTTATAAAGAGGTGACTAAGAAAGGAAGTAAGAATGGCAAAAGGAGAGGGAAAGGTCGTCGCTCAAAATAAGAAAGCACGTCACGACTATACTATTGTTGATACGATTGAAGTGGGCATGGTTTTAACTGGAACTGAAATTAAAAGCGTGCGAGCTGCACGAATTAACCTAAAAGATGGCTTTGCTCAAATCAAAAATGGAGAAGTCTGGCTCAGTAATGTCCACATAGCTCCTTATGAAGAAGGAAATATTTGGAATCAAGATCCTGAACGTAGGAGAAAATTGCTGTTGCATAAAAAGCAAATTAAAAAATTAGAGCAGGAAACCAAAGGAACTGGGATGACTTTAGTTCCTCTCAAAGTTTATCTTAAGGATGGTTATGCTAAGTTGCTTTTAGGATTGGCTAAAGGGAAACATGACTATGATAAGCGCGAATCTATTAAACGTCGTGAGCAAAGTAGAGATATTGCTCGGACAATGAAGGCTTATAATATACGATAATATCCATTATATTACTCTCATTTTTTAATAGGGTGGAGTGTTTCATTGGTTAATCCTTATCAAAATTCTTTTTCTAATATTGCAAAAGCTGAAAAAATTTTTCAGCTTTTTTATTTATTTTACGAATAAACAGATAAAGTAAATTTTCATTCAGTTTAGGAGGAAAAATGTTAGAGGTAATCGTCGCAAAAATCAAAGAGTATAAAATTTTAGTTGCTTTAAGTCTGATTGGTTTGATCATAGCAGGATTTTTTATGATGACTAGTAAATCTGCTAGACAATCTAATGTGGGAGATATTGTACAAGAGACCACAAATGCAAAACTAGAACGGAAAGAAACTTCAACTGAAACGAAGAAAAAACAACAGAAAGAAGAAACAGAATCTCAAAAGAATTTAGCGAGTGAAGAATTGGAATTTTTAACTGTAGATGTTAAAGGTGCTGTTAAAAATCCAGGTATTTATCAATTAAAAAAAACGAGCCGAATCAATGATGCTATCCAAAAAGCGGGTGGACTAACAACAGACGCTGACAGCAAATCTATCAATTTGGCTCAAAAACTAACAGATGAGGCTGTGATTTATGTGGCAGCTATAGGTGAAAATGTAACAAATGCTACAAGTAATAATGGACAAACTTTAACGAAAGATACCAATGAAACTGCGGCACAAAAAGGGAATAAGGTCAATCTAAATAAGGCTAATTTGTCTGATTTACAGTCTATTTCTGGTATCGGACAAAAGCGCGCCCAAGATATTTTAGATTATCGTGAGGCAAATGGAAAATTTAATTCTGTTGATGATCTTAAAAATATATCAGGAGTTGGTGCTAAAACATTAGAGAAATTGAAAGAATATGTCACAGTGGATTAAGATATTTCCGATCAAACCAATTTATATTGCTTTCTTACTTGTCTGGTTATATTTTGCAATCTATCAAAGCAATTGGTTGGCAGGAGTGGGATTGATCTTTCTGTTAATTCGTCTTTCTCGCATATATTCGCTAAAAGAATGGTTTACAACTTTCATGATTCTCGCTTGTTTTGCTGTTTTTTTCCTTGTTCGTAGGGAATTGGCGAATCGGAAGATAAAAGTAGAAGCTCCTCCTGTAAGACAAGTTGCGGTTTTACCTGATACAATTAAGGTAAATGGTGATTCGCTTTCTTTTCGTGGTAAAGCAAAAGGACAGACATATCAAATTTACTACAAATTGAAATCAAAAGAAGAAAAGTTGGCTTTTCAAAATCTATCCAGTCTTGTCACATTAACTGTTGAGGGGGAATTTGAATCTCCTGAAAAGCAGCGCAATTTTTCTGGTTTTGATTATCAAGCCTATCTAAAAACACAAGGGATTTATCGAATTTTAAAGGTGGATCAAATTTTGTCTAGCCAAGATAGGGTTAGCTTCCAACCGTTTGAGCGGCTGTCTAGCTGGCGAAGAAAAGCATTGGTTTTCATTAAGAGAAATTTCCCAAATCCAATGAGCAATTATATGACAGGGCTTTTGTTCGGAGCTTTGGATACAGATTTTGGTGAAATGAATAACCTTTATTCGAGCTTGGGAATTATTCATTTATTTGCATTGTCTGGTATGCAAGTTGGTTTTTTTATGGAAGGGTTTCGTAAGTCACTGTTGAGATTGGGGTTTACGCAGGAAATAGTTCATAAGTGTCAATATCCATTTTCTTTTTTTTATGCTGGAATGACAGGTTTTTCAGTATCCGTTGTACGGAGTTTAATCCAGAAATTATTGTCACAACACGGCATTACTAAGTTAGATAATTTTGCTTTAACAATAATGGTGTTGTCCTTGATTATGCCCTCCTTTCTTTTAACAGCAGGAGGAGTACTTTCTTGTGCGTATGCTTTTATCATTAGCGTTTTAGATTTTAAAGGCCTGACTCCTTATAAAAAGATTATTATAGAGAGTATTGTCATTTCGCTTGGCATTTTACCAATTTTAATCTTTTATTTCGGAGAATTTCAGCCCTGGTCTATTTTATTGACTTTTGTTTTTTCGTTGATTTTCGATATAGTGATGTTACCGGGGCTAACGATAATTTTTCTTGTTTCCCCTTTCATAAAACTCACTCAAGTTAATTTTCTATTTGAATGCTTAGAAAGTAGCATTCGCTGGTTAGCAAGTATGTTTAGCAGACCAGTCGTTCTTGGCAAACCTAATCCACTTTTGCTAATCGCTATGTTGCTTGTATTAGCTATCTTGTATGATATTCGGCAAAATAAAAAATGGCTGATATTTCTTAGTCTGTTTCTTTCATTACTCTTTTTTGTAGCTAAATTTCCTTTACAAAATGAAATCACAATGATTGATGTCGGGAAGGGAGATAGTATTTTTATGCGAGACTGGAGAGGGAGCACTGTATTGATTGATGTTGGCGGACGTGAAGAAATTAGAAAAAAAGAAAGTTGGCAAGAACGTATAAGTAGTTCAAACGCAGAGAGAACGCTGATTCCATATCTTAAAAGTCGTGGTGTAGATACGATTGATACTTTAGTCTTAACAAATCCAAATTCAGATTATGCAGGAGATGTATTAGAAGTTGCTAAAAAGTTTTCGATAAAGAAAATTTTTATTTCCAGAAGTAGTTTGAATGATGCAGACTTTTTAAATAAATTAAAGGAGACAAGGGCGTTTGTTCATGTCGTAAAACAAGGAGACAAACTTCCTATTTTTGATCATCATTTGCAAGTTCTTTCTGGTACGAATAAGAATGATCAATCGCTAGTTTTATATGGTCAATTTTTTCGTACAAGGTTTTTATTTATGAGCAATTTAACAGAAGAGGATGAAGTAAAGCTAATGCAACTTTATCCAAAACTAAAAACAGATGTCTTGAAGGTTGGGCAACATGGATCCCAAAATTCATCAAGTTCTAAGTTCTTACAGCAAGTAAGACCAGTGATTGCCCTCATCTCTACTGGGAAAAACAATTCATCCAAATCGCTAAGTCAAGAAACAATTGAGCGATTCGATCGGTTAAATACAAAGATCTATCGAACAGATAAACAGGGGGCTATTAAGTTTTTGGGTTGGACAACATGGCAATTAGAAACTGTTCAGCAACCATAGTTTTAAAATGGAATTACGTTGATTTATTAGGAAGAGTGTGATATGATAATTAAAAATAAAAGTTTAGGAGATGTATTATGTTTACAGCTTATAAAAAGTTTTGGACTCATTATGCTGATTTTGAAGGAAAATCAACAAGATCTGAGTATTGGTGGTCTGTTTTGTGCAATGTTTTGATTACACTGCCATTTGGTATGATAGCTTTTGGGTCGATTTTAACTGCAATTTTCAACATTGTGCAACAAGCAGCTTACTATCGGGAAGAACTTGGTGAATTTGATCCAAGTGTTTTTATAGCTAGCTTAGGTTCTACATTCATTATTATTATTTTATTGAGTATTTTCTGGGTAGCAACTTTAGTTCCAAATTTGGCAATTATTGTGCGTCGCTTGCGTGATGCTGGCTATCATTGGGCATTCATATTTTTATATGTAGCTCCTGCGCTTTTGATGTGGGTTCCACTTTTAAATATCTTAGCTGTTTTAGCTGTGCTGCCATGTTCTATTACTCTTATTGTCTTACTTTGTATGCCAACTAAAGAAGTGCAAACATCTACTGTTTACCAAGGACAATTTACGACACAACAAATGCAATCTCAAACGCAACAATTTACTCAATCGCAAGAATCAGTACAACCTCAAGCGATGAAAACAGAAGTAACACCAGTTCAACAAGAAACAAAAGTGACAGAAATGGCCGATCAAGATCAAGCTATTGAATCGGAAGAGAAAGATTTAACCTCAGCTATTACGGAAAATGAACAATTAAAAAAAGATGGACTCGGACAATAGAGGACATTTTACAGTTAAATAATTAGGTATAAAGAAAAGCTCAGTGAATGAGCTTTTTAAGTTTACAATATTAAATAAGGAGCGGAGCTAGTTTTTATTAGGATCGTTATGAAAATCAATTATGAGGCAAATTATTGCAATAGCAAAAATAAATAATATGATTCCGAGGATGATTTTTATCATCATATTTGAAAAGTAACATAAAGCGATAAACAAGAGTAAAAATAAACCAAGACCACATAAAATTACTTCCTTTTCAATTTATTATAACATAAAGAAATGATCTGATTTTATTCGATTGTTTAGATAGAAAAGTATGTGTGTCCTTACAGTTTGATTTTAGAAGTTTTTGACACAGGCAATGTCTCTACATAAAAAGTCAGCTAAATGAAGGGAAATTTGGTATGATAAAGGTAATCATATAGCTAGGAGAATGGTCGTGGAAAATAAAGTACGGTACAATTGGGCCACTTTAGGTACAGGTGTAATCGCCAATGAATTAGCACAGGCTTTGGAGAAATTGGGAGGTAAACTCTATTCTGTTGCCAATCGAACGTATGCAAAAGGTGTAGATTTTGCACAGAAATATGGTATTGAAAAGGTCTATGACAAGATAGATGACGTATTTAGGGATGATAATGTGGACATTATCTATATTTCTACACCGCACAATACGCATATTGATTTTTTACGAAAAGCATTAAAAAATGGAAAACATGTTCTATGCGAGAAGTCTATTACACTTAATTCTGAAGAATTAGAAGAAGCTATCTTCCTAGCGGAACAGCATCATGTTGTTTTAGCTGAAGCTATGACCATTTATCATATGCCGATTTATCGTCAATTAAATAAAGTAATTTCTAGCGGGCGATTAGGCGACTTAAAAGTGATTCAAATGAACTTTGGTAGTTATAAAGAATATGATATGACAAACCGTTTCTTTAATCGTCAGCTTGCAGGCGGAGCCCTTTTGGATATTGGTGTATATGCCTTATCATTTGTTCGCTGGTTTATGACATCTCGGCCCAATCAAATTCTTTCACAAGTGAAGTTTGCACCAACAGGCGTTGATGAGCAGGCGGGGATTCTTTTGACGAATGCTGAAGGAGAAATGGCAACTTTGACCTTGAGTCTCCACGCTAAACAGCCTAAGCGTGGAACAATTGCTTATGATAAAGGCTATATTGAAATATATGAATATCCTCGAGGGCAAAAGGCAGTTGTTACTTATACTGAAGATGGACATCGAGAAATTATAGAAATGGGAAAGACGAGCGAAGCTTTAATGTATGAGGTTCTTGATATGGAAGAAGCAGTAGCTGGTGACAAAGATGAGATGTACTTGCATTATAGTCGTGATGTCATGAAAATCATGACAGATTTACGAAAAGAATGGGGAATGACCTATCCTGAGGAAGAAAAGTAATTGAGTATAGAAGAGGAGAAAACAATGGAACACTCAGCTTGGCATAGTTTGATTAAGCAACAATTACCTGATGGTTATTTTGGTAAAATTAATTATTTTTTAAATCAGGTTTATTCATCAGGCACGATCTATCCGCCGCGTGAAAAAGTATTTAATGCGATACAAACGACTGATTTAGTAGATGTAAAGGTGGTAATTTTAGGACAAGATCCTTATCATGGTCCGCGTCAAGCGCAGGGGTTGAGCTTTTCAGTACCAGATGATATTCCAGCGCCGCCCTCTCTTCAAAATATTTTGAAAGAATTGGCAGATGATATCGGCATGAAAGAATCTCATGATTTGACATCTTGGGCGCGTCAAGGAGTACTGTTGCTAAATGCGAGTTTGACTGTTCCTGCTGGGCAAGCAAATGGGCATGCTGGTCAAATTTGGGAACCGTTTACGGATGCCGTTATTAAGGTTGTCAATGAAAAAGATACACCTGTTGTTTTTATTCTCTGGGGTTCTTATGCACGCAAGAAAAAGGCATTGATTACCAATCCAAAACATCTCGTTTTGGAATCTCCTCATCCGAGTCCTTTATCAGCTCATAGAGGTTTTTTTGGAAGCAAACCTTTTTCTAAGACAAATGCTTTTCTGACATCTCAAGGGATGGAACCGATAAATTGGTTGGTATAAGTGGTTTGAGCTATGAAAGGAGAAGAATGGTTAAATTAGCAACGATTTGCTATGTGGACAATGGAAAAGAATTTCTGATGTTATATCGAAATAAAAAGCCCAATGATGTCCATGCTGGCAAGTGGATTGGTGTTGGTGGAAAATTAGAAAATGGCGAAACACCACAGGAGTGTGCTGTCCGAGAAATCTTTGAAGAGACAGGATTGCGCGTGAAAAAGCCGATATTAAAAGGTATTATCACTTTTCCAGAGTTTACACCGAACCATGACTGGTACACTTATGTATTTAAAGTGACAGAGTTTGAGGGAGAACTGATTGACTGCGATGAAGGTACTTTAGAATGGGTACCTTATGAACAAGTTCTATCTAAACCAACTTGGGAGGGAGATCTTACTTTTATATCTTGGATTTTAGAAGAAAAACCGTTTTTCTCGGCCAAATTTTCTTACAAAGGAGAGACGTTAGTGGAGAGCCATGTTGATTTTTATGAAGATTAAGGAGAAAATTTATGTTGTTAATTAAAAATGGTCGGCTTATGGATCCTAAATCTGGTTTAAATCAGATTTGTGATATCTTAATGAAGGATAAAAGAATTCTTCAAATTGGTCAAGATTTGAAAGTAGAAAATGCTCAGGTAATTGATGCAACTGGATTGGTGGTAGCACCAGGATTGATTGATATCCATGTTCATTTTCGTGAGCCTGGTCAGACACATAAGGAAGACATCCACACAGGTGCTTTGGCAGCGGCAGCAGGTGGATTTACAACGGTTGTCATGATGGCAAATACTACTCCAACAATTTCAACAGTTGAAACGTTACAAGAGGTCTTGAAAACAGCCGATCATGAAAACATTCACATTAAATCAGTTGCAACCATTACAAAAAACTTTGATGGAAAGCATTTAACTGATTTCAAAGGTCTTTTAGCAGCAGGAGCTATTGGTTTTTCAGATGATGGGATTCCATTAAAAAGTACCAAAGTAGTTCGCCAGGCCTTGGAAGAAGCCGACAAAAATGGTACATTTATTTGTCTTCATGAAGAGGATCCAGAACTGAATGGCATACTCGGTTTCAATGAGCAGATTGCCAAAGAACATTTTGGTTTTTGCGGTGCGACAGGTGTTGCTGAATATAGCATGATTGCGCGTGATGTCATGATTGCACACGCAACCAATACTCATATTCATATCCAGCATTTATCCAAGGCTGAGAGTGTAAAAGTTGTAGAATTTGCTCAGCAATTGGGAGCTAACGTAACGGCAGAAGCAGCGCCTCAGCATTTTTCTAAAACAGAGAACCTATTGTTACTAAAGGGAAGCAATGCAAAAATGAATCCACCCCTTCGTTTGGAATCAGACCGTTTGGCAGTCATTGAAGGGCTTAAATCAGGAGTAATTTCGGTTATTGCGACAGACCATGCACCTCACCATATCGATGAAAAAAATGTAAAAGATATCACCCAAGCACCGTCTGGTATGACAGGTTTAGAGACGTCGCTTTCGCTTGGCTTGACGTATTTGGTGGATGCAGGTCATTTGACACTTATGCAGTTGCTGGAAAAAATGACGATTAACCCCGCACAGCTTTATGGTTTTGACGCGGGTTATCTTGCTGAGAACGGTCCAGCCGATCTCACGATTTTTGATGCAAATGCCGAACGCATGATAACAGAAGATTTCGCCTCAAAATCAATTAATTCACCATTTATTGGCGAAAAATTGAAAGGTATTGTGCATTATACTATCTGTGATGGGAAAATCGTCTATGGCGATAGATCATAATTATGGTATAAGGTTGGAAATGCTTTTCAGCCTTATTGTATTATTTTCTTATAATTTTTAGAACATTTTCTGTTTCTTAAGATATAAAAATGATACAATAGAGACGTTAAAAGAGTCCCGAAAAGGTAGTCAAAGGTTAAATATTGACCGTAGAGACTAGTGCTTTGTAACTTTTTAACGTAAGTCTGTTTACAGATTTTCAAGTAACTTCCTAGCAATAATAGAATTTCTAGGGACAATATTTCATTAAAAGGGGGACATAAATATGTCAGAACGTAAACTTTTCACATCTGAATCTGTATCTGAAGGACATCCAGATAAGATTGCGGATCAAATTTCAGATGCCATTTTAGATGCTATCTTGGAACAGGATCCAGAAGCTCATGTGGCTGCTGAGACGGTTGTTTATACAGGCTCTGTCCATGTTTTTGGAGAAATCTCTACAACTGCTTATGTGGATATTAACCGCATAGTTCGTGATACGATTGCAGAGATTGGCTACACAAATGCTGAATATGGCTTTTCGGCAGAGACGGTGGGAGTGCATCCGTCGCTTGTTGAGCAATCACCAGATATTGCACAAGGGGTGAATGAGGCCTTAGAAATTCGTGGGAATGTTGATCAAGATCCACTTGATTTGATTGGCGCTGGAGATCAAGGTCTTATGTTTGGCTTTGCTGTAGATGAAACACCAGAGTTGATGCCGTTGCCCATTTCTCTGAGTCATAAATTAGTCCGTCGTTTAGCAGAACTTCGTAAATCTGGAGAAATTGCTTATCTTCGTCCAGATTCAAAATCTCAAGTAACGGTTGAATACGATGAAAACGATCAACCTGTCCGTGTTGATACTGTAGTTATTTCCACTCAACATGATCCAGAAGTAAGCAATGAACAGATTCATCAAGATGTGATTGAAAAAGTCATTAAAGAAGTGATTCCTATGGAATATTTAGATGGAGAAAGTAAGTTTTTTATCAATCCAACTGGTCGATTTGTTATTGGTGGACCTCAAGGGGATTCAGGCTTAACTGGTCGTAAGATTATTGTTGATACATATGGGGGGTATGCACGTCATGGCGGTGGAGCCTTCTCTGGGAAAGATGCTACGAAAGTCGATCGTTCAGCGTCTTATGCTGCGCGTTATATTGCTAAAAATATTGTTGCAGCAGGTTTAGCTAAGAAAGTAGAAGTTCAGTTGGCTTATGCTATCGGGGTTGCACATCCAGTATCAGTTCGCATTGACACTTTTGGTACAGGTAAGGTCTCAGAAAGTAAGATTCAAACAGCAGTTCGACAAATCTTTGACCTTCGCCCAGCAGGTATTATTCAAATGCTTGATCTGAAACGACCGATTTATCGTCAGACTGCTGCTTATGGCCATATGGGACGTACAGATATCGACCTTCCGTGGGAAAGACTTGATAAAGTAGATGAGTTGAAAGTAGCTTTTAACTAATCGTAGTAGCCCAGTCTTTCATACTATTGAGATGAGTTGGAAAGCAAGGCTTTTGATAAAAGTGGTTTTTGATTTTTGGAAGTAAACAGCGTTGTAATCCACTATATAAGAAAAGATGATTAGCTTCGTTAACAGTGTAGTGCAGGTATGAGATGACAAATAGACTTTTGTTTTAGAGCCTTCTAGAATGTAACAAAAACAAACTAGTTCTGTCATCATTATATAACAAGAATGACAAGTGGATTAGATTTCTTTAAAAGGATAGGCATTTCAGAAAAACTGTGTTATAATAAAGTGCAGTATATTTGATTTAAAATTCCCTGAAAGAGCTAAAAATGAAAAAAATTGTAATTAATGGTGGTCGCCCCTTAAAAGGAGAGGTGACCATTAGTGGTGCTAAAAATAGTGTAGTCGCTTTAATTCCAGCAGCAATCTTATCTGATGAAATCGTAACTTTGGATTGTGTGCCAGATATTTCAGATGTTGTAAGTTTGATTGATATCATGGAAGCCATGGGGGCAACTATCGAGCGCCAAGATGATACACTTAAAATTGATCCTCGTGGGATAAAAAATATGCCGATGCCTTATGGAAAAATCAATAGCTTGCGTGCTTCTTATTACTTTTATGGTAGCCTGCTAGGCCGTTATGGTGAGGCGACGGTTGGTTTACCTGGAGGCTGTGATTTAGGTCCGCGTCCTATTGACTTGCATTTAAAAGCCTTTGAAGCCATGGGGGCTACTGTGTCTTATGAAGGAAATTCCATGAACCTTTCGACAGGAGGCAAACGACTTCATGGGGCTAGTATTTATATGGATACAGTAAGCGTTGGAGCGACTATTAACACCATGCTTGCGGCAGTAAAGGCAAAAGGGCGTACTGTCATTGAAAATGCAGCGCGTGAGCCTGAAATCATTGATGTAGCGACACTTTTGAATAATATGGGAGCACATATTCGAGGAGCCGGTACTGATATTATTATTATTGAAGGTGTTGACGCGCTTCATGGAACTCGTCATCAAGTCATTCCAGATCGAATTGAAGCAGGAACTTATATCTCAATGGCAGCTGCAATTGGTGAAGGAGTGCAAATCAACAATGTTCTTTATGAACATTTGGAAGGTTTTATCGCTAAATTAGAGGAAATGGGAGTTCGTATGACTGTTTCTGAAGATAGTGTTTATGTTGAGAAACAGCATGATTTGAAAGCAATCAATATTAAGACTGCTCCCTACCCAGGATTTGCGACAGACTTACAACAGCCCATTACGCCGCTTTTATTGATGTCTAAAGGACGTGGCTTGATTATTGATATGATTTATGAAAAACGAGTAAATCATGTTGCTGAATTAGCTAAAATGGCAGGTAAGATTTCAACAAGCGCCAATCACGTTGCTTATGAAGGCCCTAATCAATTGCAAGGGGCAGTCGTCAAAGCAACTGATTTGCGAGCAGGAGCAGCTCTTGTAATCGCAGGATTGCTAGCTCACGGAAAAACTGAGATTACAAATGTAGAATTTATTTTGCGTGGCTATTCAAATATTATTGAAAAGTTGACTAATTTAGGAGCAGACATTCAACTTGTTGAAGAGTAACTCTGAATAGTGTTGGCACGATGAAGTGAAATAGCTCAGTTGGTACGCGCCAGCTGAGCTTTATCTTAGAGGTAAGATATGAATTTGTGGACAAAATTGGCAGAATTCGCCTTTATAGAAACAGAACATTTAGTATTGCGTCCCTTTTCCTTTATGGATAGTGAAGATTTTTATAAAATTGCTTCCAATCCTGAAAATTTGCGTTTCATTTTCCCTGTGCAGGCTAATTTACAAGAAAGTCAACATGTATTGGCTAATTATTTTATGAAATATCCTCTTGGCATTTGGGCGATTTGTGATAAATCTTCTAAGCAAATGATTGGTTCTATCAAATTTGAAAAAGTGGATGAGATAAAAAATGAGGCAGAACTCGGCTATTTTCTTAACAAAGATTATTGGGGACGCGGTTTGATGACTGAATGTGTCAAAAATATTATTTATCTTTCTTTTACACAATTTGGGTTTAAGAAGTTACGGATTGTCACTCATCTGGAAAATAAAGCTAGTCAACGAGTTGCTCAAAAGTCTGGTTTTCGGTTTGGTCGTCAATTTAGGGGAAGTGATCGTTATACACGTAAAATGCGGGATTATTTAGAGTTTTTCTATGAAAAAGGAGACTTTCATGAGTAAACATCAAGAAATTATCGCTTATTTAGAAGAATTACCAGTAGGAAAACGTGTGAGTGTACGCAGCATTTCTAATTTTTTGGGAGTGAGCGAAGGAACTGCCTATCGAGCGATTAAAGAAGCGGAAAATCGTGGATTGGTAGAAACACGTCCTCGTAGTGGAACGATTCGCGTAAAATCTTCCAAAGTGGAGCTGGAGCATTTGACATTCAAGGAAATCGCTGACATTACAAGGTCTGAAGTTCTGGCTGGTCAGGATGGACTTGAAAAAGAGTTCAACAAATTCTCAATTGGAGCAATGACTGAGAAGAATCTCTTACGCTACTTAACAGAAGGAGGTCTCTTGATTATTGGAGACCGCACACGTATTCAACTATTGGCTTTAAAGCATGAAAATGCTGTTTTAGTGACAGGTGGTTTGGATGTAAGCCACGATGTCTTAAAATTGGCAAATCACTTAAGTATTCCTGTTTTAAGATCCCAGCATGATACCTTTACAGTTGCAACCATTATCAATCGGGCATTGTCCAATATGCAGATTAAAACAGATATTTTAACAGTGGAGCAAGTGTATCGAGGGAGTCATGAATATGGATTCTTGAAAGATACTGATACCGTTCGTGATTTTATGGATTTGGTTCGGAAAAATCGCAACAGTCGTTTTCCTGTAGTGAATCAGCATAATATGGTAGTTGGTGTGGTAACAATGCGTGATGCTAGTGATAAATCACCTCACACTATTTTGGATAAAGTGATGACGAAAAATATCTATGCCGTCACTTTAAATACTAGTATTGCCAATGTTAGTCAGCGTATGATTACAGAAGATTTTGAAATGGTGCCAGTTATTCGCAACAATCAAACTCTACTTGGAGTCATCACGCGTCGTGATGTCATGGAAAAAATGAGTCGCGACCAAGTCTCTAGCCTGCCCACTTTCAGCGATCAAGTCTCTCAAAAACTGAGTCATATTAATGATGAATTTACTTTTGTTGTAGAGCCTTTTATGTTAGGAAATAACGGTGTCTTATCTAATGGTATTTTGACAGAAATTTTAACGACAGCAACGCATCAGTATGTGACATCTGGCAAGAAAAATATTGTCATTGAGCAAATGACAATTTATTTCTTACAAGCTGTTCAAATTGATGAAACCTTGATACTCCGTCCAAGAATAGTTCGACAAACAAGGCATTCTGCCATTTTAGATTATGATATTTATTTAAAACTTCAATTGGTTGCAAAAGCGACGATTACAGTAAAGATAAACTAATACTTCAGATATTAAGGAGAAAGAATGATAACTTTAAAATCACAACGTGAAATTGATTTAATGGATAAGAGCGGAGCATTTCTTGCCAGTATCCACATTGGTTTAAGAGATTTGATTAAACCAGGTGTTGATATGTGGGACATAGAAGAATATGTTCGTAGACGCTGTAAAGAAGATAATGCGCTTCCTCTTCAAATCGGTGTGGAAGGAAGCATTATGGACTACCCTTACGCTACCTGCTGTTCTTTGAATGACGAAGTAGCGCATGCCTTTCCACGTCATCGCCAATTAGTTGAGGGCGATTTAGTCAAAGTAGATATGGTTGTTGGTTTGGTTGATAAAGCAGAATTGGATGTTTCTAAACTGGATTTTAATAATGTGGAACAAATGAAGCACTATACAGAAAATTTTCGTGGTGGTGTTGCAGATTCATGCTGGGCTTATGCAGTTGGGCAAGTGAGCGAAGAAGTACGACAGTTAATGGCTGTTACGAAAGAATGTCTATATCGTGGAATTGAAGTTGCTCGGGTTGGTAATCGGATTGGTGATATCGGTGCAGCGATCCAAGAATACGCGGAAAGTTATGGTTATGGTGTTGTTCGTGACTTGGTAGGACATGGTGTCGGTCCAACCATGCATGAAGAACCAATGGTACCTCATTACGGACGTGCTGGACGCGGATTGCGTCTCCGTGAAGGCATGGTCTTGACCATTGAGCCAATGATTTCAACGGGCACTTGGGAAATTGACACAGATTTTGAGACGGGTTGGGCGCACAAAACGTTAGATGGCGGACTTTCTTGTCAATATGAGCATCAGTTTGTGATTACCAAAGATGGTCCTGTTATTTTGACCAGCCAAGGGGAAGAAGGAACGTATTAAAAATAGGAGTGGAAGAGGGGCTTTTTGCTCCTTATTCTATAGGAGATAGGATGAGAAAGTTTGGTACTAAGATTGGGAAAAATCCATTTTTACAAGCCTTTTTTAGATTTTATCAGGCGTCTGAAATTGATTTGACAAGCATTGCAGTAGCTTATTATTTGTTGATTTCAATTTTTCCATTGCTTTTAATCGTTGTAAATATACTGCCTTATTTTCGAATTCCAATAGCAGAATTTTTAGAAGCGATAGAAGGTGTTTTGCCAGAGTCACTTTATGAAATGATCGCGAAGGTCATTCGCAATGTATTAACACAACCTTCTTCTGGCTTGTTGAGTTTTTCCATTCTCTCAGCCTTATGGGCTTTTTCACAATCAATGTCTTTTTTACAAAAAGCTTTTAATAAAGCTTATGGAGTTGCAAAAGATAGAGGGATCATTTCACATCGGTTATTTAGTTTAGTGATGAGTATAGGCTTACAATTACTTTTTGCGTTCTCTCTTTTACTAACGATGTTTGGACGGATGTTCCTTCGGTTACTTCACAGCTTATGGAGATTTGATAATCAGCTTTATGTCAGTCTACAAAAGATGACTCAACCAACTATTTATACTTTGTTGTTTCTTTCTTTATTGATGCTATATTACTTTTTACCTAATGTCAAAATTAGAAAGGTTCGATATGTTTTACCAGGAACAGCTTTTGTAGTCTTTATAATTGGCGGTTTGTTAAACTTATTTTCAGTTTATTTGGACACTTATGTAAATCACTTAATGGATATTCGCTTTTTTAGTTCTGTTTTTGTTGTGGTCGTGATGATTTGGTTTATTCTTATTGCCCAAATACTCATTGTTGGTGCAATTCTAAATGCAAGTTATCAAAGTTGTTACGAAAAAGAATTTGAAACTAGGCACAAGCAATTAATAACGCGGCTTATCAAAAATAAACAGAAGTTCAAATGAACTTCTGTTTTTCGTTCTCTTTATTGCATTTGCAACAAAATGTGGTATAATATTTCTGAAGGAGATAATATGACGATTTTACGAGAGATTGGTATCATTGCGCGAGCGCTAGATTCAATGGCAAATATTGAATTTCGCCATGTTGATTTGGCCAAAGGACAATATTTGTATTTGGTTCGTATCGTAGAAAACCCAGGAATTATTCAGGAGAAACTATCTGAATTTTTGAAAGTAGACCGGTCAACTGTTGCTCGCTCCGTCAAAAAGTTAGAAAGTAAAGGTTTGATTGAAAGAAGGGGTGCAGCTGGAAATCTAAAAACGAAAGAGCTTTTTGCGACAGATGCAGGAAGAAGACTCTACCCGTTTATCTTGGCAGAACATATGTATTCTGAGCAGCAGGCTTTGACAGGATTTTCAAAAGAAGAAGCTCAATTGTTAGAAAAAATGTTATCAAAGGTGCGACAAAATATTACTGATGATTGGGAATTGGTAAAAAAAGGACAAAAAAGAAATTATTGAGAGGTGTGAAATGAAAGTCATAGTTGAAAAGGAATTTTGGGAGTTATTTCCTCAAGCACAAATTAGTATTATGGTAGCTAAAGGATTGGATAATAGTGTTGATGAAAGTAAGGATACTTATTTTAAATCTTTATTAAATAAGGGAAGTAAGCGAGCAGAAACTTTTATTGAAGATGACACGTTTACTCAAAATATTGTGATTCAAGAATGGCGTAATGCTTTTAGTAAGTTTAGAACTAAAAAAGGCGCTCGTTCTTCTATTGAGGCTCTTTTAAAAAGGGTAAGTCAAGGTCGTGAGTTCAATCCAATCAATCCGTTGGTGGATCTTTATAATAGCGTATCACTTTCCCATGCTGTTCCTTGTGGGGGTGAAGATATGGCTAAAATTCAAGGCGATTTACATCTTGGCAAAGCAGAGGGAGGAGAGGCTTTCTTTCCGCTTGGCGCAGAGACGAATGCACCGGCTCTTCCAGAAGAAATCATCTATTATGATGATGAAGGAGCTGTTTGTCGTTGTTTTAACTGGAGGGAAGCACAACGAACGATGTTAACGGAAGGGACAACGGATGCGGTATTAGTCATTGAAGCGATTAATGAAGATCAAGCAAAGCGTGCGCAAGTAGCTATGAATGAATTGAAAAGTTTAGTTGAAGATTATTTTGGTGTGAAAGGGGAAATTACTAATCTGACAATAAATCAACCAAGCGTAGAAATGTAAAAATAAAAAGCTTTTAAACAGAACCACCTATCATGTAATGGACAGTGAACTGCACCCCAAAAGTTAGACACAAAATCTAACGATTGGGGTGTTTTTTTGATGAAATTAACTTATAAAGATAAAGTAACTATCTATGAGCTGAAAAAGGGTGGTGTGTCATGGACTCGAATCAGTCAACTATACAGTTTAGATAAAGCCAATCTCAAGTACATGATAAAACTCATAGATAGGTATGGAATAGAGATTATTAAACGAACTAAAAATAACTCTTATTCTTCCGAGTTAAAGCAGAAAATGATCGATAAGGTTTTGATTGATGGTCAATCACGAAATCAAGTTGCCTTAGACTATGCCTTACCAACCCCTAGTATGCTTTCAAGATGGATAGCGGAATACAAGAAAAACGGGTATACTATTGTTGAGAAAACAAGAGGGAGACCAACAATGGGACGCAAGCCAAAAAAGAAGACTGAAGAGATGACAGAGCTAGAGCGACTTCAAAAAGAACTGGAATACCTTAGAGCGGAGAACGCCGTGCTAAAAAGGTTGAGAGATTACCGATTGAGAGACCAGGCAGAGCGCGAAAAGCAACAAGAATCATCCAAGAATTAAAAGATGAGTTTGCTTTAACGTTATTATTTGATATTTTAGACTTACCTCGTTCGAGTTATTATTATCATATCAACCAACTTAAACAAGTAGACAAAGACAAGGAACTTAAAGCTAAAGTCAAGGCGATTTATGATGAGCACAAAGGCAATTATGGCTATCGTCAGATTACTTTGGAACTAAGAAACCAAGGCTTTTTGGCCAACCACAAAAAAGTACAACGCTTAATGAAACTCATGAATTTGACTGCACGCATTCGGCGTAAACGTAAGTACTCATCTTATAAGGGCGAGGTTGGCAAGAAGGCTGATAATCTCATCCAGCGTCAGTTTGAAGCTTCAAAACCATACGAAAAGTGCTATACAGACATTACGGAATTCGCCATACCAGCCAGTTCCCAAAAATTATACCTATCACCAATTTTAGATGGTTATAATAGCGAGATTATTGCTTATCATCTATCGACCTCACCAAATTTAGAACAAGTCAAACTGATGTTAACGCAAGCTTTTCCAGATGATTATTATGAACATACAATTCTTCATAGTGACCAAGGCTGGCAATACCAACACCAGTTTTATCATGAATTTCTTCGTCAAAAAGGGATTCGTCCATCTATGTCCCGTAAAGGCAACAGCCCAGACAACGGCATGATGGAATCCTTCTTTGGTATCTTAAAATCAGAACTGTTTTATGGTTTTGAGAAAACCTTTAAGTCACTTGAAGAGCTGAAACAAGCCATTATTAATTATATAGATTATTACAATAACAAACGGATTAAAGTCAAACTAAAAGGACTTAGCCCTGTGCAATACAGGACTAAATCCTTTCAATAATTAATTGTCCAACTTTTTGGGGTCAGTACACAGTGTAAAATTATATAAGGAGGTTCTTTTTTTTGTGGCTAAAAAGAACGGAAATTTACAAAATATTTCTCTAAATTTAAATTACAGGTAGTTAGTTATCAAAGCGAAAGGATGTCCTCTATTGTTAAGAATATAGCTTAAAAAGCAGATAGCCAAATTTGAAATTGAACAAGAAAATATCATGAAAATCCCGAGTTCCTCAAACAGGATTTAAGAGTTTGTAAATCCTAAGATAAACAAAGAATAAAATGCTTGTCTACGCATGGAGAATGATATTTTAAAATCTTAAGGGCTATCCTCACTTTCTGAGAATAGCCCCTTTTATCAAGCAGGGAATGGTTGCAAAGTGGTCACTCTGTGTCCAGTTTATCCGCTTATCTCAGTTTTCTAAGTTCTTCTTACTTAATAGCAAATCACTATACAAATGGTTTTACACTGACTTGTCACAAAGTTATTGTAGGCCTATTTCATGTTTTGGGAAAGAAGCTTGTCATAAGACTAGCTCTTGTGAGAATTTCTTTTTACATTTTAAGAGTGAATCATTGAGATTATCCCCTTCACAGATTGGAGAAAAACTGATTCAGCAGCGAAAGACTATAGTGATAAATATAAGATGAGAGGCTACACGAAATTTTAAAGGGTATGGAGAATCACACATTGCGAACAACTATAGTTTTCTTACTGTTCATTTCAAGCTCTTTTATTTCTTTGATTTATTTTTAAATACAAATATTTTGCTAAAAACATAATTGAGTACAATAATAACGATTTGAGCAAACAGTGTTTCAATAGTATTGATCAATTTCATATCATGGTGAACAAACTGGCCGATGATATTTGGAAAAGTAGTAACAAAAATAAGTGTAAGTCCCATATCCAGTAAAAAGGTGGAAATCCGTGCAATTACAAACTTGATAAAACGAGAAAACCAGTTTTTTCTTTCTTGTTTAAAAACAATCGTATCGTTTGTCACAAAGGCAAAGAGGATACCAGCGATATTTCCCAATGCTGTAGCTAGCAATTCATTGCTTGTATAAGCGTAACAAAGCATACGAGTAAGAACAGCAACAACAGTTGTAGCAACACCAAAAAACAAATAAGACAAAATTTCATTCTCAAAAAAGTGTATAATATATTTTTTCATATATTTACTCTATCATATTTAAAAAAAATGTGCTATACTTGAAAGGCTGTATTAATGTTATCAATACAGTCCTTGGCGCTTAGTTTCCTTTCGCCAAGCATATTATACGCGGTTATAGCCGCCAAAGGAGAAAAAATGGAAAAATTTACTGTTCGTGATATGGCTCAAATTGCTTTGGTTGCTGCGATTTATGTAGCACTCACAATGACACCGCCCCTGAATGCTATTAGTTATGGAGCCTATCAATTTCGTATTTCGGAAATGATGAACTTTATGGCTTTTTATAAACCTAAGTACATTATTGGAGTCACATTAGGTTGCATGATTGCTAATTTATTTAGTTTTGGGCTTATTGATGTCTTTGTCGGTGGTGGCTCGACCTTGATATTTTTGAGTTTGGGTGTATATTTCTTTAGAAAATATATGAATGAATATCTATTTAATGGATTGATCAGTAAAGCCTTTTTTTATTTTGCAATTTTCTTTTCGCTTTCTATGGTGACTATTGCAGCAGAATTATATATTGTTGCCAAAGCTCCATTTTTCTTGACTTGGTTTACGACTGCAGCAGGAGAGTTCGCTTCACTCATTATTGGTGGAATTTTAATGGACAAGCTAAATAAGCGGATTGACTTGGGGAAATAAATGCTTTGAATAGCAGACTTAATAAAAAATCTGTCGAAAATTCGACAGATTTTTTATTAGTCTTGGAATTTAAATACTACAGAAGAATCATATAATTTCAAGATTTTTTCAAAAATAATTTTACTTGCCAGAGCTGCAAGAATTGGAACAATGAGCCATACAATAACTGCTAAAGCTACATTTAGTCCCGCATCAATAGAAGCTAATGGCCCAACCAAACCAACGAGACCAAAACCTGCTGACTGAGCAGTTCCGCTGACTGAGAAAAGAGCTACTGGGATAGCAGATATAACAGCTGTGGTCAAACACGGAACTAAAATAATCGGATATTTAAAAACATTTGGCATCATCAGTTTCATAGCTCCTAAAGCAATAGCTAAGGTCACACCTGAATTATTTACTTTCCAAGAATGAACAACCAAAGCAACAGCTGTAGCAGCAACTCCCATTGCTGAAGCACCAGCTGAAATTCCGTTTAATTGAATAGCTAAACCGATAGCTACGGTTGAGATTGGAGAAATGATAATAAAGGCAAATGAACAACAAATTAAAATCGACATCAATAGCGGTTGGAAGTGTGTAAATTCATTGATAACCACTCCAATGCCAGTTGTAATTTGTTTAACAAATGGCAAGAGCAGTAAGCCGATAAAAGCTGCACCTACCCCGACGACAATCGGCATAGCTACCACAGCTGTTGAACCGAATCGATCTTTAATCAACATAAGCATACCAACTGCGATGGCTGCGGTCAACATAGTGTTGATCAAATCACCTGTGCCAGCCCCAACATATTTACCGAGTTCAGTATTGAAAGTAACGACACCTGAAGCTACAAAAGCAGCTCCGGCAGTGACCATCATTTGCATGGGTTTAAATCCAAATTGTAAAGCAATTAATCCACCAATAATCAACGGCGTTGCTAGTTGGAAAATAACAGCGATATGAATAATAGTCTGTGCAATTGGTACAGTACTGAAATATTTCAAAATGGCTGATAAAACAGCGTTTGGAATTAAGCCAATAATAACTCCTAATGCTGTCCCTGCCAATACTTTATTGACAAAGATTTTTGCTGTCATCTTTTCTTGTACTTGTGTTTCCATCTAATTTCCCTTTCTGTTTCCAAACTATTTAGCGCCTAATATTTGTTCTTTGCAGTGAACCAATTCTGTCAAGAAGGAGCAATATGGAGTTTGTACACCATGCTTTTGACCTTTTCGTACGACAGCTCCGTTGATATAATCAATTTCTGTTAAACGATTATGCTCGTTCAAATCTTGATACATTGATGGGTGATGTAATCCGATTGTATCTCGATTGTAGCAATTTTTTTCGATGTAATCGACAGTTTCCTCAACATTCAAATCGACATTTTCATATTTTGCAACCGCCGCAAATTCATTGACAATTTGTTGAACAATTGTATGAGCGGGAGTGGTATCACCGAAGTCTGCCATATTAGAAAGTAAAATGGTACATAAACCATTCATTGTTCCGTTGACGCAAGCCTTTTTATAAATGGCGTGTAAAATATCCTCTGAGTACTGTGCATTCAATCCAGCAGAATTTAAGATTTCGACAATGTGATCAGCTGTATCTTTGGCTTTTGAATCTGAAACCAGATTTTTCAGTGCAACGGTTCCATTTCCGAATAACTTCACTTGACCTGGTCCTTCCATACCTGCTGTCCACATAGTATTTCCAATCATGATATGATCTTTTGGCACATATCTTTCAATGATTTCTTCGTGTCCTATCCCATTTAATAAACAGAGAACATTTGTATGTTCTTTTATCAATGGCTGAATGTCTGTTAACATTGCTTCTAACTGCATTGCTTTAGTAAATAAAATGATTAAATCGCTGGACAAAGCTGGCTTTAGTTCGCTTTGAAGATAAATTGGTAATTTAGCGATGATTTGTTCACCATTTAAGTTAGCTTGTAAGCCGTTTTTCTGGATAGCTTTTACATGTTCTTCCCAGCCATCTATTAAAGTCACTTTATGTCCTGCTAGATGCAACATGAGACCAAAGCGACTTCCCATAGCACCAGCACCTGCAATTGTAATATTCACAATATGCTTCCTCCTGTATATTGTTCGAATTTTTTCTTTATTAAAAGAAAGTGAACTATATATATTTTACTTCTTTTATATCTTTTTTTCAATTAAATTTTGAATGATTAAGATATCTATAAAGTTCTAAGGGCAAAATTCTATTAAATTATTTATAAAATCTCTAGGACATCTTATTTTACGAATGCTTATAAAATTTAGATATTCTAGTTTTTATGCTATTTCATTTTATGTGTCTAATTTTTTTGTTAAGAATATTAGTAAGAATGCTGTAGAAACGCATGAATTATGATAAAATAGAAATATGAAAGACAGAATGTTAGAACTGGTGAAACTACTAAATCAATATGCGCATGAATATTATACAACGGATAATCCAAGCGTATCAGATAGTGAATATGATAGGTTATATCATGAATTGTTAGATTTAGAACAGCAATACCCAGAGCTCGTTCAGGCCGATAGCCCAACTCATCGCGTGGGTGGTAAGGTTTTAGAAGGGTTTGAAAAATACCAACATCAGTATCCGCTATATAGTTTGCAGGATGCTTTTTCACGTGAAGAGTTAGAGGCATTTGATGTACGGATTCGCAAAGATTTTCCAAAGGTGAGTTATCTGTGCGAGTTAAAAATTGACGGTCTCTCCATTTCTCTTATGTATGAAAATGGCATTTTGGTTGCAGGAGCCACTCGGGGAGACGGCTCTGTCGGAGAAAATATCACAGAAAATTTAAAAAGAGTCAAAGATATTCCATTAGTCTTGCCAACCGCTGTAAATCTGACAGTTCGTGGTGAATGTTATATGCCACGTAGTTCCTTTGATAGGGTGAACCGATTGCGGCAAGAAAACGGGGAGCCGGAATTTGCAAATCCAAGAAATGCTGCAGCAGGAACGTTACGCCAGTTAGATACTGCAATTGTGGCCAAACGTAATCTTGCAACCTTTCTCTATCAAGAAGTTAGTCCAACAGACATGGCGAGCCAAGATGCTGTTTTAAAGAAGTTATCTAAAAATGGATTTAGTGTGAATGAGCAGTATATTTTGGCTGATTCGATGGATGAAGTATGGGAATTCATAGAAAAAATCAATCAAGAACGGAAACAATTACCTTATGATATTGATGGAGTTGTAGTTAAAGTAAATGATTTGGCAATGCAGGAGGAGTTAGGTTTTACTGTAAAAGCACCTAAATGGGCGATTGCTTACAAGTTCCCGGCCGAAGAAAAAGAAGCTCAACTTTTATCAGTTGATTGGACGGTTGGGCGAACTGGAGTGGTTACACCGACTGCTAATCTAACACCTGTGCAACTAGCAGGTACGACAGTCAGTCGAGCAACTCTGCACAATGTCGATTACATTGCTGAAAAAGATATTCGTAAAGACGATACAGTTATCGTTTATAAGGCGGGTGATATTATCCCTGCTGTTTTGAGAGTTGTTGAAGGTAAACGTCAATCAGAGGATAGGATTGAAATTCCTAAGTATTGTCCGAGTTGTGGCAGTGAACTGATTCATTTTGAAGATGAGGTTGCCTTGCGTTGTATCAATCCACGATGTCCTGCACAAATCAAAGAAGGTTTAATTCATTTTGCTAGTCGTGATGCCATGAATATCGCAGGTCTTGGTCCGGCTGTTGTTGAAAAGTTATTTGATCAGCAACTGGTAAAAGATGTGGCTGGTATTTACCGTTTGACTGTAAATGATTTGTTGCAGTTGGAGAATTTTAAGGAAAAATCAGCTAACAAATTATATACTGCTATTCAAACTTCTAAGGAAAATTCTGCTGAGAAATTATTATTCGGCTTAGGTATTCGCCATGTTGGAAGTAAAGCTAGTCAGATTTTACTAGAGCATTTTCATGACTTGGAGCAGTTAGCAAAAGCAACTAGAGAAGAAGTTGCTGCACTGGATAGCCTAGGAATGGTAATTGCAGAAAGCTTAACTAGTTATTTTGCTCAGGAAGGCACACAGATTCTATTGGAAGAATTGAAAGAAGTGGGAATTAATTTAGCTTACCTAGGTAAAAAGGTTTCAGCGGATGCGGCTCTTTCTGGATTAATTGTTGTGTTAACAGGGAAATTAGAGCGACTAAATCGCTCAGAAGCAAAAGCAAAATTAGAAAGTTTAGGTGCAAAGGTAACGAGCTCTGTTTCTAAAAAAACAAGTTTCGTCGTTGCTGGAGCAGATGCAGGAAGTAAATTAACAAAAGCTCAAGAGTTAGGAATTGACATTCGTGATGAATCTTGGCTTGAGAACTTGTAGAGGTTTGTATGGAAACAGCTAGAAAAAGAGCACGATTGATTTATAATCCGACCTCTGGTCAGGAAATTATTAAAAAAAATATCGCAGAAGTTTTAGACGTTTTAGAAGATGTGGGTTATGAAACAAGTGCTTATCAAACAACACCCGCTCCTTTATCAGCTCAAAACGAAGCAGAGAGAGCAGCCAAAGCAGGATTTGATTTAATTGTGGCAGCTGGTGGCGATGGAACGATTAACGAAGTGGTTAATGGCGTGGCACCATTGGAAAACCGTCCCAAGTTGGCGTTTATTCCTACTGGTACAACCAATGACTATGCGCGTGCTCTCAAGATTCCAATGGGAGATCCAGTAGCAGCTGCTCGGATTATTGAAAAAGATCAAACCATAAAAATGGATATCGGTCAAGCTTATGGAAAAAAATATTTTATCAATATTGCTGCAGCAGGGACTTTGACAGAATTAACATATAGTGTTCCAAGCGAAGTTAAATCGCGTCTGGGTTATCTTGCCTATGTTGCAAAAGGAGCAGAAATGCTGCCAAAATCTAAATTACGTAAGGTGCATATTGAACATGACCATGGTGTGTTTGAAGGTAAAGTTTCTTTAATCTTTGCTGCCTTGACCAATTCAATTGGCGGTTTTGAAAAATTGGCACCAGATACAGTATTGGATGATGGTAATTTCACCTTGATTTTGGTGAAAACAGCAAGGTTATTTGACATGTTAGCATTGATGATTCAAGCAATCAATGGTGGTCAGCATGTGACTGATGCAAATGTAGAATATTTAAAAACGAGTAAATTAAAATTAGAAGTTTTAGATAAAAAGGCACCATTCATGTTAAATTTGGATGGTGAATATGGTGGAGACACTCCTGTTGAGTTAGAAGTTCTTCATAACCATTTAGAGTTTTTTGCAAATATTGATGAGATTAGTGATAGTGCTTTGTCATTAGAAAATAGGGAATAATCAGGAGAATATGATGTTAGACTATCGTGTCTTAATCCATTACCACAATCAATTAGGTAATTATACAGCTTATAATATGTGGAAATGGCAAATGAATAAATGGGGAGAAGAAGCTTCTTTTTTTCAAAGAGATGATTTTGGTATTCAAGGGAATTTGTCGTATAAGAGCCATCATGCTTTAGATTATGCGCATGTCATTGTAAAAACAATTGATTGGTCTCACCAGTCGGTTGACTATTCCATTCAGTTATTACCTCCTCATCTGGTGACGGAAATCTGGATTATTGAAGGAGATAAGCAAGTTTATTATTCTAGGCAAGCTGCTATAGCTAGTCCGTATTATGCAAAGCGAGATTCTCATGCTTTTGATATGGCTTTAGATAGCAAGCATTTTGATCAGCATTGGGGTTACCAAGGTTGGCTAGGTTGCCGTTTTGATGGTCAAACAGCTGAATTTAAACTTTGGGCACCAACCGCTAAAAAAGTGCAGTTAGTGGTATATAAGAATAGCAGTAATAATTCGGAAATTTGGAAAATTTATGAGTTGCAAAGAGGGAAGAGGTTTTCAAAAGATCATTCTGAAAATACAATTGGGATTTGGTCTAGGGTGATTTTGGATGATTTGTCAGGTAGAGCTTATCAATATCAGTTAGAGTTTGAGTCTCACAAAACATTGACGCGCGATCCATACGCAGAAGCAACGACTGAGGATGGATTTCGTTCTGTCGTTTTATCACCTACAGAGCGAAACCCTAAACATTTTCAAGTAAAGCAAGGACAACAAGCAATTTGGCGTTTGGAAAATCCTTGTCAGGCTGTTATTTATGAAATGCATGTACGAGACCTGACGAAATCTAGTAGTTCTGGTGTTTCTAAAAAATATCGAGGGACCTTTTTAGGTGCCTGTCAGAGAGGGACTAAAAATAGAATGGGGCAGGCGACAGGATTTGACTATATCCAATCTTTAGGTGTCAATGTCGTACAATTACAGCCGATCTCTGATCGACATAAAGACTATGATCAAGATGGGAATGTGGCTTATAACTGGGGTTATGACCCTCAGAATTACAATGCTCCAGAAACGAGTTTTTCAACAGATCCAACAAATCCTTCTCAAGGAATGCGGGATTTGAAAACGATGATTCAAGCTTATCATGATGCAGGTGTTTCTGTGGTGATAGATGTTGTGTACAATCATAGTTACTCTACTTATGATTCGCCTTTTCAAGCTACAGTGCCAGATTATTACTATCGGATGAATCCAGATGGCTCTTTCCAAAATGGGACAGGCGTGGGGAATGAAACAGCTAGTGAACACGAGATGTTCCGAAAATATATGATTGATTCGATTCTTTATTGGGCCAATGAGTATAATATAGATGGTTTTCGTTTTGATTTGATGGGAATTCATGATATTGAAACCATGCGTCAGATTCGAGAAGCTTTGGATGAGATCGATCCCCAAATCCTGACTTATGGTGAAGGTTGGGATATGGGAACCGGGTTACTTCCTCTTGATAAAGCTAAGAAAGACAACGCTTTTGAATTACCAAATATTGGTTTTTTCAATGACACTGAACGTGATGCTATTAAAGGAGCGGAGGTCTATGGGGGCTTAAAAGCTGGTTTTGTAAGTGGAGAGGCAACAGAATCAATTGTTGCTAAAGCAATTTTAGGAAGTAATGAACTGGGAGTTTATTTGGAACCGAAACAAGTTGTGAATTATGTCGAAGCGCATGATAATTACAATTTGCATGACTTGTTAGTGGAACTACATCCAGATGATGATGACTTGACTCGTACCAAACGAATTGAATTGGCGACTGCGATGAATTTGCTGTTGCAAGGTATGAGTTTTATGGAACTAGGACAGGAATTTTCACGTAGCAAGCTAGTAGCAACTGGAGAAAATGGTCAAACTATTCAGGAAGATTATGAACGTGCTATGAATAGTTATAATGCTCCTGATACTGTTAATCAGGTAAATTGGGATTTGATAGCTGATCACCAAGAAAGTATTGACTACATCAAAAAGATTATCCATTTAAAAACTATGACAAAAGAATTTTCTTATCAACATTATGAAGACATTTACCAGCACGTCTTTGTGCACTCAGCTCATTCAGGAAGTGGGATTGTCATTTTTGAGGTGAAAGATGAGAAATATTATCTCATTATCTTCAATGCAAGCGGCCAAAGTTACAACATTGAAGATATTGGCAATTTGAGACTTGTAGCTGGTAATAGTCGCCAAGTTAGTGATTCTTTTGTTGAAGATTTGACAGCGACAGTCTTTGAAGTTGTAGAGTGGTAAATTTAAAGATGTCAAGTTTTTTTCTTGACACCTATTCTTACTTGTGATATGATAGAGTACGTTGGTAGTAGCTCTGCTATACCTAAAAATAAAAAGAGAAAAGAGAAATTTTAAAAATGGCAGTTAAAATTCGTTTAACTCGTATGGGTTCTAAGAAAAAACCTTACTATCGTATTAACGTAGCAGATTCACGTTCACCTCGTGACGGACGTTTCATCGAAACAGTTGGAACTTACAATCCACTTGTTGCTGAAAATCAAGTTACTTTGAAAGAAGATCGTGTTCTTGACTGGTTGTCGAAAGGTGCTCAACCTTCTGATACAGTTCGTAACATTCTTTCAAAAGCTGGCGTAATGAAAAAATTTCACGATTCTAAATACTCTAAATAAATAGAAGTGCAGGTTAACCATGGACACGATTGAAAATCTTATTATTGCGATAGTGAAACCGCTGATTTCACAACCAGATGCTTTAACGATTAGGATTGAAGATACACCAGAATTCTTGGAATATCATTTAGATCTTGATCCTAGCGATGTTGGACGTGTAATTGGTCGTAAAGGTCGCACAATTTCTGCGATAAGAACGATTGTTTACTCTGTTCCAACCGAAGATAAAAAAGTTAGAATTGTTATTGACGAAAAATAAAATAGAGCCTTAGTGGCTCTATTTTTTGAAATCTATCCTTAAAATGACTTGTGTATATTTTACAGTAGAAAACCTAAATTTTCTAGTGCTTTTTCGATATAATCTAAATCTTGCTGCGAATCGGCTTCAACCAAATGATAATGAATACCATCTGTCAATTCAGATAAACCTCGAAAATTACTTTCATGAATTTGTTGGATAAAATGTTGGACATCTCTGCGACAAGTTAATTTCAGATACGTTTGGATTTCCCCATAAACAGGATGCTCCACCATAATATTTTGGACTCGTCCGCCATTGTCTACGATTGCCAACAATTCTGTTTCGATATCTTCGATTGTGTGCTTGACTTTAAAAAGCTGGTGGTAATATTTAACAGTATCATTCATTTTGTAAATATAGCCTCGATTTGTGCTAATAATAGGAGCACCATCAGCTCGAAGAACGGCAATATCTTGAACAATAATTTGGCGCGTAACATTGAATTTTTCTGCTAGAATTTGACCATTTAAAGGAGTTTCTGCATTTTTTAAAAGTTGTAATAAATTAGTTCTTCTTTGTTTTATCATAAATTCATTGTAGAATAAATCCGTTAATTATTCAAGATTTAACGGATTTTTTGTAGAGTCTTATAAATAAATTGTGCAATGATAAAGTCAACGATGCTATGAATAATTGTTCCAACACCTACGAGAATGAAGAGAAGGTAAAACATATTTTCTGGAAAAGAAGTAGAGGCGTAAAAGACGAGACAAGCAAGAACTTCAGCAATCGCATGAACGAAAGCAAGAACAATATTTAGTATCCAAGTTTGAATTGGTTTATCTAAAGTTTTAGGATATTTTCTAAGGTAAAGAGCACCTAACAATCCGAAGAAGAGATGAGATAAGGCGCGAAGAACAATAACAATAGGATAACCAGCTGCTAAGAATCCAAAGGTGGAACCTAAAATAACGACTAAAGTCATCAAAGGTGAGATAAACATAGCTAAAAAGATAGGGACATGGCTTGCTAACGTATAAGAAGCGGGTGGAATAATAATTTTTGCAGGCATAACCATCGGAATGACAATAGCTAGCGCTGTTAAAAGAGCTGTGAGAGTTATAAATTGGTTTTTTGTTTTAGGTTTCATAATTTTCTCCTTTTAACTGTATATACACAAGTATAGTATACTGTTTTTTCAGATAATGTCAAGAGAAAATTTTGATAGAATAGGACAGAATTCCTAAACAATCTGTGTAATTTCTGTTAGAATGTCAGTAAGAGGAGAATATTATGATAGATGTAAAGAAACAACCAGAGTATATTTCCATTGATTCTTCCTTACGTTTGCGAAAGTATGATGGACAAGCTCACCTCGCTTTTTCTTGGTATCAAGACCTTGATGTAATCCATTTGATTGATGATAGTAGAGAGCCTTATACACTTCAGCGAATCAAGAAAATGTATGACTATCTTACTCAGCATGGAGAAGTGTATTTTATTGAGATTCTGATAAATGAAAATTGGATGCCAATTGGTGATGTAAGTTTTTGGCAAGAGGATATGCCTATTGTTATTGGTAACTCAGATTATCGTGGTCAGGGAATCGGGAAGACCATTGTTCAAGCATTAATTGAACGTGGACGTCAGCTGGGCTATGAACGTTTGTATGTTCGAGAAATTTATGATTACAATACTGCTTCTAAAAAGATGTTTGAATCGGTAGGATTTTATCCCATAGAAAAGACTGAAAAAGGACATCGCTATGCTTTGGATTTACTGCTTCCTTTATCAGCTATTCAACCAAATCAATTTTATCTTTCAGAAGAGAAACTAAAGCAGGTTCAGACATGGTTTGATACAAAGAACATAAGTAGTTTAAAACCCTTGCCAATTAAGCGCTTCCAAGAAAAAATCTTTTTTACTGATGGACACAGTAGAGCATTTATAGCTTATCAAGCTGGTTTTGAAGAGATTCCAGTTTATGCAGAAAAAGACGATTTAAATTGGGAGTTCTATTCCTATTGTCTTCAAGTTTGTGACAAAATAGGTATTGCTACAATAAAAGATTTAGAAAATCGGATTTTGTCTGTGTCGGATTACAAGAAAAATTGGTTAGATTGGTGTCAACGAGTCTCAAAAGAATTTGAGGAATAAATAAAGATTGTGTTATAATGGTCAAGAAAACAGTTTCATATAGAAGAGGTCAAAAATGATTTATGAATTTTGTGCAGAAAACGTGACTGATTTGGAAAAAGCCATGCAAACAGGTGCTCGAAGGGTTGAGCTTTGTGATAATCTAGCGGCGGGTGGAACGACGCCTAGCTATGGTGTCATAAAAGCAGCTGTAGAGTTAGTGGGTCCTTACCATGCAACTGTTATGACGATGATTCGTCCACGTGGAGGAGATTTTGTATACAATGATTTAGAAATGAAAATTATGTTAGAGGATATTCAAATGGCTCGCAGAGCTGGTACACATGGTGTAGTTTTTGGTGCATTGACAGTTGCTGATAAAATTGATTATCTCAAAATGGAAAAGTTGGTAGAAGCTGCTCAAGGATTAGAGATCGTCTTTCACATGGCTTTTGATGCTATTCCAAAGGAACAGCAGTTCAGTACAATAGATTGGTTAATCGAACATGGTGTGAGTAGAATTTTAACTCATGGAGGAGTAGCTACAGAGCCAATCCGCAATCATTTTCTCTGGTTAAATACTTTGATAAAACATGCAGCTGGTCGAATTGAAATCTTACCGGGAGGTGGTATTACGGTTAATAATCGTGATGAAATTATCGCAAATCTTGGCGTGAACCAACTTCATGGCACCAAAATTGTATTTTAGAAAGTGAAGAACATGTTAGAGATATTTGAGAAATATCAAGCGAATCTAGAAAAATTACAGATTTTGGGTTTTAAAAAAAAGGAAAAAGGGTTTGTTTATTCTCAAAAAATAATGAATGGTGATTTTTGTTTGCGAATTCAATTACAGGGTGAAGAGTTAACTTATCAGGTAGTGGATCAAGAAACAGGCGATGAATATGTACAAGTCAAAATGGAGCAGATGACGGGTGAATTTGTTGGACAGGTTCGTGAAGCTTGTCAAGAGATTTTCCTGATGATTCGAACTAACTGTTTTGACGAAGTTGGCTTTCTTTATAAACAGAGTGGCCGCTTGCAAGATTATGTTGCAAAAACCTATGATGGAAAGCTAGAATACCTCTGGGAGAAGTCTTCCAGGAAGAGTTCTACCAAAGCTGGAGTTTTCCGTCATCAGGACAGTAAAAAATGGTATGGAGCCTTTCTGACTACAGATTGGTCTAAGTTTGAAGTAGATCGAAGTGGTACTATTGAGGTGCTTAATGTTAAGAATGACCATGTGGTAGAGCTAATTCAGAGTAAGGGAATTTACCCAGCCTTTCACATGAACAAAAAATATTGGCTTAGCCTGCCCTTGGATGACACTTTAAGAGATACAGAACTTTTTGCTCTTTTGGACGAAAGTTTTACATTAACCAAAAAGAAATGAGAAATACAGTTAGCTTGCACTGACTGTGTTTTGTTTTTTCTAGTAATTATGAAAAATAGTGTATAATGGTAATCAGCAATAATTGAGGAGAGAATATGAATCTTATCAGAAAATTAGGTTGGTTTTTCAAGCTAGAGAGAAAGCGGTATATAATTGGAATTCTAGCCTTATCTTTGGTTAGTGTTTTTAATTTAATCCCCCCTAGAGTAATTGGTGTGGTAATTGACCGTATTGCTAGTCGAAATCTAACATCAAACCAATTAGTTTTAAATCTTTCGGTTTTGCTTGCTTCGGCTTTTATTATGTATACTCTTCGTTATCTTTGGCGTCTCTACATTTTTGGCACAGCAAATCATTTGGGGCGAATTTTGCGCTCTCGTCTCTTTGAACATTTTACTAAAATGTCTCCGTCTTTTTATCAAAAATATCGAACAGGAGATTTGATGGCGCATGCAACAAATGATATTAATGCAGTTGTGAGCGTGGCAGGTGGAGGCGTTATGTCGGCAGTAGATGCCACAATCACAGCTCTGGTAACGCTGTTGACTATGTTTTTTGTTTTAGACTGGCGCCTGACTTTGATTGCCACCTTACCATTGCCATTTCTTTCTTGGGGAACGAGTCTAATTGGGCGAAAAAATCATGAGAGTTTTAAGGCAGCCCAAGAAGCTTTTTCTGATTTGAACAATAAGGTGCAGGAAAGTGTTTCGGGGATTAAAGTGACTAAATCATTTGGCTATCAAACGGCAGAAAGTCAATCTTTTGCAAAAATAAATCAGGGTGTCTATGAGAAAAATATTTTAGCCGCAAAATACAATTCCCTATTTGACCCTATGGTGTTGATTTTCATCGGCTTATCTTATGCTTTAACCTTGATTTTTGGTGGACTGTTCATCTCTAGAGGACAATTTACAGTTGGAGAATTAGTAACATTTATCACTTATCTGGATATGTTAGTGTGGCCTTTGCAGGCAATGGGTTATCTTTTTAATATTAGCCAGAGGGGGGAAGTTTCTTATGAGCGGATTGAGCGACTGTTAGCAGAAAAATCTGATGTCAAAGAGACAAAAAGCTCTGTTTCCCCTATCCAAAACGGTCGCTTAGTCTATGATATTAAACGTTTTTCTTATGAGGAAACAGCAACTTTGTCCAATGTTCACTTTTCGTTAGAAAAAGGGCAAACGTTAGGAATCGTAGGACAAACAGGTTCTGGCAAGACGACGCTTTTGCGCTTGCTTATGAGAGAACAGGATATTCAGGAAGGTGCTATTTGTCTGAATAATCATGACATTCGAGATTATACTTTAAATGATTTACGGAGCTTAATTGGCTATGTGCCGCAGGAGCAGGTTCTTTTTGCAATGTCAATTGCGGACAATATTCGTTTTGCAAATCCAGATTTGTCAGATGACGAAGTGATTCAAGCTAGTAAACTTTGTGGTCTTTATGAGGATATTCTTGCCATGCCAGCAGGCTTTCATACGATTGTCGGTGAACGTGGGGTGTCGCTTTCAGGAGGTCAAAAGCAACGTTTAGCAATGAGTCGAGCACTTGTTCTTAAACCAGATATTTTAATATTGGACGACTCTTTATCTGCTGTTGATGCTAAAACAGAGCATTTGATTTTGGAAAACCTCAAAACAGAAAGAGACGATAAAACAACCATTATCACTGCGCACCGTCTATCAGCAATTGTTCATGCAGATTTGATTTTAGTGATGGAAAATGGACGAATTAAAGAACGGGGTACTCACCAAGAGTTATTAACTCAAAATGGTTGGTATGCACAAACTTATCATAAACAACAATTGGCAGAAAATCTAAAGGAGGATCGATAATGAGAAAACAAGTAACCTTTTATCGCCTTCTAACTTATATGTGGCGTTATAAATGGATTAGCATTTTGGCGCTCGTTTTCATCTTTGTGACAACCTTGGTAACGACAACTTTGCCACTTTTAGCTCGCTATTTTATTGACCATTTTATTAGTCGTTATCAGATTATGACAGGTTTTTATGTTCTGATTATGTACTATGCTCTTTTTCTTTTGCGAGTGTTATTTACTTTCTTGGGACAATATTCTTTTGCGCGTGTGGCACATAGCATTGTTCGCGATTTGCGTCAAGAAAGTTTTGAAAATATTGAGCATTTAGGGATGGTCTATTTTGATCAGACCCCAGCAGGAGCGATTGTCTCCCGTTTGACAAATGATACACAAGCAGTAGCGGATATGTTTAGTAGTATCTTTTCAAGTTTTTTAAGCTCTGTTTTTATTTTTGTTGTAACATTGGTGACGATGTTTAGCTTGAATTGGCGATTGACAGGTCTTATTGTACTCTTTTTGCCAGTCATGTTAGGTTCCATTTTGGTTTATCAACGCTTATCTAATCGTCTCCTCAAGCTTGTCAGAAGTAAACTAAGCGATTTGAATGTTAAACTTTCTGAAAGTATTGAGGGAATGCGTATTATTCAGGCATTTGGTCAAGAAAATCGCTTAATAAAGGAATTTGAAACTATTAACGGTGAGCATTTGGATTATACAGTTCGCTATCTTAATATTAATAGCCTTTTTCTGCGGCCAGCCATGTCTTTGTTGAAAATTTTAGCTTATGCGGTCATTTTAGCTTATTTTGGTTTTACTTGGAAAATTGCAGGAGTAACAGCCGGAGTTATGTATGCCTTTATCCAATATGTCAATCAGCTTTTTAATCCTTTGATTGATTTGATGCAGAATTATTCTGTTTTGCAAACATCTATGGTAGCTGCAGGCCGCGTTTTTGAAATCATGGACCGTAAGGATTATGAACCGAAGCAAACCAATTTACCGCTAGAGATTACAGATGGAAAGATTGAATTTCGTCATGTTTCTTTTTCTTATGATGGCAAGCATGATATTCTTAGGAATATCTCATTTTCGGTCAAACAGGGGGAGACAATTGCTTTTGTCGGTGCGACTGGGTCGGGCAAGTCTTCTATCATTAATCTCTTTTTACGTTTTTATGAGTTTGAAAGAGGTGAAATTTTAATTGATGATAAAAATATTAAAGATTACAGTCAATCTGAATTGCGCCGAAATATTGGCTTAGTTCTTCAAGAACCGTTTCTTTATCATGGTACCATTGCTTCTAATATTAAAATGTATCAAGAAAATCTAGGGAGAGAAGAGATTGTAGAAGCTGCTAAATTTGTTGATGCGCATGACTTTATCAGTCGGCTACCTGCAAACTACAATAGCCCAGTGACAGAGAGAGGAGCGACTTTTTCGAGTGGTCAAAGACAATTGCTAGCTTTCGCTAGAACAATTGCAAGCAAACCTAAAATCTTAATTTTGGATGAAGCAACCGCCAATATTGATTCAGAAACCGAAGAACTGATTCAATCTTCTTTGAGAAAAATGCGTCAAGGACGAACGACCATTGCCATCGCTCACCGGTTATCTACCATTCAAGATGCCAATTGTATTTATGTTATGGAGCAAGGCCGAATTATTGAATCTGGTACTCACGAGGAACTCTTAGCTCTCAAAGGTACTTATTATAAAATGTACCAACTTCAAGCAGGTATGATGGGAGAGGAGTGATTTCTTAGAAAAAAGGAGCTTCGGCTCCTTTTATAAATATTTATTTAAATGGTGTAAGGTTTTTTCTAGATTTTCATATCTAATTTTTGCGTATTGATAAGGACAATCATGTATGTAACTTGATTCAAAAAAGTCCAAAGATAGAGTGCTGTGTTTCAATGGACTTGTTGAAGCAAGGGAACGGAAATCAAAAAGTACGCCATCTGTTGTTAGTTGATAGGGAGGCACTAGAACCTCAGCTTCTAAGAGGCTTTGAGCCTTATCTTTTTCTGCTTCCAATCGGGACAGAAGTGCTAGACGATTTTTCTCAAACATAAGATTATCAATGTAAAGAGATAAGGCTTTTTGCATGATGAGATTGCTATCGTAGTCTACTGCTTTTTTATAAGCAATGAAAGCTGATTGAATATCCGATGGCAATAGTAGAGCTGTTATTCGTAAGGCGGGAAAAAGACTGGCAGAAAAAGATTTGATATAAATGACATGTTGGCTGTCGTCCAAGTAATGAAAGGTCAACTCATGCTTGCTGTCAAAGTCAGCTAAATAATCATCTTCTACGATATAAACATCATAAAGCTGAGCAAGACGAATGATTTCCTCTTTTTCTTTTCGGTTGTAAGAATGTCCTAAGGGATAATGAAATCGTGGAATAGTGTAGAAAAATTTGATATTCCTTGATTGGAAAATCCATTCTAACTCTTTTAGATTGATTCCTTCTGGAGTCCGTTCAATCGTTTGATAAGGAAGTTTCTGTACGGTTAGCAAATCGTTTATCCGATGATAGGTCGGTTGCTCAACTAGAATTTCCTGCTTTCCGTTCGGGAACGCAATTTGCGACAGAATATAAAGAGCTTGCTGGGTACCAGATGTTAGAACAATTTTGGCAGCAGAGGTGTAGATAGCCGCATCCAAAAGCAGTTGTTGAACCGAGTAGCGCAACTCCTCCAATCCCTCTTGCTGTGAATAGTAGTTAAAAAGATAATTTTCTCGACCGATGAGCGTTTCATTGAGACAAATTCGAAAATCTTCATAAATTTGGTGGCGGTCATCCCTGACAGATAATTCCATATCCTGCTGATCTTCCAGACTATTTTCTAAGACATAGTAGCCACTCTTTGGAACAGCATAGATGTATTTTTGATATTTTAATTCCATTAGTGCCTTCTGGGCTGTATCTTTGCTGCAATGATACTTATCTGCTAACTTACGAATAGAAGGAATCTTCTGCCCCTTGAGCAATTTCCCATTTTGAATATCTTGGCGAATCCGATCTACGATACATTGATATTTAGATTTTGGCATCTTAACTGTCCCCGTACAGAAGAAATTTTCTCTATTGTAGCGTATTTTGAAATCTTTTACAATCAGGAAATGATGTATGGTATTTGTTATTAACGGTAGAGATTGAGATATTTTTAAATATTAAAACATTTTACTTATTATTATGTTATAATGTGTATGATAGCGCCTTAAATGTGATTTGTAGCAAAATTTTTATAAAAAGGAGAGCATCATGAACGGTTTGGTTTTAGGATTGGATATCGGTATTGCTTCTGTCGGAGTGGGAATTTTAAATAAAGAAACAGGTGAAATTATTCACGTTAATTCGAGAATTTTTCCAGCTGCAACCGCAGACAGCAATGTAGAACGTCGGGGATTTAGACAAGGAAGAAGACTTGGTCGAAGGAAGAAACATCGCAGCGCTCGCTTAAACGACCTTTTTGAAGAATTCGGTTTTATAACAGATTTTTCTGCTGTCCCTTTAAATTTAAATCCTTATGCTCTGCGTGTGAAGGGATTAAGCGAAGAATTAACAAATGAAGAGTTGTTTATTGCGCTTAAAAACATTATTAAACGGCGTGGTATCAGCTATCTGGATGATGCTAGTGAAGATGGAGAAACAGCTTCCAATGAGTATGGAAAAGCAGTTGAAGAAAACAGAAAATTACTTGCAGACAAAACGCCTGGACAAATCCAGTTGGAACGTTTTGAAAAATACGGACAAGTTCGTGGGGATTTTACAGTTGTTGAAAATGGGGAGAATCATCGTTTGATTAATGTATTTTCTACTTCAGCCTACAAAAAAGAAGCAGAGCGAATTCTTAGAAGGCAACAAGAATTCAATGTGAGGATTTCAGATGAATTCATTGAACTTATTTAACTATTTTGACTGGCAAAAGAAAATATTATCATGGGCCTGGAAATGAAAAATCTAGAACAGATTATGGAAGATTTCGGACAGATGGCACAACTCTTGATAATATTTTCGGTATTTTAATTGGAAAATGTACTTTTTATCCCGATGAATATCGAGCAGCAAAGGCGTCATATACCGCGCAGGAATTTAATTTGCTCAACGACCTCAATAATTTAACAGTTCCAACTGAAACGAAAAAATTAAGACCAGAACAAAAGCGGCAGATTGTCGAGTATGCTCGAACTGCAAAAACTTTAGGAACTCCAACTTTACTGAAATATATTGCTAAGTTAGTAGATGGTTCTATTGATGACATAAAAGGATATCGGATTGATAAATCTGATAAACCGGAGATGCATACTTTTGACGCCTATCGTAAAATGAGAACACTAGAACTGGTGGATGTAGATATATTATCAAGAGAAACCTTAGATGATTTAGCGTACATTCTAACCTTGAACACAGAAAGTGAAGGTATTTTAGAAGCTCTTAACAGTAAAATGCCTGGTACATTTACCAAAGAGCAGATTGATGAGTTAATTCAGTTTAGGAAGAAAAACAGTGCGGTATTTGGAAAAGGTTGGCATAATTTTTCTCTTAAGTTAATGAATGAATTGATTCCGGAGCTTTATGAGACTTCAGAGGAGCAAATGACTATTTTGACTCGTCTAGGTAAACAAAGAAGTAGAGAAATTTCAAAACGAACTAAATACATAGATGAAAAAGAATTAACAGATGAAATTTATAACCCTGTTGTTGCCAAATCTGTCCGTCAGGCTATTAAAATCATCAACTTAGCGACCAAAAAATATGGCATTTTTGATAATATTGTCATTGAAATGGCGCGTGAAAGCAATGAAGATGATGAGAAAAAAGCAATTCAAAACGTCCAAAAAGCCAATGAAGATGAAAAGAAAGCAGCAATGGAAAAAGCTGCTGATCTATACAATGGTAAAAAAGAGTTACCAGACAGTATTTTTCATGGACACAAAGAGTTAGCAACCAAAATTCGCCTTTGGCATCAACAGGGAGAACGCTGCCTTTATACAGGAAAGAACATCTCTATTCATGATTTAATTCATAATCCACACCAGTATGAAATTGATCATATTCTGCCGCTTTCACTTTCTTTTGATGATGGCTTAGCCAATAAGGTTCTGGTGCTAGCAACAGCTAATCAGGAAAAGGGACAGAGAACACCATTCCAGGCTTTAGATAGTATGGATGATGCGTGGTCTTACATAGAGTTCAAACAATATGTCCGGAATTCTAAAAGCTTAAGTAATAAGAAAAAAGACTATCTGCTGACCGAAGAAGATATCAGCAAGATTGAAGTAAAACAAAAATTCATTGAGCGCAATCTCGTGGACACACGTTACTCATCACGGGTAGTCCTAAATACGTTGCAGGAATTTTACAAAACAAATGATTTCGATACAAAAATTTCGGTTGTTCGTGGTCAATTTACATCACAACTGAGAAGAAAGTGGAAAATTGAAAAAAGTCGTGATACCTATCACCACCACGCAGTAGATGCTCTCATCATCGCGGCCTCCAGTCAGTTGAGACTCTGGAAAAAGCAGAATAATCCTTTGATTTCTTATAGAGAAGGGCAGCTTGTAGATCCTGAAACGGGAGAGATTCTTTCACTGACAGATGACGAATATAAGGAACTTGTTCTCAGACCACCATATGATTATTTTGTAGATACATTGAAGAGCAAATCGTTTGAAGACAGTATCTTGTTTTCTTATCAAGTGGATTCTAAATATAACCGAAAAATATCAGATGCTACAATCTATGGAACTAGAAAAGCTCAGTTGGGGAAAGATAAGCAGGAGGAAACTTATGTACTTGGAAAAATTAAGGATATCTATTCTCAAAAGGGCTATGAAGATTTTATCAAGAGATATAAGAAAGATACAACTCAGTTCTTGATGTATCACAAAGATCCACAGACCTTTGCAAAAGTTATTGAAGAAATTCTTAAAACCTATCCTGACAAAGAGTTAAACGAAAAGGGTAAAGAAATTCCCTGCAATCCTTTTGAAAAGTACAGACAAGAAAATGGCCCTATTCGAAAATACAGCAAAAAGGGCAAAGGCCCAGAGATTAAAAGCCTTAAGTATTATGATAATAAACTTGGCAATCACATTGATATTACTCCTGTAAACAGTCAGAACCAGGTTGTTTTGCAGTCCTTGAAGCCTTGGCGGACAGATGTTTATTTTAATCCCCAGACTTCCAAATATGAATTGATGGGATTGAAATATTCAGATTTAAGATTTGAAAAAGGGAGTGGAAGCTACGGTATTTCACCTGAAAAATATAATAAAGTCAAAGCAAAAGAAGGAGTGGACGAGGATTCAGAATTTAAATTTACTTTATATAAGAACGATTTGATTTTGATAAAAGACACCGAAACTGGAGAGCAGCAATTATTTAGGTATGGTTCGCGAAACGATACCTCAAAACATTATGTTGAGTTAAAACCTTATGAAAAAGCGAAATTTGAAGGAAATCAACAGCTGATGAATTTGTTAGGAACCGTTGCAAAAGGTGGTCAATGCCTCAAAGGGATAAACAAGCCTAATCTCTCCATCTATAAAGTCAAAACAGATGTTCTTGGTAATAAATATTTTATTAAAAAAGAGGGTGATCAGCCACAGCTCAATTTTAAGAAAAAAATTTAAAAAAAGAGTTGCAAACGCTTTTGCAATGTATTATAATAGTGACTGTAAGGGACGCCTTACACAGTTACTTAAATCTTGCAGAAGCTACAAAGATAAGGCTTCATGCCGAAATCAACACCCTGTCTATGACGGGGTGTTTTCGTGTTGTAAAGGAGTTTTTATGACGTGGAGAATTGTACATATCTGTCAAAGTGAAAAGATGAGACTGAAATTAGACAATTTGTTAATAAAGAAAATGGGAGAAGAGTATACAATCCCTTTAAGTGATATTTCAATCATAGTAGCTGAAGGTGGTGATACTGTCGTTACCCTTCGATTATTGAGTGCTTTAAGTAAGTATAATATCGCCTTAATTGTATGTGACAATGAACACTTACCAACGGGAATTTATCATTCTCAAAATGGGCATTTTCGGGCCTATAAACGACTGCAAGAACAGTTGCTCTGGTCTCAGGAACAAAAAGATAAGCTCTGGCAACTTGTTACCTATTTTAAAATCAATAATCAGCAGGATGTTTTGGCGATGTTTGAAAAAAATCTTGATTGTATCCAATTGTTAGCGGATTATAAGGATCATATTGAACTAGGAGATAAGACAAATCGAGAAGGACATGCCGCTAAGGTCTATTTCAATGAATTATTTGGCAAGAAGTTTGTCCGTGTAACTCAGCGAGAATCAGATGTCATTAATGCGGGGTTGAATTACGGATACGCTATTATGCGAGCACAGATGGCACGAATCGTTGCTGGATATGGATTAAATGCTTTAATTGGAATTTTTCATAAAAATGAATACAACCAGTTCAATCTGGTGGATGATTTAATGGAACCTTTCCGCCAAATTATTGATGTTTGGGTCTATGAACACTTGATAGATGAAGAATATTTAAAATATGAATTCCGCTTGGCTTTAACAAATCTACTGAATGCAAAAATTAAATATGGCAAAGAAACCTGCTCGGTCACAGTTGCAATGGACAAATATGTAAAAGGTTTTATCAAATGTATTGCTGATAAAGATACAACAAAGTTTTACTGCCCAATAGTGTCTAGTTTGGAATGGAGTATGTAATGAGGTATGAAGCGATGAGATTATTATGTTTCTTTGACTTGCCAATGGAAACCAATCAGGAGAAACGAACCTATCGTAATTTTCGCAAAGAATTGATTGCCAATGGGTTTGAAATGCTGCAGTTTTCTGTATATTATCGAACCTGTCCAAACAGAAGTTTTGCCAGTAAATTTTATAAAAAGCTGAAACAAAGCAATTTGCCAAGTGGCAATGTCCGTTTGCTAGCTGTTACAGAAAAGCAGTTTTCAGAAATGGTCTTGATTATCGGAGGTAAAACCAAGCAAGAAGAAGTAATAAGTGATAATAAGTTGGTGATTATATGAAAATGAATTTTACACATCCTTATAGAGAAAATTTATCTATTAATTTTGGCCCGTTTTCTCAAATAGTGGG
This sequence comes from Streptococcus sp. SI1, assembly GCF_030439945.1. NCBI lineage: Bacteria > Bacillati > Bacillota > Bacilli > Lactobacillales > Streptococcaceae > Streptococcus > Streptococcus sp. SI1. The sequence continues at coordinate 73,307 of NZ_JAQFJE010000002.1, forward strand.
AGATAATCAGCAATTAAAATACTATATGTGGCAGCTCTTAATTTGGTATTTCAACGGTAAAAAGTATAATGTAGAAGACTTGAACCTTTTTGAACAAACGGAGCCAGAAATTACCGGAGAGAATACAATTTTTAAAAGAACAGATTACAAGATTATTTCTATTTCAGATATCCAAGATTTAATCGAGCAAATGGCTTATAAAAAAGGGACTGTAGCGTTTGATTTTCTGAAGTCAAAACTAGATAATCTTGAAATAATGGAACAGATAGATTATATCAATGATAAGCTGGATCAAATTTCAATGATTGTAAATGAACGTTTGAATTTTCAAATTGAAGGTATACATTACCATACAGAAAGTCAGTATTTTACAACTGAGCAGCTGATTCTTAAGAATTTTTTACCTTATTTTGGGTTCAAAGATAAGAATATATCGTTTGAATTTGTCGAAAATGAAACGAAATTTATTATTTTTATGCAAATGCTAGAACAGTTGATTCAAGGCCAGACCAACCGTATCTTGCTCGTCCTCAGAAATATGGACGATTACTTGAATTATTGCTCATTCGTAAAATGTTGCGAGCAACTAGAGGAGATGGCCGACAATTACAATAATTTTAGTGTCATTATTTTCCCGTCAAATGAAGGCTATCTTTATTTGAATCGCGAGAATATGGAATACGTCAATATTGTTTCTGATTTGGTTGAACATTTTTATGAATTTTCTTTTATGTATGAAAGGTTTATTGGTCAATATCCTACTAACGACTTACCTACAGAAGATGATTTCATCGTCTCTTTGCAAAAGATTTCACCATATTTATTTAGTAAAGACGTGACACATATGAGTTTATCTATCCAAGATATGGTAACCTTGAAAATTATGAACAGTTTATACCATTACAACAAGAAAATTCATTTTGCTTATAATCCACCTACTCAATTATTAATTAATTTTTTAAAAAATTAAGATTGACAAGCTCATCAAAGGACTTTATAATCAATGTAAGGGTACAAAAATCAAAAAATTTTTTAATTTGAGGTTTTTGTACTCTCAAGATTTAAGTAACTGCAAAACAGTCGCTATGATTACTTTTGCAAGTTGTGGGTTTTTGTACTCTCAAGATTTAAGTAACTGCAAAACTCACCGCAAGCTATACCGTTTTGAGTCCAAGTTTTTGTACTCTCAAGATTTAAGTAACTGCAAAACAGCTAAGACGTAATGACAATGTAAATGATAGTTTTTGTACTCTCAAGATTTAAGTAACTGCAAAACTGAGTGGTACAACGAAAACTGGGAAAGGTTGTTTTTGTACTCTCAAGATTTAAGTAACTGCAAAACCCAATAAGTTGTTTCATCAAATTCACCATTGTTTTTGTACTCTCAAGATTTAAGTAACTGCAAAACTTATCTGTAAACTGATTACTTTTTCTAATAGTTTTTGTACTCTCAAGATTTAAGTAACTGCAAAACAAATTAAAGGAGGACTTGTTTAATGCCATCGTTTTTGTACTCTCAAGATTTAAGTAACTGCAAAACGACGGCTTTAATACCCACGTCAATCCAGTTGTTTTTGTACTCTCAAGATTTAAGTAACTGCAAAACTTGCGATTTCGGAGCATGCTCATTCCAATAGTTTTTGTACTCTCAAGATTTAAGTAACTGCAAAACTCAGCGGTTGGGTTTTTGGCCGACCTATAGGTTTTTGTACTCTCAAGATTTAAGTAACTGTCTAACATGATTTTTACACTGGCATTCGCAGAATTGGTTTTTGTACTCTCGAGATTTAAGTAACTGTCTAACAATACTGGTTCGACAAGAACTCAAATTCGAGTTTTTGTACTCTCGAGATTTAAGTAACGTCAAACGTAGTATTAAAGCCACAAAGCTTATTAAACATTGTTTTATGTAAAAGAAATTTAATCAAATAGTTATCTATGCAAGATATTAGTGGAATTGTAATTTAGGTTGAAATGTTTTATAATGAAAAGGAACAAGTAATATTAGGGGGATTTCTAATGGAGAGAAAAATAAAAAAATCAGTTGTTGCGACTGGCTTAGCTGCAACGACAATCATTTCAGGTAGTCTATCACATCCAGTAAATGCAGAAGAAGCAAAACCAAAATCCACTGAACCAAAGACATCTGAAAAAATTACAAAACCAGTTACAGAATCAGATGTTCAATCAGCAAAATTGGAAGCAAATGCTGCGAAAGTTCAGAAAGATACGCAACAGAAAGTTGTAGATCAAGTAAAAGAGGATGTAAATACTTCAAAGGAAGCAGTAGCAAATAACAAGAAAGCCGTAGCAGATGCAGAAACAGAAAAAAATGCAGCGACCTCAGAAGTGATTAGAACTGCAAAAGAAAAAGTAAAAACAGCAGAGAACACTGTTGCAACAGAGAAGAAGAAGGTTCAAGAAGCAAAGTGCTCGGAAGAAAAGGCAAAAGAAGCTGTTAAAAATCAAGAAAATATTGTAGCAGGGCAGCAATCACTTGTTGATGTTGCCCAACGTGAATTAGACACAGCTAAAACTCCAGTTGCCAATGAGGAACACGATCTTAACCGCGCAAAAGAAGAAGAAAAACAAGCGGAAAAGAATTTGGCAGAAAAGCAAAAAAATCTTGCTAAAGCGAAAGAAGAAATCGCTAATCTTCCTAAAGAAATCAATGCAGCTACTGAACAAGTTAATCAAAGTGAGCAAAAAGTTGCAGAAAATCAAGCGGCTATTGATCAAAAATCTGCTGAAGTAGCCCGCGCTGAACAATCAGCTGCTAATAGAAGAAATGTTGACTTGAGTAAAGCAACCTATAGTGAATTTTTGCAACATGCTAAAACAAATGGAGCTAATCAAGCGATTCGTAATGCAGCTGCTGAAGCGCTAGCGACTTATGAAAGAGCTAGACATGAAGACGGTATTACAGTTGGTTCTGATTCAACAAGCCCAGCAACTTTGGAAAATAATTTAAAAGCGATTGAATTGGTTAGGGCAATCAATGCTTACCGTAGACAAGCTGGATTAAAGGAACTGTTGATTGATCCTTACAAAAATCCAGCCAGTCAAGTTCAAACTCTTTATTTTAGAAGAGCAAATTGGCATATGGGCAAATATTTTGGCAATGAAAACGTAGCCATTAATAGCTCTGTAAGAGGAGCTGTTGACTACTGGTATAGCGAAAAAGCTCTGTATCAGCAAATCGCTGCACAATATGGACTTCCAATAGACGAAACAAAAATTGATGCTAATGCTATTTATATGAAAGTGGGTGCTGATGTTTTTGCACGAATCGGTCACTATGTCCAAATGATGGATAAAAACTTTAATTCGATTTCAGCAGCATATTATAGTAATCCAAATCCATATAATAATTTATATGAAGTTGGTTTCCACACAGCATCTAATGAACGTTTCAATAACGGTACACTTCTTAGCGCAGATGCTTATGAGCAAGCAATCCGTAATTTTGCTGGTGCTGCAAAAGCTGCAGATGAACAAGCAACAGTAGCTAAGAATCAATTAGCTATGTTGCGAGCTCAAAGAACAGGCTATGTATCTACTTTAAATATCCAAAAGGCAAAATTAGCAGACCTTCAAAAATTGGCTGCGAATCGTTCAGGAGCCCTTGCTACTGCAAACGCTGAGTTGATTACAGCAGAAGCGGCTTTGACAAAAGCGAAGCAAAATATTGCAACGAAAGAAGCAGCTTTGAAACGTGCAACTGCAATGATTGCATCACAGTTAGCGCCTAAACAAGCAGCATTAGCAAAAGAACAAAATTTGCTAGAAACTGCTAAAAATAAATTAGTAGAACTAAAGAAAGCCTTAATTATAGAAGAGTTAAACCTTGCTAAGGCAAAAGATGCCCTACAAACTAGTCAAATCAAGCTAAAAGAAGCTCAAAATAACTTGGAAAAATTACAAAATGCACCTCAAGCGCTTGAAGCAGCTAGAAAAGCTCTTCAAGCTACACAGGCTGACTATGCTGCGAAGGTTAACATGTTAAAAGAAGAAGAAGCAAAACTGGATATTGTGCGTTCCATTTATACCAAGTTACAAGAAAACTATGAAAAATTACAAAGTCAACTCCCACCAAAATCTCAACAGACAACAGGTGTAGAAGTACAAAAATTGCATTTATCTAGAACTTATCAACCCAAGCCATTGTTAGTTAGACAACAAAATAGCAATCAAAAAGCTCTACCTGCTACTGGTACTAAAACAAATCAAGTTGCTGCATTGGGATTGTTACTTGGGTTGGGAAGTTTAACTAGTGTTCGCCGTCGTAAAAGAGATAATGAAGATTAATTAGTTCAAGATTAAAAAATTTACTCATCCATTCTAAAGACATACACTTTGATTTTTGAGTGTTTGTCTTTTTTTAAAATTAAGATATTCAAATCACTGTTGAAGAAATAAAGTAAAGATTGGATAAACTATAGTTTTATCTAATAACTTTTTCAAAGTATCTATTATTTTGAGAATTGCCGAAAAAATAGTATAATGTCTTTATTGTACTATGTACACAGACTTAACTAAGTTTAAAGGAGTTTTTCATGCAAGTCATCAAACGTAATGGCGAAATTACTGATTTTAATCCAGATAAAATTTATCAAGCTATTTTGAAAGCGGCACAAACAGTTTATGTTTTGACCGATGATTTACGTCAAAATTTAGCGCTTGTTACTAAAAAAGTAGTATTGGATTTAGAGGAAGCTGGTGTAGAACGAGCTACTATTAGTATGATTCAATCAATGGTAGAAAATCGCTTACTAGGTGCTGGTTATATTACGATTGCAGAGCATTATATTTCCTACCGCTTGCAACGAGATTTAGAGCGTAATGGCTATGGCGATCAGATCGCAGTCCATTTGCATTTTGAACAAATCCGATAAATTTTGGTTTAGCTTATAAGACGAAGTAGCTATCGATTTTTTTATTTTCTCCCAAAAACAGACACATTCGAGCAATTTCTAAGACTTGACAAGTGTATCTTAATATGATAGAATTTAAAGGATTTTAAACTTGAAGGGAGTGAAAATAATGTCAAAAACAGTAGTACGTAAGAATGAATCCCTTGACGATGCTCTTCGTCGTTTCAAACGTGCGGTTACTAAAGCTGGTACTCTTCAAGAAACACGCAAACGTGAATTCTATGAAAAACCTTCTGTAAAACGCAAACGCAAATCAGAAGCAGCTCGTAAACGTAAAAAATTCTAATAAATAGAAAAAGCAGGATTGGATTCCTGTTTTTTTGTGTCTTTTCATGTTGTGCATCGCTTTACAAGAGGAAAAAAGAGTTTTATCAACTTTAGTTTCCTCCTTTTTAATACTCGGATGAAGGAGGTTTTTGAAAATGGTTATAATTTTTTGACCATGATCTATTTTTTGTTGTTGTAGAGTTTGACAACAAGAGGAAAGAAATTGTTGATTATGTAACACGAATTCGTGAACTAATACTTTCATTTACCGATAAACAGGATAAAAAAGCTGTTTTGTATCATTCAAGTTGAAAATTGCCTTTTAAATTTGAAAGGTTTTTTTGAAGCCTCTATTTATCGCTGCGGATTATTTAAAATTCTGATATAATGAAGATGTTAGAATACTGTAAGAAAGAGGTTTTCATGGCTACTATTCAATGGTTTCCAGGTCATATGTCAAAGGCTCGGAGACAAGTTCAAGAAAATATCAAATTTGTTGACTTTGTGACGATTTTAGTAGATGCGCGTTTGCCATTCTCTAGTCAAAATCCTATGTTGACAAAAATCGTGGGGGATAAGCCTAAACTCCTTGTTTTGAATAAAGCAGATTTAGCTGATGCCCATTTAACGAAAGAATGGCGAAGATATTTTGAAAATCAGGGCATCAAAACATTGGCTATCAATTCTAAAGAACAATCAACCGTAAAAAAGGTCACAGAAGCAGCAAAATCTTTGATGAAAGAAAAAATTGCTCGGCAAAAAGAACGTGGGATCCAAATTGAAACATTGCGGACTATGATTATCGGTATCCCGAACGCTGGTAAATCAACCCTGATGAACCGTTTAGCTGGGAAAAAAATCGCTGTGACTGGAAATAAACCAGGTGTTACCAAAGGTCAGCAGTGGCTCAAGTCTAATAAGGACTTGGAAATTCTAGATACACCAGGTATTCTCTGGCCTAAGTTTGAAGAGGCAGATATCGCTTTAAAACTTGCTTTGACAGGTGCGATTAAAGACGATTTGCTCTCAATGGATGAAGTTGCTATTTTCGGAATCAATTATTTTAAAGAACATTATCCTATTGAGCTTCAAGAACGCTTCAAGGCAATGAATTTAAAAGATGAAGCTCCTGAAATTATTATGGATATGACACAAAAATTAGGGTTTCGCGATAATTATGACCGGTTTTATCAGCTTTTTATCAAAGAGATTCGTGACGGAAAAGTAGGGCGATATACATTGGATATGCTGGGAGATTTGAATGGCAACGATTAAAGAAATTCAGAAACAGTTGGAACAAGTTACTGGTTTGGATGACCCATTTTTTAAAGAGCTGGCTCATGATGAGCGGACTGGGGTAAAGAAATTGGTTGTTAAGCGTCGCAAAGCAATTCAAGACGAGTATGAAGAAGAGGCTCGGTTGGAAAAAATGCTATGCTATGAAAAAGATTTGTATGCACAGGGTATAGAATGGATTGCCGGCATTGATGAAGTTGGTCGTGGTCCTTTGGCCGGTCCTGTTGTGGCTGCAGCAGTTATTTTACCTAAAAACTCTAAAATAAAAGGTCTCAACGATAGCAAGAAAATTTCTAAGAAAAAACATGAAACAATCTATCAAGAAGTGCTAAAGCAAGCGATTGCAATTGGCATTGGTATCAAAGATAATCAAGTTATTGATGAAGTGAATATCTATGAAGCAACGAAGTTGGCTATGATAGAAGCAGTTGGAAATCTTAAAATTACTCCACAACATCTTCTGATTGATGCCATGAAGCTAGATCTTCAAATACCACAGACATCTATCATCAAAGGAGATGCTAATTCACTCTCCATTGCGGCTGCTTCAATCGTAGCAAAAGTGACTAGGGATCGCATGATGACAGATTATGACTTAACTTATCCAGGTTATGACTTTGCACACAATGTTGGTTATGGAACTCAGCATCATTTAGAAGGATTGAAACGTAGAGGAATTACTCCTATTCATCGCAAAACTTTTGAACCAATTAAATCAATGATTAAAAAGATAGAAAACTGAAGATGATTATTAGTAAACTTTTAAACGACAATGTAGTCATTTCTGAAGAAAATCACCAATTATTTATCAAGAATGAAAAGGAAAATCAATGGCAACTGAATATGAAAAAATGATAGCGGGACAATTATATAATCCTCAAGATCCAGAATTACGCAGGCTTGTATCTCGTTCTCGCAAATTTCAATACACATTTAACGCAGAACGAGATGGCAAAAGAAGAAGTGCTTTAGTAAAAGAATGGCTTGGTTCTACTGGTGAAAGTATTTCTATGAAACCAAATTTTGTTTGCGATTATGGTCTCAATATACATTTAGGTGAGAATTTCTACTCTAATTGGAACATAACTATGCTTGATGTCTGTCCGATTACAATTGGAAAAAATGCAATGTTTGGACCAAATTGTCAGCTTTTGACACCTCTCCATCCTTTGAATGCACAAGACCGCCTATCTGGGGTAGAGTACGGTGCACCGATTACTATTGGTGCTAATTGCTGGGCTGGTGGGGGTGTAACGATTTTGCCAGGGGTGACACTAGGTGATAATGTCGTTATCGGGGCGGGATCAATTGTAACTAAATCTTATGGTGATAATGTTGTTTTAGCAGGAAATCCAGCTCGAATTATTAAAGAATTAGATAAAATGTAAAAAACGAGAAATTCTCGTTTTTTCATTTCTTTTACGAATAGTATCTTTGAAAGATATTAATGAAAGTAAAAGGAATGAAAAAATGAATAATTTTGATATTTATAAATTAAAAGAAGCCGGCTTGACAAACCAACAAGTTATCAATGTATTAGAATATGCTGAAATACATGAAAAAGATTTGTCTGCCAAAGGCATGGCAGTTGTTTCCGAATGCCGTAATCCTGCTCTTTTTATTGAAAAATATTTGCAGTTAGATGATGATTTATTACGTCAAGAATTTGAGAAATTCCCATCCTTTTCTATCTTGGACGATGTATATCCTTGGGATTTGAGTGAAATTTATAATCCACCCGTTCTTCTTTTTTATAAAGGTAATTTGGATTTGCTAAAATTACCTAAAGTGGCTGTTGTAGGAAGTCGGAATAGTAGCCGAGTAGGCAGTCAATCTGTTCAAAAGATTATTAAAGAGCTAAACAATGAATTGGTTATTGTGAGTGGTTTAGCACGCGGAATTGATACCTCGGCTCACATGGCAGCGTTGCAAAATGGTGGTCGAACAATTGCAGTTATCGGAACGGGCCTAGATGTGTTTTACCCAAGGGCGAATAAGAAACTCCAATCGTATTTGGGAGAACATCATCTAGTGCTTAGTGAGTATGGTCCTGAAGCAGAGCCATTAAAATTTCATTTTCCAGAGCGTAATCGGATTATAGCAGGATTGTGTAGAGGGGTTATTGTCGCTGAAGCTAAAATGCGCTCAGGCAGCCTTATTACTTGTGAGCGAGCAATGGAAGAAGGGCGAGATGTATTTGCTATTCCAGGGTCAATTTTAGATGGAAGAAGTGATGGCTGTCATCATTTGATTCAGGAGGGAGCAAAATGCATTACATCAGGGTCTGACGTACTTTCTGAATTCCAGTTTTAAAACAAGTTCTCCTATAAGAGAATGCTACTAGTTGACATCTTGAAAAAAATAGTTTAAACTCTATGAGGTTTATTACTTTTAGAAGGTGTTTAGATTGGCAACAAAAACAAAGAAAAAAATAACAGCTAAAAAAAATCTGGTGATTGTAGAGTCGCCAGCTAAGGCAAAAACAATTGAAAAATATTTAGGACGGAACTACAAGGTTTTAGCTAGCGTAGGTCATATTCGAGATTTGAAAAAATCTACGATGTCCGTTGATTTTGAAAATAATTATGAGCCAGAATATATCAATATTCGTGGAAAGGGTCCTCTTATCAATGATTTGAAAAAAGAAGCTAAAAAGGCTAAACAAGTCTATCTTGCGAGCGACCCAGATCGAGAAGGAGAAGCTATTTCTTGGCATTTGGCTCATATTCTAAATTTGGATGAACATGATAAAAATCGCGTTGTTTTCAACGAAATTACGAAAGATGCAGTTAAAAATGCTTTTAAAGAACCACGTCAAATTGATATGGATTTGGTAGATGCTCAACAAGCTCGTCGTGTACTTGACCGTATTGTAGGGTATTCTATTTCTCCGATTCTCTGGAAAAAAGTCAAGAAGGGGTTATCGGCTGGACGTGTACAATCTGTTGCTTTGAAGCTCATCATTGATCGTGAAAACGAAATTAATGCTTTTAAGCCAGAAGAATATTGGACGATTGATGGAACGTTCAAGAAAGGTGCTCGGCAATTTCAAGCAAGCTTTTATAGTATAAATGGCAAGAAAATGAAACTTGCTACCAACGATGATGTCAAAAATGTGCTTTCTCAAATCAAGAGTAATGAATTTACCGTAGAAAGTGTTGAGAAAAAGGAACGCAAGCGTCATGCTCCACTACCTTATACTACATCATCTATGCAGCAAGACGCTGCTAATAAAATCAATTTCCGAACTCGGAAAACTATGATGGTCGCTCAACAGCTCTACGAAGGAATCAATATTGGTTCGGGTGTGCAAGGTTTGATTACTTATATGCGTACAGATTCTACTCGTATTAGCCCAGTGGCTCAAAATGAAGCTGCGGCTTTTATTACAGAGCGTTTTGGCGAAAAATATTCTAAACATGGTAGTAGAATTAAAAATTCTTCTGGTGCACAAGATGCTCATGAAGCGATTCGTCCATCGAGTGTGTTCAATACTCCCGAAAATATTGCTAAATATCTAGATAAAGATCAATTAAAATTGTATACATTGATTTGGAATCGGTTTGTGGCTAGTCAAATGACAGCAGCGGTATTTGACACTATGAGTGTGAAATTAGAGCAAAATAGTGTTCAGTTTGCTGCAAGTGGTAGTCAAGTTAAATTTGACGGTTATCTAGTTATTTACAACGATTCTGATAAGAATAAAATGTTACCTGAGATGGAAAAAGGTGACATAGTGAAGCGAGTTAACACCAATCCTGAACAGCATTTTACTCAACCACCAGCACGTTATTCAGAAGCAACTTTAATTAAGACCTTGGAGGAGAATGGCGTTGGGCGTCCATCAACTTATGCACCAACGATTGAAACTATTCAAAAACGTTACTATGTAAAACTAGTTTCCAAACGCTTTGAACCAACCGAATTGGGAGAAATTGTGAATTCATTGATTATTGAATTCTTCCCAGATATTGTCAATGTGAAGTTTACCGCTGATATGGAAGCCAAATTGGATGATGTAGAAGTCGGAAAAGAACAATGGCAAAAGGTTATTGACGAGTTTTACCAGCCTTTTGAAAAGGAAGTAGCTAAGGCTGAGACTGAAATGGAGAAAATCCAAATCAAGGATGAGCCAGCTGGTTTTGATTGTGAAGTTTGTGGAAGTCCTATGGTTATCAAGTTGGGGCGTTATGGTAAATTCTATGCTTGTAGCAATTTCCCTGATTGTCACCATACTAAAGCTATTGTCAAAGAAATAGGCGTAGAGTGTCCTAAATGTCATCAAGGACAAATTATTGAGCGTAAAACCAAACGAAACCGCCTTTTCTATGGCTGCAATCGTTATCCAGATTGTGATTTCACGTCCTGGGATAAACCAGTTGGCCGCTCTTGTCCAAAATGTGGTCAATACCTTGTCGAAAAGAAAGTTCGTGGTGGAGGCAAGCAAGTTGTCTGCAGCAACGGGGATTACGAAGAAGAAAAAGTAAAATAGTTTTTACATAATTTATATTACGTAAAACAATCTTCTGAAGAAGAGGTACAGCTTTATGACAGATAAATTTGCAGAATTTCTAAAAATCGCGTCTCAACTGAACAAGATGGGAATTATTCCACTTCTGATGGGCTCCTTGGGGCTGGAACAGGTTACTGGACAAGATTGGCAAGCGCGTGATATTGATATTCATGTTCATGGTGATGAGCGTGGCTGGGAAGCACCAGATGAAGAACGTATTTATGATATGGACAAGATTGAGCCTACGATGGAGCGCTTGGGCTATCGCTTAGTCGATCTGCACGAGCATGAATTTCAAAAAGAAAGCTTATCTATTGAATTTGGGGTCATGGAAACCTTAGAGGCATTTTCAGGTGTGCCGTTAGAGAAGCTGACTCGAAAAGAAGTTGAAGGTGTTGAATTTCTACTGCCGACTGCGGAGCAGTTTTTAGCTATCTACCGTGCTTCTTCCAAAGATTCTTATCGAAATGAAAATAACAATCATAAGGATTTTGCTAAGATTGCTTACTTGAAAAAAATAGCAAAATAATGGACAGACGGGAATCCTCCTGTCTGTCTTTTTTACTTTGTTTTTGTTATAATGGTCAGAGTGAAAATCTAGAAATATCCAAGGGAGAGTATCATGTCATCATCCTATATCAATGTTATCGGTGCTGGTCTGGCTGGCAGTGAAGCAGCTTACCAGATTGCCAAGCGTGGCATCCCAGTCAAACTCTATGAAATGCGGGGTGTTAAGTCGACGCCTCAACACAAGACTGAGGACTTTGCAGAACTGGTCTGCTCCAACTCTCTGCGAGGCGATGCGCTGACCAATGCAGTTGGCCTACTAAAAGAAGAAATGCGACGGTTGGATTCAGTCATCTTAAAGTCAGCAGAAACGACTCGGGTGCCAGCAGGTGGTGCTCTAGCGGTTGATAGAGAAGGCTTCTCGCAGCTAGTAACGGAGCAAGTGACCAATCATCCATTGATTGAAGTTACTCGTGAGGAAATCACTGAAATTCCGGAGGATGCCATCACAGTCATTGCGACAGGACCGTTGACCAGCGATGCTTTGGCAGAAAAAATCCATGCGCTCAATGGAGGCGATGGTTTTTATTTCTATGACGCAGCAGCGCCAATCATTGATGTCAATACCATCGATATGACCAAGGTCTATCTCAAATCTCGTTATGATAAGGGCGAAGCGGCCTATCTCAACGCGCCGATGACCAAGCAAGAATTTATGGATTTCCATGATGCTTTGGTCAATGCCGAAGAAGCACCGCTCAATTCCTTTGAAAAAGAAAAATACTTTGAAGGCTGTATGCCTATTGAAATTATGGCCAAGCGAGGCACTAAAACCATGCTTTATGGTCCGATGAAGCCGGTTGGTTTAGAGTATCCAGATGACTACCAAGGGCCTCGAGATGGTGAATATAAGACGCCATACGCTGTGGTGCAGCTCCGTCAGGATAATGCAGCAGGCAGTCTTTACAACATCGTCGGCTTCCAAACTCATCTCAAGTGGGGCGAGCAAAAGCGGGTCTTTCAAATGATTCCTGGTCTTGAGAATGCAGAATTTGTCCGCTATGGTGTTATGCATCGAAACTCCTATATGGACTCTCCAAATTTGCTGGAACAGACTTTCCGATCTAAGAAACAGCCAAATATTTTCTTTGCAGGTCAAATGACTGGAGTTGAAGGCTATGTCGAATCAGCGGCTTCTGGTCTGGTTGCTGGTATCAATGCCGCTCGACTCTTCAAGGGTGAAGAAGCGCTTGTTTTTCCAGAAACAACAGCTATTGGCAGCTTGCCACATTATGTTACCCATGCTGACAGCAAGCATTTCCAACCTATGAATGTCAATTTTGGCATTATCAAAGAGCTGGACGGCCCTCGGATTCGTGACAAGAAAGAGCGCTATGAGAAGATTGCTGAACGAGCGTTGGCAGATTTAGAGACCTATTTAGATAAATAGACCAGCATTTTACTGAAAATCTCAAAAAAGTTAGGAAATCCCTAACTTTTTTGCTTAATTTATGATATAATAAATAAAATTTTTGAAAATAGAAAGTTTTCTGAAAATGAATAAATCCTATTTCTACCTCGATATGAAAACACATGAATTGATAGTTCCATACACCAAGCAAAAGCGACGTGTACGTGTTCTACTTCCTAAAAACTATGCCAAAGATACTAAAAAGACTTATCCAGTAGTCTATTTTCACGATGGGCAAAATATCCTTTACAGTAAGGAGTCTTACAGCGGTCATTCCTGGAAAGTAATTCCAACGATTAAGCGCAATCCAGATATTGAGAAAATGATTGTTGTGGCCATTGACAATGATGGACCACGGCGGATGGATGAATATTCTGCTTGGAAATTTGAGGAGTCCAATATTCCTGGTGTTCAGTTTGGTGGCAAGGGCACGGAGTATGCAGAGTTTGTTATGGATGTCGTCAAACCTTTTATTGACGAAAACTATCAAACTAAGGCTGACCGTCAGCATACAGCTATGATTGGGTCTTCATTGGGAGGCAATATTACCCAGTTTATAGGCCTTGAGTATCAGGAACGAGTCGGTTGTCTGGGTGTTTTTTCATCGGCTAACTGGCTCCATCAAGAAGCTTTTGACCGCTATATAGAGCGTCAGAAGTTACAATCTGACCAGCGGGTTTTCATTTATGTTGGAACAGAAGAAGCGGATGATACAGATAAGACACTTATGGCAGGTAATATCAAGCAAGCCTATATCGACTCCTCGCTCACTTATTACCGCCAGTTGATTGCTGCTGGTGTTAAACTTGACAATCTGCAAATCAAAATCCAGTCAGGAGCCATTCACAATGAGATAGATTGGGCAAAGAATTTGCCTGATTGTCTCCGTTTCATCAGTGAGAAGTGGTAAGATAAAAGGAGAAAGCGCATGTATGTAGAATTTTTAAGTCATTGGAGCGGCAATCTGGGGCGAGAAATGTATATAAATCGCTATGGCCATGCTGGTATTCCAGTAGTGGTCTTTGCTTCATCGGGTGGCAGTCACAATGAATATGCTGATTTCGGAATGATTGAGGCCTGCTCATGGTTTATCGAGACGGGGAAGATACAATTCTTTACTTTAAGTAGCGTAGATAGTGAAAGCTGGCTAGCTGACTGGAAGCATCCTCACGATCGAGCAGAAATGCATCGTGCTTATGAGCGATATGTCATCGAAGAAGCTATTCCTTTTATCAAATACAAGACTGGATGGTTTGATCCGATGATGACGACCGGTTGCTCTATGGGAGCTTATCACGCCGTTAATTTCTTCCTCCAACATCCAGATGTTTTCAATAAAGTGATTGCCCTTAGTGGAGTCTATGATGCTCGCTTTTTTGTCGGTGACAATCTGAATGATGAAGCAATTTATCAGAACTCGCCAGCTGACTATATCTGGAACCAAAATGATGGTTGGTTTATGGACCGTTACCGTCAAGCAGATATCATTATTTGTACCGGCCTAGGCAGCTGGGAACAAGACGGGCTTCCATCTTTCTATACTCTCAAAGAGGCTTTTGAGCACAAAAATATTCCAGCTTGGTTCTCTGAGTGGGGGCATGATGTGGGGCATGATTGGATATGGTGGCGTCAGCAAATGCCGTATTTCTTGAGCCAGTTAAATCTTTAAGATATCAAGTAGAGAGGAAATTTTATCATGAATTATATTGTTATTTCACCTTATTATCCGCAAAATTTTCAACAATTTACTGTTGAGCTTGCAAACAAAGGAATTACTGTTTTGGGCATTGGGCAGGAACCTTATGATCAACTAGATCAACCTTTGAAAAATGCTCTAACAGAATATTTTCGGGTGGAAAATCTTGAAAATCTCGACGAAGTTAAACGCGCTGTAGCATTCCTTTTTTACAAGCATGGGCCAATTGACCGTATTGAGTCGCATAATGAATATTGGTTGAATCAAGATGCTCAACTACGTGAACAGTTCAATGTTACTGGACCAAAACCAAAAGACTTAAAAAAGACGAAATTTAAGTCTGAAATGAAGAAACTCTTCAAAAGGGCAGGCGTGCCAGTCGTTCCAGGGCAGATTGTAAAAACCTTGCAGGCAGTTGACATGGCTATCAGTAAAATTGGACTTCCGATGATTGCGAAGCCAGACAATGGAGTTGGCGCAGCCGGAACTTATAAATTGGAAACCACTGAAGATGTTGAACAATTTAAACAAGAGTGGGATAAGCAAACCGTTTATTTCTTTGAAAAATTCGTTGACTCTGGACAAATTTGCACGTTTGACGGGTTACTAGATTCCAAAGGCAACATTGTATTTTCAACAACTTTTGATTATGCTTATACTCCTTTAGATTTAGTATTAAATCATTATGAAAATTCGTATTATATTATAAAAGACATGGAGCCTAAATTACGCCAATATGGTGAAGCTATTGTTAAAGTGTTCGGCATGAAAGAACGGTTCTTTCATATTGAATTTTTCCGTAATGGAAATGATTATATTGCTATTGAATACAATAACCGTCCCGCAGGTGCTTTTACTATTGATTTATATAACTTTGCGCATTCGATTGATCTTTATCGTGGATATGCAGCTATTGTAAACGGTGAACCTTTCCCACAGTCTCAAGTAGAAACACAATATGGCTTGGTGACCGCTCGTCGTTCAACCTCAAATTATGTATATTCAGAAGAAGAGTTGCGTGAAAAATACGGTGATAAATTAAAAGCAGTAAAAATTATGCCACAGGCTTTTGCTGACTTACAAGGAGATATTCATTATATTCTGACGACACCAAATCGATCTGAAGTCGATCAAATGATAGAGGATTTTGGAAAAAAGTAGAAAAACAATATGTTTTAGTTTGAATGGAATGAAATTTTAGAATTACACTCCCGAGGCCAAGCCAATTTAAGATCTTCTCATTCGTCAAAGCATTGGGACTATTATGTATAAAAGCAGAATCTAGGATGTAATAACTAAGAAATTACTGGTAAGGGATTTTTTGCGGAAATGTGTTGTTTTATACACAGAAGATACCGATCTATTTGAGGTCTGCGCCTCAAACTTTAATATTGTTGAAGAACTGCCTGATTTATGGAGATTTCAGGGGTATCAAGAACGTAGACGTAGCAGCAGTAGAAGACGTGCTACATGATATTAAAAATACAAATATGAAGATATTTTGAAAATTTTAAAACAATGCTGTTGTTATTGTGTGAGAACCTAAAAATTAGCTCTAACTTTTAATGTAAGAGCTAATTTTTGTAATTATTTTACTCCGTAAAATATTACATAATATTAGTTATGTAATATTTATAATTTATCTAATGCATTCTTTTGTTCATCATTAACGATATGGGTATAGAGGTCAGTGACCTGAGTGCTGGCATGTCCTAGCTGATGGCTGACCAGGACCTGGGACTTGGTCGCATCATAAAGCCTAGTAGCTAGAGTGTGGCGGAGTTTGTGAGGAGTCACTCGAACTTTAAAATTTTCAGAATACTTGGCAACCATTTTTTCTACACTAGATGCATCAATGCGATTGGGACCTCCTCTATATTCTGTCAAAAAGAAGGCAGTATCGGATTTTTCAGCTTTATAGCGTTTGGATCGAATCTCCAAATACCTTTCTAAATAAGGTTTAGCGAAAGATGCAATATTAACAGAATCTCTTTTCCCACCCTTACGAGTAACTTCAATGACCATTATTTTTAGATTGAGGTCTTTCAAATCAAGATTTACTGCCTCGGATAGACGAATACCAGATGCAAGAAGTAGTGCTATCATCGCCAAATCTCTCTCTTTATTTTTGTTGAAAGAGGAGAGGGCACGGTTAGATAAACTTTTAGGATATTCTTCATCAATATAATTCAAAAATTGTTCAGTTTCCGCGCCTAAAAAGAGTTTTTGTTTAATATTTTCAGCTCGTGCAGCTAAAGTTTCTTTCTTTTTCTTAGTGGACACTTTTTTCATAACATTACGGTAAAAGTAAGGCTCCCCATTCTCATTTTCCACCTCTTCAGTTAAATATTTATAAAGGCTAGAGAGAGCTGAAAGAGTGCGGTTAATAGTTGTTTGAGATACTCCGTTTTGTGTGGTATTAGCATTAAGCAGTGGTCGTTCTCGTAGGTAAAGGATAAATGATTCCATATCTTTTTTAGTCATATTTTCCAACACCGATAAAGGAATTTCTGCAATTTGTGAGCCATCAGCAATTCCAGAGTCTAAAATCCACTGAAAAAAACGATTGTATTCTTTAAGATATTCATATAAGGTTGTAAAACTGTATGGAACAGTTAATTTAGATTGATAATATTCCAAAACATACCAGGGTAGAATAGTCTTTAGTTTTTCAATTCTTTCTAAAAGTAGTTCACGCTTCATAAAGGATCTCCATTATTTTATTCTCTATAAGAAGTATAGCATAGCTCTATATTTTTTTCAAGAAAATTATAGTTTTTCGGAAAGATATTAGAGGGATTACCTATAAAACAATTATCCCAAAGATGTTATGTTGCTAGAATATATAAAAAAAATAAGCCGATGCGCTATTTTTGAACGACTTATTTTTTATATTTGATTATTTCCGCTTTTTCTTTGCCTTTTTCATTTTATTTGCCATGCGTTTCATAGCTTGTTTAGTCGCAAATTCACCAATTTTTCCCTTAAGTCCACCACCAAACATTTGGCTCATATCCGGCATGCCAGTGCCTCCTAAACTTGACATATCTGGCATACCACCTTGCCCCATCATACCTTCTAGAGCTGTTATATCTGGTATTCCTCCTCCGCCAGGCATGTTCTTAGGCATATTGTTGGGGTTTAGTCCCATTTGCTTCATCATCTTATTCATATCACCAGACATGACACCCTGCATGACAGATTTGGCTTGATTAAAGTCCTTAATAAACTTATTAACTTCGACAAAGCTATTACCAGAACCTGCAGCAATCCGACGGCGGCGACTTGGGTTGAGAAGATTGGGATTTTCTCGCTCAGCTGGTGTCATGGATGATACAATGGCACGTTTGCGAGCAATTTCATTTTCATCTACCTTAAAATTCTTCATGGCAGGATTATTGGCCATACCAGGAATCATCTTTAGTAGATCTTCCATTGGGCCCATATTTTGAACCTGATCTAGTTGGTCAATGAAATCATTAAAATCAAAGGTATTTTCTCGCATTTTTTCAGCCATCTCAAGTGATTTTTGCTCATCGTATTCTTGAGAGGCTTTTTCAATCAGGGTCAGCATGTCTCCCATGCCTAAAATCCGACTAGACATTCGATCTGGGTGGAAAGTTTCAATGTCTGTAATTTTTTCCCCAGTACCAGTAAATTTAATCGGTTTACCAGTAATTTGGCGTACGGATAAAGCGGCACCGCCACGTGTATCGCCATCAATCTTAGTCAGAATAACCCCAGTTACTTCTAACTGATCATTAAATTCACGAGCTACATTGGCAGCTTCTTGCCCAATCATGGCATCGACAACCAAGAGGATTTCATTTGGCTGAGCAAGTACTTTGACATCACGCAGCTCATTCATGAGCTTCTCATCGATTTGCAGACGCCCAGCTGTATCAATCAGCACATAGTCATTGTGATTAGCCTTGGCTTGCTCCAGACCTTGACGAACAATCTCAACTGCTGGTACTTCTGTTCCTAACGAAAATACTGGTACATCAATTTGTTGACCAAGAGTTTTGAGCTGATCAATAGCTGCCGGACGATAAATATCAGCAGCAATCATCAAAGGTCGAGCAGCTTCTTCTTTCTTAAGTTTATTGGCTAATTTTCCTGCAAATGTAGTTTTACCAGCCCCTTGGAGACCGACCATCATGATAATGGTCGGAATTTTAGGAGATTTGATAATTTCTGCTGTATCAGAACCCAATACAGTGGTCAATTCTTCGTCAACAATCTTGATAATTTGTTGAGCAGGATTTAATGTATCAATAACTTCGTGTCCGACAGCACGCTCGCGAACTTTTTTGATAAAGTCTTTGACAACTGGTAAAGCTACATCGGCTTCCAAGAGTGCCATACGAATTTCTTTGGTCGCTTCTTGGACATCACTCTCTGAAATTTTTCCTTTTCTTCGTAGATTTTTAAAGACGTTTTGTAAACGTTCGGTTAAACTTTCAAATGCCATAAAATGTATTTCTCCTGATTAATGATATTGATTTGTGCGTATTTTTTTACTGACAATCCACTATTCTCGATTGTCAATACTAGATAAGGTTGCAATTTGCTTTTGCAAATAGATATCGTCAGCATATTTCTCTATTATTTGATCGAAAATTTGGCTTCTAACGATATAATCTGAATACATGTGAAGTTTCATTTCGTAGTCTTCTAAAATCTTCTCAGTCCGTTTGATGTTATCATAAACAGCTTGACGGCTAACTTGAAACTCTTCAGCAATCTCAGCGAGACTATAATCATCTGCATAATAAAGTTCAATATAATTCATTTGTTTATCTGTTAGAAGTGCTGCATAAAATTCAAATAGAGCATTCATTCGATTGGTTTTTTCAATTTCCATAAGATTTATTATACCAAAAAATACAGTAAAACTCTACTAGTGAAGAGATTTACCTAACTAAAAACACTCCCACATCAGCGACAGTGTTTACATATCTTAAATTAGGTAATATAAATTAATTGTTTTCTAAATAAAATTCAAATCGTTCGCCGACATATTGACTTTTGACATATTCAAAAGCCGTTCCATTGTCAAAATAAGAAATCTGTGTCAAACCAAGAATCGCATGACCTTTAGGAATTTCCAGGTAATGCGCAATCCTTTCTTTGGCAAGACGTGCATAAATAGTTTGTTGGGATTTTCCAATTTTATAGCCATGTTCTTGCAAGGTTTGAAAAAAATGCTTCGTAATTTCTTCTTTGTTAAAATTTTTGATGAATTTTTCTGGAATTGAAGCGACTTCATAAACTACAGGAATATGATTAGCATATCGTACTCGTTCCATACGAATGACGTTTTCAGTCTTTTCGATTTCTAATTTTTCGACTTCTTCTTTACTTGGTAATGTTCGACGATAAGAAATAAGCTGACTCGAAGGCGTCTTTCCTTGGGCTTTGATAATTTCAGTAAAGCTAGTTGTGCCACGCATCTTTTCCTGAACCCGTGTACTAGCTACAAATGTACCACTTCCCATACGACGTTCCAGTACTCCTTCTTCTACTAAAAGAGTGATGGCTTGACGAAGTGTCATGCGGCTAACCTCAAATTGTTCGGCTAAATCACGCTCACTTGGTAAGCGTTGTCCGATTTTCCAAATTTCTTCGTCGATTTCTTTTTTTATTTGATCGTGAATTTTCATATAAGCTGGAAGCATAGTAACCTCTTTCAAGACAAATTTCCTCTTTTTATTGTATTATCAATTGAAATAAAAGTCAATGCTCACTCAATGGGATTGGAAAAAGTCTCTATTTTGTGTTAGAATAAACAAAGAAATTTCATTTGAGAAAGGGAAGAAATGACAATTACAACTGAATTGCAAGATGTTGAAAGAATCATTGTATTGGATTATGGCAGTCAATATAATCAACTCATCTCACGCCGTATACGCGAGATTGGTGTTTTTTCTGAACTAAAAAGTAATAAAATTACAGCTGCTGAAGTTCGTGAAATAAATCCAGTCGGAATTATCCTGTCTGGTGGACCAAATTCTGTTTATGAAGAAGGTTCATTTGATCTTGACCCTGAAATTTTGGAATTGGGCATTCCAATTTTAGGGATTTGTTATGGCATGCAGCTTTTAACTCACAAATTAGGTGGAAAAGTTGTACCCGCAGGAAACGCTGGAAATCGTGAGTACGGTCAGTCAGAACTCATTCATACGGATTCACAACTGTTTGCAAGCACTCCTGAACAACAAATTGTTCTTATGAGTCATGGAGACGCTGTTACAGAAATTCCTCAAGGGTTTGTACGAACCGGCACTTCTGCCGACTGTCCATTTGCAGCTATTGAAAATACCTCCAAGAAAATCTACGGCATTCAGTTCCACCCTGAGGTTCGTCATTCAGAATTTGGCTACGATATTCTTCGCAACTTTGCTTTGAATATTTGTGGAGCCAAAGGCGCTTGGTCAATGGATAATTTTATTGATATGCAAATTAAGCAAATTCGAGAAACTGTTGGAGATAAACGCGTTCTTCTGGGTCTATCGGGTGGTGTCGATTCATCAGTTGTTGGTGTTCTCCTTCAAAAAGCTATTGGAGACCAGCTTATCTGTATTTTTGTAGATCATGGCTTACTTCGTAAGGGAGAGGCGGAGCAAGTTATGGATTCTCTTGGCGGGAAATTTGGTCTTAATATTATTAAAGCAGATGCTGCCAAGCGTTTCCTTGGTAAATTAGCTGGTGTATCTGATCCAGAACAAAAGCGTAAAATCATTGGTAATGAGTTTGTTTATGTTTTTGACGATGAAGCTAGCAAGTTAAAAGATGTAAAATTTCTCGCACAAGGAACGCTCTATACTGACGTTATCGAATCTGGTACAGATACTGCTCAAACTATCAAGTCTCACCATAATGTTGGTGGTCTGCCAGAAGACATGCAGTTTGAGCTGATTGAGCCTCTCAATACACTTTATAAAGACGAAGTTCGTGCGCTTGGTACAGAACTTGGTATGCCAGATGAAATTGTTTGGCGTCAGCCATTCCCAGGCCCAGGACTTGCCATTCGTATTATGGGCGAGATTACTGAAGAAAAACTCACAACTGTTCGTGAATCTGATGCCATTCTTCGCGAAGAAATCGTGAAAGCTGGACTCGATCGTGATATTTGGCAATACTTCACTGTGAATACTGGTGTTCGTTCGGTAGGTGTCATGGGAGATGGTCGAACTTATGACTATACTATTGCAATTCGTGCTATTACTTCTATTGATGGAATGACTGCAGATTTTGCTAAAATTCCTTGGGAAGTATTGCAAAAAATCTCTGTTCGTATCGTCAATGAAGTAGCTCATGTTAATCGTATTGTCTACGATATTACTAGCAAGCCACCAGCAACGGTTGAGTGGGAATGATAAATATAAAAACCGCATGAAGTAAAGTCTTCAGCGGTTTTCTCTTGTCGTTAGCAACAAAAATTAACTGTCATGTTTTCTCTTGATAGTTTATAATCTGCTTAACTTTATTATTAGTTAATATCATTTGTTCCAACATATGATTTCTTATGTCTTTTATAGTAGCCATAGCATTTGGACAAAAATGCAAGCATGTGTCTACTGGTATATAATGTCTGTATCGGTTCAGGTGTCGTCCTAAGCAATTTTGCATTACAAGGTCATTCATCCCAAGAGTTGGTTCTTATAATACATCCAAAACAGTAAACTTGGTTTTTAATTTATCAATTTATTTTCCCCACAAAAATTGAATGAGTAACTTATCTACTTCTGGATTTTCGTGTAGTTGGCTATGTTGCGCTAGTTTACCTGTGATTTTCTTTTCTTGGTAAGATTTTGCATTATCAGAAACCAAGTACTTCAGGCTACGAGATGAAGCGTTTAAAACAGAACCATCTGATCCATTTTTGTAATCTCCATAGATATTTAACACGTCAACTTGATTTTGCGGGAAAACTTCACGTAATGGTAATAATCTTTGAAAAATCTGTGTGACTTGGTTTGGCTGACCTGTTGCTTCATTAACTTTTACATCAGAAGATAAACCCATAGCTTCTAAACCGGCAGCAAAATTAGCAATATTGACTTGCTTTTGTAATTGTGGTAATTTCTCATCTTGTCCATGATCTAGAAGATAATACAAAATAGACATATTTCCTAAAGAATGCCCCACCATATTCATCTTTGTAAAACCATACTTTTCTTGTAGCTTGCTGACCACGGCTTTTGCATATCGACCAACATCAATAGGATTGCGATTATCTTCGTAATTCACTTCTACGATTGGGTTGACAGCGCCTTTGGAGATGTTTCCCTTCAAGGTTACCTGACCATTCCTATCAACATTTGCTCGAATAACAGTTTTTGTTACTCCTGCTTTTTTTGCTGCATCTGTCATATGTCGTTCAGCATTAGCACTACTCCCATAACCATGAAAGAAGAGCGTTGGAGTAGTTGATTGAACATAATTATTATTTTTATCTAACTTACCTTCTGCTTTAGTACGATAAAATAAAAACACAGAAATAGAAAGCAAAATTGTTAAAATTCCCGTAATTAAGGCTATTTTTTTCATCATATTTAGCATTTCCTTTTGTGAGATATATTTTCAAGTATAACATGTAAGAATATAAATGACAATTGATTTGTTTGAAAATCCCTAGCAGAGAAGCTACTAGGGATTTGATTATTAAAACCAATTCATCACTTTCATGATATACATATTCATCCGAACTTGACGAGAGTAATAGAAATTTCCTCCATTGATATAGAGTTTAGAACCATGTAAAAGTGCAATGGGATGATAATAAGCATATGTTTTCCCAGTTACGTTTCCTAAACTTGGTGCGACAACATCTTTAGAGTATTTTTTTGCTAAATCAATGGTGTTTTCTCCACCGTGTTTTGCAATGTAGTCAATATAGGAGCGACCAAAGTTATAAGCTTGTACAGCGGTCCAAACATCTACTCTCTTTTTTTGCGCTAGATTTAAATTAGTGGATAAAGTCTGAACTCCTTGTCGAATACTTTCTTTATTATTTAAAATAGAATTTTTCTGTCCTGTCATACTCTCACTAGATTGCATAACATCAGAAACTTTACCTTTTGTTTCGGTATAAATCATAGCAAGGACAAGTTCTTCATTGGCTACAGTATCCTGCTCATCTAGCACTTCTCGCACTAAGGTACGGTAGTTCATCACCTGCTTAACATCATGATGAACTTGGATAAACTTATAACAGACAAGGATTAAAAGGATAAGAAAAATCAGTTTTCTAAGAATTTTGAACATTATTTATTTACTTTGAATATCTTCTATGTTTTTGATGAGAATGGAATAAGTTCCATTATCGTTTTGTATAAATTCTACAGATTCTGCATCTTGATAGATGTTATTGGGGACAATGAGTTCAATTCCATTTGAAAGGGAGAGTTTTTGATTTTCAAATTTTTTCTTCTGACGGCTACTATCAACTTCATCGAATTTAACAGTTTCTGGAATAACTTCCTTTACCCGATCTATAAAAGTCAAGCGAGCTGTAAGATTGTTATCAAATAATTCATCAGCTAGTTTTTCTGGCGACAATTCATCGTTTTCTTCTAAGTTTTTGAAAATAGACGATTTAACCTTGGATTGAAATTGGAAATCATCCTGATTAAAACTTTCTGCGACTTTTTGAGCCGTTTTTTCTAAGGCTTTAATAGATTTTTTAGGTGAAGTTTTAGGCTTGACTTGTAACAGGCTATCAGAAAAATAATTGAAAAAAGTCCCATTGTATTTAATCCGTTTTTCAATCAAATGGTATTTACGAGATTGAAGGTTAATAACCAAGGCCTCATCAGCACCTGTACCAAATCCAGGCAAGTTATTCTGGGTAATCTTGATAGGATTGTCCACTTGTCCACCCAAGTGAGTGAATGTTTCTCTCAAAGCAATGCGCAAAAAAGCAAAATGCTCAACGCCTTCTTTGTCAAATTGAACAAACATCAAATCGTTGGTTTTCTGATTTTCACTCACTGAAAACTCTTCTTTCCAGAGATTGGCAACTGTGATGGATGTTTCTAAAAGGTCTTTTGTAATATGTGATAAAAAGACACTATCTTCGGTAAAAATACCCGTTTTGGCTTCATCCGAATAGACATGTTCAATCTTCTTACGGAGATATTCCTCAATTTTAGGAGTAATATTGAGATATTTATCTGCTAAAAGAAGATCGGTATCTGATGGACTAAATTGATGAATAATAGCTTTTTTTATGTAAATGTCCATTTCAAACCTCGTATAGCGGAAAGGTATCTGTCAATCCTTTGACTTCTGCACGAACTTGCTCTAAAATAGTTTCATTATCAGCGTTTTCTAAAGTTTTAATAATCAATTCTGCTACTTTAATACTTTCTGTTTCGCCAAAACCACGAGCAGTAATAGCTGCAGTTCCAATCCGAATTCCACTTGTTTTAAATGGCGATAAAGTTTCATAAGGAATAGAGTTTTTGTTGAGGGTAATGTGTACATCATCCAATAAATCTTGAGCAATTTTTCCATTTTCAACCACTTTGGTCACATCCACAAGAAAAAGATGATTCTCCGTACCACCTGAAATGACACGGAAATTAGCATGTTGCTGGAATACTTGAACCATTGCCTTAGCATTATCCAAAATCTGCTGAGCATAAACTTTGAAAGCTGGATCTAATACTTCTTTGAAAGCAGCTGCTTTAGCAGCTACTACGTGCTCCAATGGTCCCCCTTGAATTCCTGGGAAGATTGCAGAATTAATCTTTTTTGCTAACTCTTCATCATTGGTTAAAATGAGACCTCCGCGAGGACCTCTAAGAGTTTTATGAGTGGTGGTTGTTGTAATATGTGCATAAGGTACTGGGCTTGGATGCAAACCAGCAGCAACTAAACCAGCAATATGAGCCATATCTACCATCAGTTTTGCTCCGACAGTATCTGCAATTTCACGAAATTTTGCAAAATCAATAATATGTGAATAGGCAGAAGCTCCTGCAACAATCAATTTGGGTCTGACTTCTTTAGCTTGTGCCAAAATAGCCTCAAAATCTAATAATTCAGTTTCAGAATCAACAGTGTAAGGTACAAAGTTGTAGGTTTTTCCAGAGAAGCTAACAGCAGCACCGTGTGTCAAATGTCCACCTGCCGCAAGATCCATTCCCATTACTGTGTCGCCTGGCTCGATTAAGGCCATATAAGCTGCACAATTTGCTTGACTACCTGAGTGAGGTTGGACATTAGCGAATTGTGCTCCAAATATTTTCTTGGCACGTTCAATCGCTAACGTTTCAATCACATCTACAACATTTGTACCACCATAATAACGATGACCTGGATAACCTTCTGCATATTTGTTGGTTAAAATAGAGCCTTGTGCTGCCATAACCGCTTTTGAAACAACATTTTCTGAAGCTATTAATTCAATATTGTTTTGCTGACGTTTTTCTTCTGCAGTAATAGCTTCCCAGAGCTCACCATCATATTCTTTATAGTCTTTATGGTCAAAAATCATAAGAGTCTCCCTTCTGTCAAAATGGTTCAAAACCTACTAGTTGATTTTTTGAAAACCGATTTCTGGAATTTTAGCAAGGATTTCTGCATGAGTAACAGCCCCTTGACGTAGAATATGTGCGGTTTCTCCAGATAAATCCAAAATAGTTGAATCCTGACCTGTTAGAAAGATATCATCTTCTATACCAAGAACTTTATGGTTGAACTCTATCATAATTTGCTGAAAGTTTACTCCACTACTCTTTCCAGATAAATTTGCAGACGGACCAATGAGAGGTCCAAATTTTCTAATCAAGTCCAAAGTTTTGGGATGGCTAGGAACACGAAAACCAACTGTTTTCATACCTGAATTTACCCAAGTCGGAACTTGTTCATTAGCTTGTAAAATAATCGTTAAAGGACCCGGTAGAAAAGTTCGGTAAAGCTTTTCTAGATACTGAGGCTGATATTTAGAAAATTGATAAATATCTTCTAAACTTGAAACGTTTAGGTTCAAAGCTTTGTTGCGAGGTCTTCCTTTTAAGTTATAAACATGTTTGACAGCCTGTTTATCTAGAGCTTTGCAAAATAAACCATATACCGTTTCGGTTGGTAACACGACTGCTCCTCCGTCACTCAGTATTTCCTCAATTTTATCCATTATCTATCACTACCATTCTATCTTTTCCGAATTGATCTTGTAAGATGCGAATTCTCATTTTGGGAAGTGTGGACTCAAAGATTTTTTTGACCTTTTCCCCTTGTTTGTAGCCAATTTCGAGATAAATCTTTCCTTTTTCTGTTAAATGATTTGGGGCACTTTCAGCAATTTTTCGATAAACGGCATATCCATCTTCTTCGGCAAAAAGAGCAAGATGTGGCTCTGAGGCAAGGACGTTTGTCGCTACTTCCTCTATATCTATCTCTGAAATATAAGGTGGATTAGATACAATAATATCATACTTTCCCGTAATCTTCTGAAAACAATTAGACTGAATAAAATCTACCATTACATTGATAGATTTTGCATTGTCTTGCGCTAAATCCAGAGCATCTTGGGAAATATCAGAAGCTGTAATCTGCCAATTATCACGCTCAGCAGCTAAAGATAAAGCAATTACTCCACTTCCAGTTCCAATATCTAAAATTTTAATATTGATATTAGGATTTTCAGCCAAAATGAGGGTGACTAATTCTTCAGTTTCCGGTCGTGGAATCAGCACACGTTCATCTACTTTAAAGGAGCGGCCCAAAAATTCTGCATGACCAATAATATATTGAGCAGGTTTATGAGCTAATAATTGAGTTTGAATTTCTTTTAGTAACTTTACATCGTCTACTGCTGCTTCTGTGTGCATTTTCATCACAAATTCGGTGAAAGATAAGTCTTTTAAGGCTCGAAAAGCAAAGGATAAGCTTTCTGCTTCTTCCCCAACTGCTTCAAGCTCGATTTCCATTTCAGCAAGAATTTGAGCTAATTTCATTATTTATTCAGTTCTTCTAATTTTTGTGTTTGATCATACAATACCAAAGCATCTACGATTTCATCTAATTTTCCAGCTAAAATCGTATCTAATTTTTGCAGTGTCAAACCAATACGATGGTCTGTCACACGATTTTGTGGGAAATTATAGGTACGAATCCGTTCTGAGCGATCCCCAGTCCCGATGGTCGATTTTCGCTCGGCATCTTGCTCGTCTTGTGCGATTTGCGCAAAATGGTCAGCTACGCGTGCACGGATAATCCTCATAGCTTTGTCACGATTCTTCTGTTGCGTTCTTTCTTCTTGCATTTCAACTTTGATATTTGTTGGCAAGTGAACGATCCGAACGGCCGTTGCAACTTTATTGACATTCTGACCACCAGCACCAGAAGCATGATAAATATCAATTCGAAGATCTTTTGGATCAATATCGTATTCTATTTCTTCGATTTCGGGCATAACTAAGACGGTCGCTGTTGAAGTATGAACTCGTCCTTGGCTTTCTGTCACTGGGACACGCTGTACACGGTGGGCACCTGATTCGTATTTTAATTTGGAATATACAGATTGCCCAGAAACCATAGCTACTACTTCTTTGAAGCCCCCAACTCCATTCATGGAGGCTTCCATGATTTCAAATTTCCAGCCTTGTGATTCAGCGTATTTTTGATACATTGTTAGGAGGTCACCAGCAAAAAGTGAGGCTTCGTCACCTCCCGCTGCACCACGGATTTCTAAGATAATATTTTTATCATCGTTTGGATCTTTTGGAAGAAGAAGAATTTTCAATTTTTCCTCATATTCTTCCTTTTCAATTTTCGCATCTTTGAGTTCTTGCTTTGCCATTTCTTCCAAATCAGCGTCGCCAGTAGCATCTTTAATCATTTCTTCCGCATCTGTAATATTTTGAAGAACCCTTTTATATTCACGATAAGCTGCTACCGTATCGCGCGTGCTTGCCTCTTCTTTGGATAATTCCATGAAACGCTTAGTATTACTGACAATATCAGGATCACTCAGAAGCTCTCCCAATTCTTCATAACGATCTTCAACGGCTTGTAGCTGTTCATAAATATTCATTGCTTGCTATTCTCTCTTTCATTCTTTATTTCCTCGATTTCTGGACGGAAATAGTGCTTCCGACAGACTGGGATATAGGTTTCGTTCCCACCGATTTGAATCTGTTCTCCCTCATAGACCGGCTGACCATTTGTTGTTCTTAATACCATAGTTGCCTTTTTAGAACAAAATTGACAAATCGTTTTAATTTCATCAATCTTATCTGCTAAAAGTAGGAGATACTTAGAACCTTCAAATAACTCATTTTGGAAATCATTTTTTAAACCAAAAGCCATAACTGGTACATTTAATTCATCAACCACTTTCGCCAAGTCATAGACATGATGACGAGATAGAAATTGTGCTTCATCAATCAATACACAATAAGGTTTTTCAGGAATTTCTTGAATGAAGTGGAAAATATCAGTATCTTCTGCTATTGCCATTGCTTTTCGTTTCATGCCGATACGACTAGAAACAATGCCGAAACCATCACGTGTATCAAGTGCACTCGTCATGATAACAACACCTTTGCCCTGTTCTTCGTAATTGTGTGCCACTTTTAAAATTTCAATGGTTTTGCCCGAATTCATCGTGCCATATTTATAATATAATTGAGCCATTTTTCTTGATTCGTTTCAAATTTCTCCAATTTTTAATACTTCTTATTTTACCATATTCTGACACTCTTTAAAACCTAATTTGTGATAAAATAAAAATATCAAAAATAAAAAGGAGAACTGAAATGCCATTTGTCAGAATTGATTTATTTGAAGGACGCACTTTAGAGCAAAAGAAAGCTCTTGCAAAAGAAATCACTGCTGCTGTCGTGAAAAATACTGGCGCACCACAATCTGCTGTTCATGTCATTATTAATGATATGCCGGAAGGAAGTTATTTCCCCCAAGGAGAAATGCGTACAAAATAACAAAAAAGAATCTTGGATAAAAATCTGAGATTCTTTTTTGTTTCAAAATAGTAAGAATGCATGTGCGGTAGATAACCTAATTTCTTTTTTGAATATGATTAAGTCGGAGTTGATATAAAATGCCACTAACAACCAGACTGACAATTAAGCCAAACCAATAAGCAAAGGGACCTAAATTTGTGATGTGATCTAATAGTAATCCAATCGGCAATGCCACCCCCCAATAACCAATCAATCCCAAATGAAATGGCACTTTTGTATCCTTATAACCGCGTAAAATTCCTTGTAGAGGCGCTGCAAAAGTATCTGCTAATTGAAAAAACAAACTATAAGTTAAGAAAACAGATGTCAGACGAATGAATTCTTTGTTCGTTCCATACAATGAAGCGACTTGATGACGAAAAAGATATAAAAATGTCAGTGTGAACATAGCAAATCCCAGTGCGGTCACTCTCCCAAGAGTACAATATTTTCTCACAACATCCAGTCGTTGAGCACCAATTTCGTAAGATACGATAATCGCCATTGCATTAGAAATGCTCATGGGAAAAGCATACATAAGATTTGAAAAATTAATAGCAGATTGGTGACTGGCAATGACTAATGAAGAAAATTTTGCCATGAGTAAACCGACAACTGAAAATATCACAACTTCTGCAAAAACGGTCCCTCCAATAGGAAAACCTAGGCGCATGCCTTCCAGCAACCCTTTTTTGTCCAAAGGACGAATTTTCCATAATTGATATTTTTTGATTTTAGAGTGTCTTTTTGCAACGACTATTGAAAGAATTAGCAGTACCCAGTAGGCCAATGAAGTGCCTAACCCTGCTCCTGCTCCACCCATTTCTGGAAATCCAAAAGTACCATAAATTAGAATATAGTTAAAGCTAGCATTCAATGGCAACAGAAGTAACATTAGATACATAGATAGTCTCGTCAAACCTAAAGCATCTAATATAGAGCGAACAACACTAAATAAAACTAGTGGGATAATTCCAAACGCTAAATACCAGAGATAATGTATAGCAACTTTTGCTACTAAAGGTTCTAAACTCATATTGGACAGAACCAGCGGCCCACCTAAAAATACGAGTCCGAACAAGAGAAGAGATAAGCCAAGAGACAAATAAATAAACTGATAAAAATCAGAAGCGACTTTTTCTTCTCGTTTTTGTCCTAAATGATGCCCAATAATCGGAACCAAAGCTGAGACAATGCCAGTTAGAAAAGTAAAGAAAGGACTCCATAAACTAGTCGCCATTGAAACTCCAGCTAGATGCAAAGTATTGTAATGTCCTGTCATTGTTGTGTCTACAAAAGAGGCTGAAAAATTGGCAAGTTGATAAATCAAAATTGGCAAAAAAATTGAGACGAATAATATCATTCGTTCTTTTAAATTGCGAGTTTGGTACATAAAATCTCCTCAAACAGTTCTTTCTCTCTTAACTATACTATAAGCAATTGGAATAGTCAAAAAGGCTAGGAGAAAATCTTCCTAGTCTTGTCGAACTTTATTTCTTCTTATGATTTAAAATAAGGTTTAAGACAATTGCAATTACACTTGCCATGACAATTCCGTTTGAGAAAAACATTTGCAAGCCAGTTGGTAGGCTGTTAAAAAGATTACTTCCATTTAAGCCGACTCCAGCAGAAATAGATACAGCAGCAATCAAGAAATCATGCTCATTGTGTTCAAAATCAACTCGTGCTAGTATTTGCATTCCCTGAACTGAAACAAAACCAAACATGATAAGCATAGCGCCACCAAGTACAGAGCTTGGAATAATTTGTGCTAAAGCTCCGAATTTTGGTAGTAATCCTAACAAGATAAGAAAGCTTGCTGCATAATAGATTGGAAGACGTGTTTTAATTCCAGAAAGTTTGACTAAACCAACATTTTGTGAAAATCCTGTATATGGGAACGTGTTGAAAATACCGCCCAACAGTACAGCAATTCCTTCTGCTCGATAACCATTTCGCAGGCGAGTGCTGTCTAGTGTTTCCTTTGAAATATCTGAAAGCGCAAAATAAACGCCTGTTGATTCAACCAGAGAAACGGTTGCGATGATACACATCATGATGATTGATGAAAACTCAAACTTGGGAATCCCAAAATAAAACGGTGTTGGAACGTGCATAAGAGGTGCTTGAGTTACTGGAGTAAAATCTACTAAGCCCATACAGCTAGCAACAATTGTTCCGACCATTAAACCAATCAAAATGGCAATGGACTTGAGAAAGCCTTTTGCGAAGATATTTACCAGAAGTATTATTAAAATTGTAACAGCAGCTAACAATAAGCTTTGGGCAGTTGGTTTTTCACTGTTATTTCCCATATTACCAATGGCAACTGGAATGAGTGTCAATCCGATGGTTGTAATTACTGATCCTGTCACAATTGCTGGAAAAAAATTAGCAATTTTAGAACAAAATCCTGCAATCAAAAGAACGTAAACACCAGAGACGATGAGTGCTCCAAACATAGCTCCACTTCCATGTTTTTGACCAATCATGATCAAAGGGGCAACCGATTGGAAAGCGACCCCAAGTACGACTGGCAAGCCGATGCCAAAATATTTATTGAGTTGTAATTGTAAAAATGTTGCCACACCACACATGAAAATATCTGTAGAAATAAGGTAGGTCAGCTGTTGACTCGAATAGCCTAATGCACTAGCAATCATGATAGGGACAAGGATTGACCCTGAATACATCGCTAATAAGTGTTGCAAACCTAAGATAGCCGCTTGTGAGTGCTTTTTTTCTTTATAATTCATTATGCATCGGCCTCCATAAATACAATTTTTCTATTTTCAAATTTTTGAATACGAGCTAAAGAAACGACTTTTCGCTTATCTTCTTCTAGTAACTTTCTACCTTCTTGGAATGATTTTTCAATGACAATACCAATCGCTTCTACAGAGGCACCTGATTGCTCAATAATCTCGATAAGGCCCTTAGCAGCCTGTCCATTCGCTAAGAAATCATCGATAATAAGAACTTTGTCCTGGCGATTTAAGAATTTCCCCGCAATCGAGATGGTGCTCGTTACTTGCTTGGTAAAAGAATAAACTTCTGCCGTTAAAATCCCCTCCGTCATAGTGATATTTTTTGACTTTTTCGCAAAAATCATCGGAACACCCAGTGCTTCAGCTGTATAAATGGCAGGTGCTATACCAGATGCTTCAATTGTCACAACTTTTGTAATGCCGGTAGATTTGAAATAGGTAGCGAATGCTTTTCCAATTTCTCTCATTAAGTTTGCATCAACTTGATGAGTAAGAAATGAATCCACTTTTAAAATATTTTCTCCTAAAACATGCCCATCTTTTAGAATACGTTCTTCTAATAATTTCATAAAATCTCCCTTTAAAAAATAAAAAGCTTGCCGAAAGCAAGCCTAAAACAATTGGTTAAGCAATTGAATGTAAAATTCCTTGCTCTAATTTAGCAAGAAATTTGAAGACTTACTTATTGTTAGGTATTAGGTACCTTGTAGAAACATTATGCCAAATTCATAATATAAATAAGTAATGATTCTATTATTAATGTATATCACCATTCCAAATGGAATTTTTCACAATGACATAGTCCACGTGCCTCAGACCAGCTAAATCTTTTCCACCAGCATAGGAAATAGCACTTTGTAAATCTTGCTCCATTTCAATTAACGTATCCGAAAGATGTCCTTTAACAGGTAAAACGATTTTCTTTCCTTCCACATTTTTATAAGCGCCTTTTTGGTATTCAGAAGCAGAACCATAATATTCTTTAAACTGTTCACCATTTACTTCAACTGTTTGACCTGGACTTTCAATATGACCTGCAAAGAGAGAACCAATCATTACCATGGTAGCACCAAAGCGAATAGATTTAGCAATATCGCCATGTGTGCGAATACCACCGTCTGCAATAATCGGCTTGCGAGCAGCTTTTGCGCACCAGCGAAGAGCCGCTAGCTGCCAACCACCTGTCCCAAATCCGGTCTTCACTTTTGTGATGCAAACTTTCCCAGGTCCAATCCCAACTTTTGTGGCATCTGCTCCAGCATTTTCCAGTTCACGAACAGCTTCTGGTGTCCCAACATTCCCTGCGATCACAAAGGTATTAGGTAATTCTTTTTTTATGTGTTGAATCATTTCAATGACACTGTCTGAATGCCCATGAGCAATATCAATCGTGATATATTCTGGAGCGTCTGTTTTCAATTGACTAATGAAATCATATTCATAATCTTTCACGCCAACCGAAATAGAGGCAATCAAACCTTGCTCATGCATACGTTTAACGAATGGAAGACGACTAGCTTCGTCGAAACGATGCATAATATAAAAATAACCACATTTAGCTAG
Source organism: Streptococcus sp. SI1 (assembly GCF_030439945.1). Classification (NCBI taxonomy): domain Bacteria; kingdom Bacillati; phylum Bacillota; class Bacilli; order Lactobacillales; family Streptococcaceae; genus Streptococcus; species Streptococcus sp. SI1. The sequence goes on from NZ_JAQFJE010000002.1 coordinate 107,300, forward strand.
CTTTTCTGCAGTATCTTCATCCAGAATTGTTTGCATATTAGCCGGAACAACAGGAAGTTTAAAGGTGTGATCTCCAAAAGTAACGGTTGTGTCAGCTTCTGACCGACTTTTGAGGATACATTTATTAGGAATCAATTGAATGTCTTCATAATCAAAAATAGGAAATTCGTTCAGCATGTCACTCTCCTTAAGTTGTATGCAAAAATGACCTACCTATGCTTTCGCATCGCTACGTCTTTCCTGACGTTTCCTTTGACATTATAACACAATATACATATATTACAATAAAATACAGCAAAAACTATTTTATCGTTCGGTATTTCTGAAAAACATTAAAAAGCAACTATTCTCTTTTTATAACAATAAATTTTCAGTGCATCCAATATCTGATTGTTTTACGACTATTATAAATCATATCTCTCAGACAAAAACGTGTGTTGTCATTAACTGTCTGAGAGATAAATCCATTACAACCTATGTATATCACAAGAGTCACTAATCTGAATTGTAGTCGAAAATTAAAACTCCAGCGATAGTAAGAATTTCTATCGCTGGAGTTTTAAAATGGATATTGTTTATAAATACTGTTTGGATTGTTTAATAATTTCATAGCAACGATCCGATTGCTCTCGAAATCGCCGCCCCATCCAAGACTTCTGCCGAGTAATACTGCAGCAAAATATTGCCTCCAATTGTGATAATGTCGCTTTGCACCGACGATAGCTTGATCGATGGCAGTCCACATTTCTTGTTCAGAAATGTATTTCGCTACGTAGGCATAACGCAGCAAATTGACCAAACGGTCATAGTTCCATGCTTTTAAAGTTTGAATCTTTCCTAAGTCTACATCGGTATATTGATAATGAGCAATGAGGTTATTGACAATATCATCGTACACAGCTTGGTCGTCTATATTGGCTTCACCAGAACGAATATCCTTCAACAATTGATCTAAACCGTTGATGAAATTGTCTGCCAGTAAATCTGTCACAGTTTGTAAAACATCCTGTTTATTATAGATATCCCAATCTACTGCCAGCATCTGTTTTGCATCTTTAACGGAAATTCGTCCAGTTGGTAGATAGCCCAATAGGTAATCATAAGATAGGCCGTTTCTAGTAAACAGGACAGCTCCATAAGCCAATTTTGCTTTTTCTGTGTCTGTTAGCTTACGACCAGGTGTTAGATGTGTTTTACTGTAAATATAAGTGACAAGTGCAGTTCCACCAAGTGCAATAAAGAGAACAATTGTTAAACCTATCCAGTAATACCACACGTAATAATTAGCTCGATCCACTTTTAAAAGATTGACGAAACTATCGATAAATAGAGAGAATAAATCTGCTTTTGAATCTGTCTGTTGCTGAGTATAGGCCAAAGCAAGGACCTCAGACAAGTAAATAGAAAAGTAAGAAAAAACAAGTCCTACCACAAAGCCAAATCCATCCAAACTAGGCATAGGTTTGTCAAACTTTGATTTTCTTTCCTCCTTACCAACGTTCCAATAAGTTTCTGAAGAGTTGTTTGCTTCTCCCTTATCAAAAATGGAAAACCAAATAATGCCTAGCCATGGAAGAAGGGCAAAAATAATCAAGTGGGGATGTACTTCATTGGAAACTGCAAAGGAATACAGTATAGCTGTCGCTGCAGCCAGTCCCAATAAGCCTCCAAGGAGAGTTAACATTTTATTTACTTTGCGACTTTTCCAGTAAAATTGCTCCTTCCATTGTTTGAAACTGAGCATTAACGACCTCCAAGGATATTAATAATATTCGTTACGACGTTTGGTTGTTCAATCATATAGTGATTTGCGAAAGTTAAAACTTTACGATCTGTTGTAGCATCAAGAATAACAATCAACCCTGCATAATCTGAAACAACTGTATACTCTGCCCATTTATACACTTCATCATCAAATATAATGCTGTCTTTATTGATTTTTACTTTGATGCCGTTCTCAATTTTTTTATCGAGGGTTTTGATAGTTTTCAGTCCACCAGCACGATTTGGATTTAGAGCACGGAATTCAATAGTTTGACCATTTTCAATTTTCTGCATATCTTGTGGTAGATTGGCAGCAACCACATCATCTTGAAGCATATCAAGACTTCTTGAAGCATATAAATGCGCATTCAATCGAATCATTTTACCAGCAGATTTGTAGAGGATTCCAAGCATTTTATTTGGTGTTGTACCTGGAATAATATGATATTGAAGACCTTGATAGAGAATCTTCTCGCCATTTTTTCCAACGGTAAATCCATCTTCATAATAATAGATAGTGGGTGATATTTTTAAGATATAGAGACCAACCGAAGCGAACAACATACAGACAAGAAAGACAGTGATGATAAGCATCATCTTGACACTGTCAGAAGCACCTCGTCCATTTCCCAGGGTTCCTAAAAGTGATTTAGTAATCATAAAAGCAAAAAAAGTAAATAGGAACATATCTGCAAAAGCCATAAAAGTAAAATAGAAACTGCGCTTGGCAGTGCCTTTTGGTGTTGAAGTTGACATATTGTCCTCCTAAAGTTTTTTATGTTTTTAATATAACATTTTGCTTGTTTATTAGCAAAAAATAAAATAAATCGCCACCTTATTCATTATCATCTTTTATTTAATACAATACTCTATAGTAATATGTCCTTAATTCGACCGATGTCTGATTTTTTTACAACTACATAAATCATATCTCCCAGATAAAGGCGCGTGCTACCATTCACTGTCTGATTTTTCCCATTGTGCTGTTGCATTGTAATCAAGATACCTCTTGGTAACTCCAACTCATGAACTTGCTTACCAGCTATTTTTTCAGAAACAGGGATTTCAATAAGTGTCGTCTCACTATTATCTGATAGACTATCTGGAAGCATTCTCTCTAGCATAGCTTCATACACAGGTGCTCCACCCAGTAAATCCATTACAACATATGCCACTAGAGTGACCAATCCGAGGGGCATAAGATTTCGTATATCACCAACCATCTCAGTCACCAAAATGATAGCAGTTAACGGAGCCTTCGAAATGGCACCAAAGTAACCACTCATTCCTAAAATGATAAAAATTGGAAATTGCTCTTGTGTTACGAAACCTAAGTTCACACAAAGAATACCAGCAATTGCTCCTAAAAGAGAGCCTAAGGTTAAAATAGGAAGAAAAATACCACCAGGAAGACCACTACCATAGCTAATCATACTCCAGATAAAGCGAATAATGAAAAACATCACTAATGGCATCAGCCAGTAATGTTGATTAGTCAAAGAAAGAACGAGTTGATTGCCACCGCCTAAAAGCTGTGGAAGAAAATATCCTATTGGAAGGATGAAAACGAAGGCTATAATGGGATAATATTGTGGAGAAAGATTCAGATATCTCCCAATTACATCGTAAATCCGAGGCATAGCTAAAACAACTTTTTCATATAAAAAGCCAGAAAAACCAAGAAAAATTCCCAACAACAAATAAAGCCAATACTGCCCTAAACCCATCAGCGGAATATCATCTGGCATATTTAATACAGGAGTTAATCCAAAGATTATGAGCGAAACAAAATTCGCTGTCAGACTGGCCGCTAAAGACGATACCCAAAAGAAACGAGAAAAATGATGATAGACTTCTTCAATGACAAACAATAATCCTGCAATCGGGGCATTAAAAGCTGCCGCTAGTCCTGCTGCTGCTCCGCTTGCAATCAGAGATCGTTCTTCGACAGGACTTAAGTGAAGATGTCTGGCAATTCCTTTCCCTCCCATTGCTCCAAGCTGAATACTGGGGCCTTCACGCCCTAACATCAAGCCACTTGCAATAGCTAAAATGCCAAGAATGTACTTTTTCCAAAGGACACTCCACCAAGACAAGCTTATTAGCCCTTTTAGCTCTGCTTCAACTTGCGGAATTCCAGAACCTTTAATATCCCTTTCTGATTTTGTTAATTTTGCGCTTATCCAAATCACGCAAGCGTAAAATAGCAGAAGAATAAAAGGAAATAAACTAATCCGTTCAAGTCCTTGCTGATAGAAATATTGAATAATATGAAACCCTTTTTCAATTAAAAAACGAAAAGAACCAACAATTGCACTCACGAAAATCCCAACTAAAATCCCTCTTGAGACTTGCAGAATGATTGAACTAGATGTAAATGCGAATTCTTTCTTTGTATTTGATACTTCTTCTTGTGTCTGAATAGACATCGTAGCCTCCCAAATATGTTCTCTTTCTATTTTAGCATAAATTTTTCTTATTGATGGAGGTTGTTTTAGAGAATGAATTTCTAAATAAAAATCAAACCAGTTTCGTTCGAAAGCTGGTTTGTAAGTTTAATATTTTATCTCTATTTTTCAGCCGTCAGTGCTGCCATCGTAATATAATTATAAGGTTTGTTAAAATGAGGCAGGAAGAAAATATCGGTCAAAGCCAATTTATCAATCGTCACTTTCTCTTGAATAGCAAGTGAGAAGAGATGGATGCCCATTGAAATATCTTCGTGTGATGCTATTTGTGCACCAAGGATTACACGTGTATCTTTATCGAATACAATGCGAATAGCTACTTCATGGTTATCGTGTTTGATAAATTCTGGCTTTTGAAGGTCGTTAAAGCCAGTTTCGACTGCATTGTAGCCAGCAGCTTTTGCTTTTTCCAAGGTCAAACCAGTTGAAACCATTTTAAGATCGTAGATATTAATACCGTTTGAACCTTGCACACCAATTCCTTCTAACTCATGCCCTGTCGCGTTGTAGGCTCCGACAATACCTGATCGTACTGCATTAGAAGCAAGTGCAATGTAACTCATATCATCTAGAGCATTGTCATAAATTGTCGCACAGTCACCAATTGCATAAACTCCTGAAAGACTTGTTTCTTGTTTTTTATCAACAAGGAATGCGCCGTTGTGGAAAAGTTCAATTTTACCAGCGCCAAGATCTGTGTTTGGTCGGAAACCAACAGCCATAATGACCATATCTATGTCAAATGTTTCTTTATCCGTTACAATACGCTCAACTTTGTCAGAACCTTCAACTGCTTGCACGGTTTGTCCATAAGCCAATTTAATGCCATGATCTGCTAAGTTTTTACTCATCAAATCAGATAATTCACGATCGTAGTAGCCAGCAAGACAAGTATCTGCTACATCAATTAAGGTTACTTCTTTTCCGAGGCGTTCGAAAGCTTCTGCCAGTTCTACACCAATGTATCCAGCTCCGACAACGGCAACGCGCTTGATGCCTTCGTTGTTTCTCAATTTTTCAATCACTTCAGCAGAATTTTGATACAATTTTACAAATTGAACATTTTCCATAGTTGCTTTAAATTCACGATTGCCTTCGACAATTTCAATCCCTTTGATTGGTGGAATAATTGGTTGTGAACCTGTCGCAAAAATCAATTTTTCATAAGACTCTACATGCTTTTGCCCATTTACAAGTGCAGTCACTTCTTTTTTGTCGTAATCAACAGACAAAACAGGAGTTTCCATATAAACTTTTGCACCCTTTGCTTCAAGCTTTTCTTTATCTGAATAGAACAAACCTTCTGGACCGTCAATTTGTTTTCCAATCCAAAGCGCCATTCCACATCCTAAAAAGGAAATATTGGAATTTTGATCAAACACAACAATTTCATTTTCATTTCCAAAGTTGTCAAGCATCGTATTGATACAAGCTGTGCCGGCATGATTGGCACCGATAACGACAATTTTACTCATAGAGCAATTCCTACCTTAATTTTAATTTTCTCAAACATTATAACAGAACATGTTAGCGTTTACAATGTATTTGCTCATAAAACTGAAAAATATTACATTTATTATCACTAAAATAGAACTTTTCATGAATGATTTCATTATAAATCTCAATTTTTTAAAATTTAGAAGTTTATCTGGGGCGGCAGACAACTAATTTTATTGAAATTATCAGAAAATTTTCTACAAATAGTTTGTGAAAACGTTCTCTTCGTGTTATAATAGATTTGTATTTCAAATTTACAGAAGGAAGGTGATGTAGTGGATTTCACCTCTCGCTCCGTTCACCTAATGGGGACAACGATTTCGATTTCAATTCTTCATCATCAAGCCGACTTGTTACTTGATAAAGTTGTTCATCTTCTTTTCCTTTATGAAAAGCGCTTTAGTGCAAACGATGACGCTTCTGAGTTGATGAAAATCAATCATCAAGCTGGAAAAAATTGGGTTCAGGTGCATCCAGAATTATTTGAATTAATTGAGTTGGGAAAGAAACACAGTTTAGCTCGAAAGAGTCATTTAAACATTACTATCGGTCCACTCGTTCAAACATGGCGTATTGGCTTTCCGGATGCAAAAATTCCTAGTACAGAAGAAATTAAACACTGTCTTTCTTTAATAGACCCTACTTCTATTAAGTTAGATGCTGCTTCTTCTAGTGTTTTTTTGGCAGAAAAAGGAATGAAGATTGACCTTGGCGCAGTTGCAAAAGGTTATATTGCTGATAAGGTGATTGAATTTGTGAGAAATGAAGGAGTCACTTCAGCGCTTATCAACTTAGGAGGAAATGTGCTGACTCTCGGAGGCAATCAAGTTTCTAAGCGATCTTGGAGGATTGGAATCCAACATCCTAAATTAAGGCGAGGACATAACGTGGCTATTCTTCCTATAGTGAATCAATCCGTTGTAACTTCAGGAATTTATGAACGAACCCTTGAAAAACAGGGACAATCGTATCACCATATTCTTGATAGCAAAACTGGCTATCCTGTTGACACAGATGTTGCTAGTTTAACGATAGTATCTAATCGATCTGTCGATGGAGAAATTTGGACAACACGGTTATTTGGTGAAACTCAAACTTCTATTTTAGAACAAGTTGAAAAAGAAGAAGAGATTGAAGCGCTAGGAATCACAAAAGATGATCAATTATTTTACACTTCTGGTTTGAAGCCAGAGCTTCTCTTTTAATGTTGGAAAGGAAATGATTATGTTAAAACTCATCGGTTTAGTTGGCACCAATTCAAAACGCTCAACTAATCGCCAGCTACTACAATATATGCAAAAACATTTTGCGGATAAAGCAGCAATTGAACTAGTGGAAATCAAGGATTTCCCTCTATTCAATAAGCCTGCAGATAAAAAACTTCCAACTATTGTAATGGAAATTGCTGAAAAAATAAAAGCCGCTGATGGTGTGATTATTGGAACGCCCGAATATGACCACTCCATCCCAGCTTCGCTCATGAGCGCTCTGGCTTGGTTATCTTATGGCATTTATCCCATGATTAATAAACCTGTAATGATTACAGGCGCTTCCTACGGAACTTTGGGGTCGTCTCGTGCACAATTACAACTTCGTCAGATTTTGGATGCCCCTGAGTTAAAAGCTTCCGTTATGCCTGGCTCTGAATTTTTGTTGTCACATTCTCTGCAGGCATTCGATAAAGAAGGTAACCTCATTGACCTAGACACCATTCAGAAATTGGATGCACTCTTTAATGATTTCCGGCTTTTTGTGAAAATTACCGAAAAATTGTCCAGTGCTCAGGAATTATTGCACAAAGAAGCTGAAAACTTTGACTGGGAAAACTTGTAAAAGGAGAATGACGTAATGAAATTTGTAGGAATTGTAGGCTCAAATGCAGGACAATCATATAATCGTAAATTATTAGAATTTATCAGAAAACATTTTAAATTAAAATTTGAATTGGAAGTCTTGGAAATTGATGAAGTTCCAATGTTTAACCAAGACGAAAAGTGGGATGAATCTTTCCAACTACGTCTCCTGTACAATAAAATCACTCGTGCGGATGGGGTCATTATCGCTACTCCTGAACATAATCATACAATTACTGCTGCTCTTAAAAGTGTACTTGAATGGCTGTCATTTGAAGTTCATCCATTTGAAAATAAACCGGTTATGATTGTAGGAGCTTCTTACTATGACCAAGGAACTTCGCGTGCACAAGTACATTTACGAAAAATACTTGATGCCCCAGGTGTTAATGCTTATACTCTTCCGGGGAATGAATTTTTGCTTGGAAAAGCCAAAGAGGCCTTTGATGAAGAGGGAAACATCAGCAACGAAGGAACTGTTGCATTTCTTGAAATCTGCTTAGATAATTTTATGAAATATGTAGAGGTCGTTTCAAAATTGAAAAAACCAAAACCAATTGAACCAGAAGACTTGGATGTTACTAATCCTATTGCGACAACAATTCAAGGTATTGATCCAGACGATCCTGAATGGGTTGAAAAAGCTGCTGCTATGGTTGGCGCTGTGTCAGGAGATACTTATGTAAAACTGGATCATGGTATTTTGACAGTCGATCAAATCAATATGTTTTTGAAGTCCATGCCGTTTGAACTGACTTATGCCGATGATAATAATCAATTCCTCTATTATAACAATGCGCATCAAGATCCTGATACGATGCTGGCAAAACGTGTACCATCACAATCCGGAAATCGCTTATCTACTGTTCACAATTCACTCCCAGCTAGTAGAATGAAAAACGTTGAATGGGTTGTGGGTACGTTGCGTAATGGAAACCAAGAGTATGTTCGCACTTTAATTCCAAATCCAAGCTCAACGGTTTTAAATACACATAACTATCAGGCTATGTATTATCCAGATGGTTCTTACGCAGGTATTAATGAAATTGTCTTCAATTTTAGACCGTGGTTAGAATGGTACTTAGAAACGACTGGTCAACGTTTAGTTGGTGGAAACGGACCATTTGCTCCTACAGGAGAAAATGTGAGTGCAGACACTACTTCTGGTGCTTCGGATGCAGGTAGTCACAGCGACAGTACGGGTGAAGCAGATGCTACTTCTGCTGCTTCCAGTCATTGATCTAAAGAAATCAAAAAAAGGTTGAGCAATTTTGTCTCATCCTTTTTTCTGTGCAAAAGATCATTCCATAAGATTCACTTGCGCAGATTTTGTGAACTTGCTATAATAATGAATATACGCAAACGTTTTCTGCCACAAGGAGATAATGATGATTGAAGCAAATCAATTATATAAGACATATAGTATTGTCGAGAAAGAATTAGGCCTTAAAGGTTCTATCAAAGCTTTTTTTCACCCTAAGAAAAAACAAATTCATGCTGTACAGAATATTTCATTAACGGTTCAAAAAGGTGAAATTGTTGGTTATATTGGTTCGAATGGAAGCGGAAAGTCCACGACTATAAAAATGCTAACAGGTGTTCTTTATCCAGATCGAGGTAGTGTTAAAATTAATGGACTTACCCCACAGAAACATCGTACAGCAGTCAATAAGCAAATTGGCGTTTTGTTTGGACAAAAATCACATTTACGTTGGGATATTCCTGTGCTGGAATCTTTTATTTTGCATGCGAAAATCTATGACGTTCCTGATAAAGTTTTTGAGGAACGCTTGGAGCAATTAATTGACCTGTTGCAGCTAGGAGATTTTATTCACCAGCCTGTTCGTAATCTTTCGCTCGGGCAACGAGTTCGCTGCGAATTTGCTGCTATATTCATTCATCAACCTGCCGTTGTTTTCTTGGATGAACCTACAATCGGCCTTGATGCCAGTGTAAAAGAAACAATCCGTTCTTTTATTCGTTTTATGAATATGGAACATCAGACAACTTTTCTCATTACGTCCCATGATATGCAAGATATTGAATCACTCTGTGGACGAATTTTTATCATTGATAAGGGCAAAAAGGTTTATGATGGAAGTCTGACGAAATTAAGAGAAAAGTTTTCAACAGTTAAAACCATTTCTTTCAAAACGCAAGCGCCAATAGAAGAGCTATTCCAAATGAATGGGTTTCGTTTTGAGAAAATTGACTCTTATCATTTCAATATTCATTATCAGACAGATATTTATACTAATGCCCAAGTTATTAATCAGATTTTTGATTATTATTCAATCGAAGACCTAGCTATCAAAGAATTGACAATTGAAAATATCGTCAAACAAATTTATGAGGAGGGGCTTGATGAGTAAATATATTCATATCACACGATTAGCTCTTATTACGCAACTTCAATATAAATCTTTCTTTGTCGCGACCCTGATTCGTACTTTCATACAAGTTCTTGTCTCTATTTTCGTTTGGAAAACCATTTTTTTCACCCAATCTCAAGTCAATGGTTATACTTTAGAAACGTTCACAACCTATATTATCTTCGCAAATCTACTAGGAAATCTAAATAGTTTTAGTATTGGACGGGATCTATCTCTGATGATTGTAGATGGGAATATTACTGGCGAGCTACTTTATCCTTACTCTTTAATTACTTCGCTCTTTTTCCAAGACTTTGCTGTCAAAATTGTTGAAATTGTTAAATTCATTCCAATTTTATTAATTATCCCTTTGCTTCAAGGACAGTTTTATCTTCCAAATTGGCAGACAGGATTGCTTTTCTTATTTTCTAGTTTATTAGGAATGTTTATTATCCTCTTACTAGATTTAGGATTTAGTTTAACCGCCTTTTTCACGGCAAATACATGGGGAATATTGATTCTCAGAAATGGCCTTTTTTCACTCGCTTCTGGAGCGCTTTTGCCACTAAGTTTTTATCCAGAAAATATTGCAAACATTTTGAAACTATTACCTTACAGCTTTGCTGTTAATTTTCCGGTCAATATCCTTTTGAGAAGACAGGTTAATTTTGAGCTCTTCTGGATTCAGTTGGCTTGGATTCCGATACTTTCAGCTTTTATTGCTCTACTTTGGTACCAAGCTAAACGTCGTTTAGTCATTTTAGGAGGTTGAAGATGAAATACATCAGCATTTATTTTTATAACCTCAAAGCTTACTTGATTGCTAGTATGTCTTATAGGATGGACTTCTTTATTGGACTTATTTCTTCTTTGATTGAACAGATTGTTTATTTAATCTTTTTAAATGTATTATTTGCAAATATCAAGGAAATTGCCGGATTCAACTATGGACAAATGCTATTTATTTATGGAATGGCAACTATCGGACGTTCAGTTCACCTGATTTTCTTTGACAATCTTTGGATGTTTGGAAGCCGCTATATTCGCAAAGGTGAGTTTGAACGGCTACTTATCATGCCCATCAATCCTCTTTTTCAGCTAATTTGTGAACGCGTGCAGCTACAAGGGTTTGGCACAACACTGATGGGAGCTATTGCAACTTATCAATCCTATCATTTACTCGGACTGCATTGGAACATTTTTCATCTACTTCTCTTTGTCTTTATCTGTATTTGTATTGGTTTACTCTATGCTGCTATTCAATTAGGACCTACTGCTCTTGCTTTTTGGATTGTCGAATCTTTCCCTATCACAATGGGGATTTTCTCCCTCAATCAAATGGCACAATACCCTATCAAAATTTACCCAACCTTTATCCAATTGATCCTAATTTTTGTATTTCCTTATGCTTTTACTTCTTTTTTTCCAGCTCTTTATTTTTTAAATCTAGGCTGGGTTGGTTTGCTACTTCCTTTAGTCCTACTTGTTATTTTTACTATCAACTACGCTCTATTCAAATACGGCATGAAAAAATTCTCCAGTGTTGGGAATTAAATATTAAAAACCAACTGAAATCTTTCATCAGTTGGTTTTATTTGCCTTTGGAAAATAGAGACGAATCTCCGTATAAGTATTTTCTTCAGATTTAATTTCCATGTGATAGGATTTACCAAATTGTAATTGCAAACGCTGATTAACATTCTTCAAACCGACACCACCTAGGTGCATCAAGAGGGTATCAGCTGTATCATGAGCGACAAATCCTCGACCATTATCGTAAATGGAAAGAATTAGTTGATGACTATTTTCATAAACACTAACTCGAATCATCCCTTGACGATTCATTTCCTTGATACCATGATAAATCGCATTTTCAACCAAAGGCTGCAAAATTAATTTTGGAATCTGATAATTATCATAAGCACTTAACTCTTCAATTTCATACTGTAATTTCTCTCCATACCGCTGTTTTTGAATGAACAAATATTGCCGAACATGATCAATTTCATCCTTGAGAGAAATTTGTTCATGACCTTGATTAAGTGCCAAACGGAAATACTTAGCCAGTGATTTTGTGACTTCTACAACACGTTTGCTATCGTTAAATTCTGCCATCCAAACAATGGTATCTAATGTATTGTACAAAAAATGAGGGTTAATTTGACTGGAAAGCGCCTGTAATTCATATTTTCTGACATTTTGCTCTTCTTCTTTGACAGCCATCATCAATTTGTCAATCTGATTGAGCATTGTATTAAACTGCTTGGCTAAATCAATCAATTCGGGGGATCCTTTTTCAACAGCTCGCAAGTGCGCATTCCCAGATCCGATAGCTAAAATGGTCTCTTGCAACTCATGCAAGGGCTTAATCCATAAACGCAAGATAAACCAAATGCCAATAAGACAAATACCTAAAGCTAATAATCCTGTTCCGATAAAAGACCAAAGAATTTGTTTTTGCACAGCATGCAGTTGCTCCATAGAAGACACACCAATCAAGGTCCAGTCACTATGTGGAATTTGGTACTGAGATACGTAGGCCTGCTTTGATTTTACATAACCATTTTTTGCAGCAATATAGGGCGCCATCGCACGCATTTCAGTAGCGGATGAATAAACTGTTTTCTTTGGGTGATAGACAAAATCATGTTTGTCATTCACAATGAAAGTAAAACCGTCTTTCCCCAGTTGCAGGCGATCTAGATAGGCTTCCAACGTCTTGTAACCAATATCAAGTCGAACAACTCCTAGATTTTTCCCATCTTTATCCACTACCTCTTGTGTAATGGACACAACCCATTTTTCATCCGTTTCCTTATCAACAGTTTTACGCGCTGGTGTCAGTACGGGCATAGCGCCCTTATGAATAGCATCCTGATACCAATTTTCTTTCATCATATCACTAGATGTTTTCACTGTTAAATTGGGATCAGTTGAGATGAGATTGCCATTTTTTGTTACCAAAACAGCGGATACCAAATCTGAATCTGTCTTTAAAATCATTCCCAGCAATTGACGGAGTTGTCCAGCATACCTTTCATCAGGTTTCTGTGCATAAGTTTTTACTGTCTCGCTTTCAGCTAAACTACTAGTAGTTTCCTTTAATTTTTGCAAGTAAGAAGTAATAAACTGCCCACTTTGCTGAATCGTATTGCGTGTTGTTTGTTCTGTTGTTTGTCGAATAGCCGCCGAGCTAGTTTGATAATAAAGTCCTCCGACCATTCCCAGAAGAACCAAAATAATAACAAAAACATAAATCACCAGCTGAATCAAAAGTGAATAACGTTTCATTGAGTGTCTCCTTTTTTAAATTGCCGAGGTGTCACTCCAACGATTTGCTTAAAGCGTTGAGAAAAGTAATTCATATCCTCAAAGCCGACTTGCTCTGCTACTTCGTATACTTTTAAATCCGTCGTTAGCAATAGCAATTTTGCTTTTTTCATTCGCTCTTGAATTAAATAATCTTGAAATGGCAAACCTAGTTCCTTTTTAAGCAATACACTCAAATAAGATGGACTAAAGCCTAATTGAAAGGCTAAAGATTTTAAGGATAATTCTGTATCGGCTAATCGGTCATGGATAGCTTGTTCTAAGGCCGAAAATTCTGCCTGCTCTACTAGCTCATGCACCTGGTGCTCCTTCTTTTCCTTATCCAATTTTACTTTCACTTTTATCAACATGGTTTCAACATCTTCTCGTGAAAACGGCTTTAGTAAATAATCATCCGCACCTAATTTAACAGCTGAAAGGGCATATTCAAAATCATCGTACCCTGTTAAAAAAATAATATGTAATTGCGGATACTGTTCTCTTGCTAATTGGGCTAATTTAATACCATTCATCTGAGGCATATTAATATCAGTCAGGATAATATCTGGGCATTCTGCTTGAATCTTTTCCCAAGCCTCTAAACCATTTTCAGCCTCACCTATCACTTGCATGTTAAATTTTTTAAAGTCTACTAAAGACGAAATACCTTGTCGAACAAGGTATTCATCTTCTACAATCATAATTGAATACACGAGCGCACTCCTACTATTTACTAAACTCATTATAGCAAATTTTTTCTTAAAATGCTGTTAGACATAGTTCAATAAATATCCATAACCTTTGCTTTCCATTTGGTCTTTAGGAATAAACTTGATAGACAAGCTATTAATACAATAACGAAGTCCACCTTTATCTTTAGGACCATCTGTAAAAACATGCCCCAGATGGGAATTACCAACCCGACTTCGTACTTCTGTTCGAGTCATATTAAAGCTATGGTCTTCTTTATAGTTTGCGACATCCGGGCTAATCGGGCGCGTAAAACTTGGCCAACCACAACCTGATTCAAATTTATCCTTTGATGAAAATAGTGGCTCACCTGTTACAACATCGACATAAATTCCTGCATCAAACTTATCCCAATAACGATTTGAAAAAGCACGTTCGGTCTCATCTTTTTGAGTTACCGCATATTCTTCCTCTGTCAATTTTTTCTTAATTTCGTCATCTGATGGTTTTTTGTATTTAGCTGCGTCAATCACTGGATAAGTTGCCTGTTTTACATTTATATGGCAATATCCATTTGGATTTTTCTTCAAATAATCTTGATGGTACTCTTCAGCCTTGATAAAATGTTTGAGCGGCTCTTTTTCAACTGCCAAAGCTGTTTTAAATTTTTTGCTTTGTTCTTCAAAAACTTGGTTGATAGTCGTGATATCGGCTTGGTCTTGATAATAGACACCTGTGCGGTATTGAGGACCACGATCATTTCCTTGTTTATTTTTGCTAGTTGGGTCAATAATTCTAAAATAATGTAGCAAAATCTCTCTTAAAGAAATTTTATTGGCATCATAAGTCACATGAACCGTTTCAGCATGTTTAGTTTGTGAGATTAGTTCATAGTTCGTTATCTCGCTATTTCCGTTCGCATAGCCAGAGACTGCATCTATTACACCATTAACACGAGAAAAATATTCTTCTACCCCCCAGAAACAGCCACCTGCAAGATAAATATGTTTTAAATTAGCATTTTTCAAATCAGGTTTCTTGTTGTTGACGGGTGTCGTTTGGCTAACAGAGGCTTCTTTGATTTGATCGATAGATGACTTCGTTGTCATAAAACGTCCCCCCAAAACAATTGTACCAAGGATAAGTAAAATGGATCCGAAGAGTAAAAGCAATTTCATTTTGTGATCCATCGTCATTACCTCCTATTTGATACTTTTCAGAGTTGATTCAATTTCAGACTTTTTGATAAAACCTGGACGAGTTTTAACTAATTTTCCGTTACTATCAATAAATGCGGCTGTTGGATAAGAGCGAACTCCATATTGCTCTAGTAATTTTCCACTTGAATCAATCAAAACAGGTAAGTTTTTATAATCTAGTTTTGAATACCACTTTTTGAAATCTGTTTCTGATTTTTCACCCTTATGACCTGGAGAAACGACTGATAAAATAACGTAGTCTTTGCCATTTTCTTTCGCCAATTCATCCGTGTGTTTCAGCGTGGATAGACAGATTGAGCACCATGATGCCCAGAATTTCAAATAAACTTTCTTTCCTTTAAAATCTGATAGTTTATAAGTCTTGCCATCAACTCCTTTTAGATTAAAATCAGGAACAGCTTCTCCTTGATTTGCTTTTGTAGCAGTAACCTCATTGTTCTTGTTAGCTACTTGTCCTTGTTCAGTTTTATTTGTATCATTTGCTGAAGAATTTGTTTTTTGATTTGCACATGCACCTAAAAAAGTAGCACATAACAAACTCGTAACGACTAATATTGATTTTCTCATGGGATTTCCTCCTTTTTTATCCACCAAATATTGAAGCCAGAACGTTGAAATTTCCTAGCATGAGTAAGATTCCCATTAAAATAATGAGAGCCCCTCCAATCTTCTTCAATGTGCTCATATAAGGTTTAATTTTCCCAAAATGGCGCAATACAATTGAAGAAGCAAAAGCTAAAATAAGAAATGGGATAGCTAATCCTAGGGTATAAACCAACATGAGCAATCCACCTTGCCAAGCTCCATTTCCACCAGAAGCAGCAATAGCTAATACTGAACTAAGGACTGGGCCAACACAAGGTGTCCAACCAAAACTAAAAGTTACACCTAATAAGAAAGCATTGTAAAAATCATTCCTATTCTTATTTTGCTTTAATTGGAGACTTTTTTGTCGTTGTAATACCTTGAAATTTATCAACTCCATTTGATGAATACCAAGTAGGATGACAATAGCCCCCAGTACATAACGAAACCAATCAGCGTTCAATATTTTTCCTAAAAATCCTGCTCCATATCCAAGAATTAGAAATACAACTGATAAACCAGCAATGAAAAATAGTGTTTTTACAATGCCATACCAAGAGATTTTCTTTCCCAAAACAGTCACTGTCCTCGGCTCATCTGTATCTAACAAAATTCCAACATACACCGGTAAGAGAGGTAAAATACACGGCGAGAAGAAAGATAAGATACCGGCCAAAAATACAGAAATTGAAAATACGGTTGATGCCATACCTTTTCTCCTTACTAATTTTCTTTATATAGCTAGTATATATTTGATGAGCAAAAAAAAATAGAGGTGACGATTTGAAAAAACTTGAATTTAATATGGTCATAAAAAAATCTACCACTTTCGTGATAGATTTCTTGAGATTATTCCATTTCAAAAGTATCGCTTTTTTGCTTGTTTGGTAAAAACAAAGAGACTATAATTCCAATAACTGTTGGTATTAGCCAAGGAATAGATGCTTGGGCAAGTGGTAGGGTGTTGATTATATTTATAAGAGCAGTTAATTTAAATTGTTGTCCAATAATACTTGTAAAGGCAATAGCTGTCACAACGGCTACTGTCAATTGCATTCCTATTTTAGATAAGGCAACAAATTTATTGACTATCACAATCATTACGATTGCAATGATAATTGGATAGAGAATTTGTAAAACTGGCACAGAATACTGAATAATTGTTTCCAAGCCAAGATTTGCAATTGCAAATCCAATCAATGTAAAGACTGTCGCATAAGTTTTATAAGCAATCGCAGGAAACGTTTTGTTGAAAAATTCAGATGTTGAGACAATCAAACCAACCGTTGTGGTAAAACAAGTCACTATCACCATTACAGCAAGGAAGATTTGTGCTGTTGGTCCAAAAATAGCCTGTGTAGCTCGGGACAAGACATAAACCCCTTTATTGGCATCAGACGCCATTACGTCAGCAGGAATTGGGAAATGATTCCCTAAGAAAGCCAATCCAATATACAACGCACTAAACCCAAGTGCCACCACCACTCCAACAATCCAAATAGTTGAAATATATTCTTTTTTATTGGCAAAACCAAGTTGGTTCAATGTTTGGACAGCAATAACACTAAAGGCAACAGAAGCAAGTGCGTCAAGCGTATTATACCCTTCAAGAAAGCCGGCTCCAAAAGCTGCCTTTGCGTATTCTGTACTAGCTGTTTGTGGTACGGTAGCCCCATATTTAATGACTCCTAGAATGATTAGAATGATAATCAAGATGGCAAAGACGGGGGTCAAAATGCGACCAATCCGATCCAAAATTTTAGAAGGATTTAATGAAATCAGATAAGCAGATACAAAATATAAAACTGTAAAAATAATGAGTCCCAAACCAGTCATATTACTCGGAAGCAATGGTGCAATTCCAACTTCATAGGAGGTAGTCGCTGTCCGTGGTATGGCAAAAAAAGGACCAATTGCCAAATAAAGAGCCACTAAGTAACTCGTTGCAAACCACGGAGAAATCTTTTTAGAAATCTCATAAACATAACCTTTTGGATTTAATGCACCAATAATCAATGTCAAAATGGCAATTCCAACTCCCGAAAGCACAAATCCAGAAATTGCTGGCCAAAAATTCTTACCTGACATGGCTCCTAAAGTCGGCGGAAAAATTAAATTACCTGCGCCGAAAAATATTCCAAACAAGAGTAATCCTGTTAGCGCCCCTTTTTTTAACATATTGCTCTCCCTTTTTAAATTAAGTACATTTAATCATTATAACAGATTCTAACAATACTTCAAGTAATATAGAGGATAAAGTTAAAATATTTTATAAATTCTGAATGTTTTAGCAAAATAAAAAACAGCACAATCATGCTGCTCTTTATCTTATTTAATTCCTAAAGCAATACGCGCATAACGACTCATTTTATCAACTGTCCATGCTGGATACCATACTAATCTCACTTCCACTTTGCTCACTTCAGGTACATCTGACATCGCATCATGAATCTGATCAGTTAATAAGTCTGCCAACGGACAACCCATGGTGGTTAATGTCATATCAATCTGCGTCTCACCATTTTCGTCATTGAAATGAATTTCATAAACCAAGCCAAGATTTACAATATCAATTCCTAATTCAGGGTCAATGACTTGTTCTAAACTTTCTAAGATACGATTTTTAATATCTTCAATTTGTTCATTTGTGTATGTCATGGTGCCTCCTATTTCTATTAATCCTCAATAAAATCACGCAACGGTTTGCTACGACTAGGATGACGTAATTTACGCAGAGCTTTTGCCTCGATTTGTCGAATTCGTTCACGAGTTACGTTAAAGACTTTTCCAACATCTTCGAGTGTACGCATCTTTCCATCATCTAAACCGAAACGCAAACGTAATACATTTTCTTCACGGTCTGTTAATGTATCGAGAACCTCATCTAATTGCTCACGCAGGACGATACGTGTTGTATAATCAACTGGGTTTTCAATGACCTCGTCTTCGATAAAATCGCCTAAATGACTGTCATCTTCTTCTCCAATAGGCGTTTCAAGAGATACTGGTTCCTGTGCAATTTTCAAGATTTCGCGGACTTTATCCGGTGTCATATCCATGCGTTCAGCAATTTGCTCCGGTGTGGGATCTTGCCCCAATTCCTGCAAAAGATTGCGTTGTTCCCGTACTAATTTATTGATTGTTTCCACCATATGAACCGGAATTCGAATTGTACGAGCTTGATCGGCAATTGCACGAGTAATCGCTTGACGAATCCACCAAGTAGCATAGGTTGAAAATTTAAAACCTTTGGTATAGTCAAATTTATCAACTGCTTTCATCAATCCCATGTTTCCTTCTTGGATCAAGTCAAGAAACTGCATACCGCGCCCAACATAGCGTTTTGCAATGGAAACAACCAATCGCAAATTAGCTTCCGCTAAACGCTGTTTCGCTTCCAAATCGCCTTGCTCCACAAGAACAGCTAATTCTTGCTCTTCTTCATTGGTCAATAGTGGAACAACGCCAATTTCTTTTAAATACATACGGACAGGATCATTCACTTTAGCAGAATTACTGCCAAGTAATTCCTCATCTGTTAATTCAACTTCTTCTTCCTCTGTATTTAAAACTCGTTCACTTGGATTTCCTTCTTTATCTGTAATAGCAATCCCTGCATCTTGAATCCGTTGAAGAAGATCCTCAATACCATCAGCATTTAAAGTAAATGGAATGACTAGCTGATCATTGATTTCATCATCGGTTGCTGTACCAGTTTTTTTATGGTTGCGAATAAATTCTGCAACTTGAACATCAAAAGTTGTTACTTCTTTTTGTTTTGTAGCCATCCCTACTCCATTCTCCTTTTTTGAGCAATAAATCGCTCTAACTCTTCTAATGCCGTATCTGCATCACCCTCATGAGATGCTTCACGAACTTTTTTACCAATTAATTGATTTTCTTTACGAAGCAATTCTTTGTCTCGTGTTTGCTCCACTTCAGCCAACTCCTGATCAGACACTTCTTCGGGTAGATTTTCATTTAAAACCCGATACCACGCCTCTTGTACCGAATCATTTTGCTCAGATAAATCTTGTGGCGAGACCTCGCCATTTGCCTTTAAAATCTCATACAAAATCTGCAGCTCGGCTGTTGTGAAACGAAAATCTTTTCGCAAGCGATAATCATTTAAAATCATAGGATTATCAACCATTCGTTGCAAGAGATGACTCTCAGCCTTAATTAGCCGTGATACTCGCTGCGTTATCGGAATATCAGGGTTTATCACCTGATGTTGGGCTTGCTGTTTCTGCTCTCTTCGATTCACTAAACGATGATTATTAACAGCTTGCTCCACTTGTTGGTAATCAAAATTAGGTAACAATTCAGCCAACATATAAATATATGAATTCTGTGCAGTAATAGATTGTACCTGTGCAATCAGCGGAGACATTCGCTCAACAAATTCAATTTGGGCTTGTAAATTTTCAATATTATCCGGCTTCAGATAGTTCAAAAGAAATTCTATATCGCTAATTCGCGTTTTAGTTAATAAAATCTGCAAATCCTCAGGGGAATTTTTTTCAATAAATTCATCTGGATCCATACCATCAGGAATTTTGACAATTTGAACTGATAAATCGTGTAATTCATCCAATGCTTTTGCCGTAGCCGCTTGTCCGGCTTTATCACCATCGTACGTTAGAATAACTTTCTTTGTAAACCTACGGAGTTGCTCTACATGTTCATGTGTCAAAGCCGTCCCCATAGACGCTACAGCATTTTCAATCCCTGCACGATAGGCTGCAATGACATCCATAAAACCTTCCATTAAATAAACTTCATGGTGTTTTTTGATAGTTGCTTTTGCCTTGTCTAAATGATACAACTCATAGCTCTTATTGAAAATTGGAGTACTACGACTATTTTTATATTTAGCAACTTTTTGCTCTCTCTCACTAACTTGCCAAATGCGACCCGAAAAAGCAATGACTTGTCCTTTATCATTTGTCAATGGAAACATAATCCGATTTTGAAAGGCGTCATAAATTAGACTATTATCAGCTAAATTGAATAGGCCTGAATTCATAATGACTTGTTCATCAAACTTCTCGCTAACACTTTTATAAAGATAGTTGCTTTCATTTGGAGATAAGCCAATTTGAAAATGTTTGATTACCTCATCTGTCAAGCCACGTTCATAAAGATAAGAACGTGCTTTCTCACCTATTTTCGTAGTCATCAACACTGCATGGTAAAACTTTGCAGCTTCTGCATGAATATCATAAAGTGCTTGATAAGGGTGTGTTTGGTTTGTCTGTTCTTTTCTACCATTTTCTACTTCTAATGGAATCCCTGCACGATCAGCAATGATTTGGACAGCATCCATAAAAGAAACACCACGATAATCTTCAATAAATTTAAAGACATCACCAGATTTTCCACAACCAAAACAATGATAAAATTGCTTCTCTTCTACTACATTGAATGACGGAGTTTTTTCCCCATGAAAGGGGCAAAGTCCCAAATAGTTCCTTCCAGCCTTTGTTAGAGCAACGACTTCTCCTACAATCTCGACGATATTGACACTATTTTTAATATCAGAAATGATTTCTTTATCAATCAATAGACAATACCCCCAACTTATCATAGAATAACAACTTACATTTTATAATAAATTTACCAAAAAGTAAAATATTCACTATATTTTTTAGATATTTTATTGAACTTTTTGTTTATTTAAGATATAATGTAACTTAGTATTGTATTTTGAAAGGAAAAAGAAAATGTTAAAGGATCTTAAAGAATTTTTACTTCGCGGTAATGTAATTGATTTAGCAGTCGGTGTCATTATCGCCAATGCTTTTGGAGCGATTGTTAAATCGTTGATTGGTGATGTTATCACACCACTCTTTCTCAATCCAGCGTTAAAAGCTGCTGGCGTAAATCAAATTGCTGGTTTAAAATGGAATGGAATTGCGTATGGCAGCTTCTTAAGTGCTGTTATCAATTTCCTCGTCATCGGAACTGTTCTCTTCTTCATCGTCAAGTCTGCTGAAAAAGCACAAAGCCTTACTAAAAAGGACGATACTGTTGAAGAACCAGCAGGTCCAACTGAATTAGAAGTCCTTCAAGAAATTAAAGCGCTACTTGAGAAGAAATAAACGTTTAGTAGCAAGAATTCTAATTAGCTAAGGTCAAAAGCCTTCTCTCAAAAAAGCTATATTCGTTGGAAACATAATTTATTGTAAGAGTTTGGAATATTTGTATACTCCAGGCTCTTTTTTTGCTATAAAAATCTAATAGTTTATTGCCATCTGTATCAGCTAGTTCAATTTTACAAAGCAAAATACAGGCATTTTTTAAATAGATGTGTTACAATGCTTATAAAAATGGAGGAAAAAATCATGTTAATATACGATTTGATTGTTATTGGTTTTGGTAAAGCCGGAAAAACATTAGCAGCAAAAATGGCAACACAAAGAAAAAAAGTTGCTTTAATTGAACGTAATAAATCTATGTACGGCGGAACTTGTATCAATATTGCTTGTATCCCGACCAAAACATTACTAGTAGCTGCAGAAAAAGGATTACCTTTTGAAGAAGTAATCGATGAAAAAAATGCAGTTACCAATCGACTGAATAAAAAAAATTATACAACTATTAGTGGTGCTGGAGTCGACATTATTGATGCAGAAGCTCATTTTTTATCGAACAAAGTCGTTGAAATTGTAGCAGGTGACAAAAGACAAGAATTAACAGCTGAAAATATTGTCATCAATACAGGTGCTATCTCTAACGTTTTACCAATTCCAGGACTTACTACAACAAAAAATATTTATGACTCTACAGGTATTCAAAACCTTGATAGGCTACCTAAACGTCTTGGAATTCTTGGCGGTGGGAATATCGGTCTTGAATTTGCCGGTCTCTTCAATACATTAGGGAGCAAGGTAACTGTTCTAGATGCTGCCGATACCTTTCTACCACGTGTAGAACCCTCTATTGCGACTATGGCTAAAACATATATGGAAGAAGATGGTATCAAAATTTTTCAAAATATCTTTACTCAAGAAGTCAAAAATGATGGTGACGAGGTGATTGTTGTTACTAAAAATAGAACTTTTCACTTCGATGCTTTGCTTTGTGCTACTGGTCGCAAGCCAAATATTGAACCATTAAAGCTAGAAAATACAGACATTCAAGTAACAGATCGTGGGGCTATCCAAGTTGATAAACATTGTCAAACCAATGTTCCTGGCGTCTTTGCTGTTGGAGATGTCAATGGTGGATTACAATTTACCTATGTCTCATTAGACGATTTTCGTATTGTCTACAATTATCTGACAGGCGATGGTTCTTATACACTTGACGATCGTAAAAATGTACCGACTACTATGTTTATCACCCCTTCGCTAGCTCAAAT
The DNA here is from genome assembly GCF_030439945.1 of Streptococcus sp. SI1. NCBI lineage: Bacteria > Bacillati > Bacillota > Bacilli > Lactobacillales > Streptococcaceae > Streptococcus > Streptococcus sp. SI1. The sequence goes on from NZ_JAQFJE010000002.1 coordinate 130,424, forward strand.
TGGCCTAACTGAAGCGCAAGCGAAAGAACAAGGGTTACCTTATGCAAGCAAAGAAATTCCAGTTTCAGCTATGCCGCGCGGACATGTTAATGCTGATCTCAGAGGAGCATTTAAAGCTGTTGTCAATATAGAAACAAAGGAAATCCTTGGTGCAACTATCTTCTCGCAAGGTGCTCAAGAAATTATCAACATAATAACTGTAGCTATGGACAATAAGATTCCATATACTTATTTCACAAAACAAATTTTTACTCATCCAACTTTAGCTGAAAATCTTAATGACTTATTTATGATGTAGTCATCACTACTATACTTTTCAATATAAAATGAGCTAATGAAAAATTAGCTCATTTTATATTATAATTGCATTTGATTATATGTTTTGCTAAATGCCTTTAAAATTTCTTTTGGCGCCCCCTTATAAGGCGTTTCTCCATCTAGTGTTCCTTTGACAATCGTGCGAGATGTTGCTGCTGCATCTTCACATGTTACTAAGGTCACTTCATTCACACCTTCGCGGTCATTGATCACATCTACTCTATCAGGGGCCACATTCTCAACGGATGTAATAGAGTAGGTATAAATTTTTTCTTTATCTGTCAGGTAAATTTTCATTCCACTTTTGGCACGATCTAAAGGAGAAAATAGCATATTACTTGCACCTGTAATCCCAAATACATGATGACTAGCCAAGGCATAGTTCCCTTTTCCCATTTGTTGCGTTTCTTTCATAGTACCTGCACCATAATAAAGCCCTACATTATCCAAGCCTTTAAAGATTGGTAGATTCATTGAAAGTTCTGGGATAGCAATTCCTCCAATAACTGGTAATTGCTGAGCTCGCCATTGAGCATTAATCACATCTTCTGTTGATAATGATTTTACTTTGTCAAAATTAAAGCTAGTTTTGGCTTTTTTGTTTTTATTAATCTTATCTTTTGAAACATTGCTAACTTGATACCTATTGGTATGCCAAACCATAATCATATTACGAATAGAAGAGTTAAAAATAAGTGCAAGTGCAACAATAATTAACAATGTAGCAATGATGTTAATTAGAATATTTTTTCTTTTATTACGCTTTTTTCTTCTTGATGACATAACATTTCCTTTTATCCAGTTTAATCTTCATCCTCTTCTTTTTCATTATCCGCTGTAACGCTTGTAAAGGTAACAATCTGTGCTCCTTTATCGAGTCGCATTACTTTAACACCTAATGTTGCACGGCCTGTCTGAGAAATATTAGCAACATTCGTTCGAATGATGACCCCTGTATTCGTGATAACCATCAAATCTTCATCACCATTCACGGCCATCAAGCCTGCTAATGGACCATTTTTCTCAGCAATGTTAGCTGTTTTCATTCCTTTTCCGCCACGACCTTTTGTAGCATACTCACTGGCTAAAGTTCGCTTACCATAACCTTTTTCAGTAATAACTAATACTTCTTGATTATCTGAAATGACACTAGCGCCTACAACATGGTCATCCGTACGCAAATTTACTCCTCGCACACCAGTCGCACTACGTCCCATATTCCGAACTTGGTTTTCGTTAAAACGTACAGCGTAGCCCATTTTTGTTCCGATAATGATATCCGCTTGTCCATTTGTCAAAAAGACGTTAATCAACTCATCTTCTTCTTTTAAATTCAGAGCTTTTAGCCCATTTTGACGAATATTAGCAAATTCTGTTACGCTAGTTCGTTTTACCACACCATGGCGTGTAGTGAAGAAAAGATAAGAATGATCATTGTGTTCAGCTTGAACATTGATGATTGTCTGAATCGTTTCACCTTCGTCCAATTTCAATAAATTGACAATTGGCAATCCTTTAGCTGTACGACCATATTCAGGAATTTCATAACCTTTCAAACGATAAACACGCCCTTTATTCGTAAAGAAGAGTAAGCGATCGTGTGTGCTGGTAGAGACTAATTCACGAATAAAATCATCATCTTTCACACCCGTTCCTTGAATACCACGGCCCCCACGTCTTTGTGCAGTAAATTCATCCTGATTCAATCGTTTAATATAACCTTTATTGGAAAGAGTGATTAAAACATTGGTTTCTTCGATGAGATCTTCGTCTTCTAGAGATAATACTTCACCAACCATTAATTCCGTGCGGCGTTCGTCAGAGAACTTACGTTTAATCTCTTCTAATTCTTCCTTGATAATGGTAGCTATTCGTTCCGGTTTTGACAAAATATCCATCAAATCTGCAATTAATTTCATTAAGTCATCATATTCAGACTGGATCTTATCGCGCTCCAATCCTGTCAAACGACGAAGACGCATATCCAGAATTGCTTGACTTTGACGTTCAGATAACTCATAACGTGACATTAATTCTGCTTGTGCTTCAGCATCGGTTTCACTATTTCGAATAATGCGAATGACTTCATCAATATGATCAAGCGCAATCAACAAACCTGCTAAAATATGAGCACGAGCTTCGGCCTTTTCCTTATCAAAAACCGTCCGACGTGTTACCACTTCTTTTTGATGTTCAATATAAGCTAGTAAAATTTCACGAAGAGACAAAATTTTAGGCACTCCGTTTTGAATTGCTAACATATTGAAACTGAAATTTGTTTGCATTTGCGTTAATTTGAACAAGTTGTTCAAGATCACATGCGCACTTGCATCACGCTTTACTTCAATGATGAAACGCACTCCTTCTCGATTAGATTCATCACGGACTGCCGTAATTCCATCGATCCGTTTTTCTTGAACCAGCCGGACAATATGTTCATGGACTTTTGTCTTGTTGACCATATACGGAAATTCAGTGATAACAATTCGTTCACGTCCAGATTTAGTTTCTTCGATTTCTGTTCGAGCACGTAAAACAATGGACCCCTTACCGGTTTCATAAGCACGATGAATACCTGACCTTCCCATTACTAAAGCACCTGTTGGAAAATCTGGTCCAGGTAATACTTCCATAAGATCGCGCGTTGTTACATCTGGATTGTCCATGATCAATTTAACGGCATCAATGGTTTCACCAAGATTGTGAGGAGGAATATTGGTAGCCATCCCCACAGCAATACCAGTTGCTCCATTGACCAGCAAATTAGGAAAACGCGACGGTAAGACTAATGGTTCACGCTCACTACTATCATAGTTATCTGCAAAATCAACTGTATTTTTATTAATGTCGCGCAACATTTCAAGGGAAATTTTACTCATACGAGCTTCTGTGTACCGTTGCGCGGCAGGACCATCGCCATCCATAGAACCAAAGTTCCCGTGACCATCTACTAACATGTGACGATAAGACCACCATTGTGCCATCCGCACCATAGCTTCATAAATGGAGGAATCTCCATGTGGGTGATATTTACCCATAACATCACCCGTGATACGAGCAGATTTCTTATGTGGTTTATCAGGGGTTACACCTAGTTCATTCATTCCATACAATATTCTTCGATGAACAGGCTTTAAACCATCTCGAACATCAGGAAGGGCACGAGCCACAATGACACTCATGGCGTAATCGATAAAACTCGTCTTCATTTCGCTCGTTAAGTTCACATTGACTAAATTATTATCCTGCATTAAAAAATGCCTCTCTTCAATTTATATGACCTTATCATTATAACATAAATTCGGATTTTTTTCAGTAAACACCCTTGAATATAAAAACGTTTACATAAGATAATATGTATTATATCCGTGACAAATTACTACAAAAGTGATAGAATGAAGTTGTAAAGGGACATGTTCCCCAATAAATTAAAGGAGATGTTTAGCAAAATGACTCTTACTAAACAACATAAAAAAGTCATCCTTGTTGGTGACGGTGCTGTAGGTTCTTCTTACGCATTTGCTCTTGTCAACCAAGGTATCGCTCAAGAACTTGGTATCGTTGATATTTTCAAGGAAAAGACTGAAGGGGATGCTGAAGACCTTAGCCACGCCCTTGCCTTCACTTCACCTAAGAAAATCTATTCAGCAGAATATGCTGATGCGCACGATGCAGATCTTGTCGTTTTGACTGCTGGTGCACCCCAAAAACCAGGTGAAACTCGTCTTCAATTGGTTGAGAAAAACCTTCGCATCAACAAAGATGTTGTTACCAAGATTGTTGAGTCAGGATTTAATGGTATTTTCCTTGTAGCTGCTAACCCAGTTGACATCTTGACTTACTCAACATGGAAATTCTCTGGTTTCCCTAAAGAACGTGTTATTGGTTCAGGTACTTCTCTTGACTCAGCACGTTTCCGTCAAGCACTAGCTGAAAAATTAGATGTAGATGCTCGTTCTGTCCATGCTTACATTATGGGTGAACATGGTGACTCAGAATTCGCTGTTTGGTCACATGCTAACGTTGCAGGTGTTAACCTTGAAAACTATCTTCAAGATGTAGAAAACTTCAATGCTGCTGAATTGGTTGACTTATTTGAAGGCGTTCGTGATGCTGCATATTCAATTATCAATAAAAAAGGTGCAACTTTCTATGGTATCGCAGTTGCTTTAGCTCGTATTACAAAAGCTATCCTTGATGATGAAAATTCAGTTCTTCCACTTTCGGTCTTCCAAGAAGGTCAATATCCTGGTGTTACTGATTGCTATATTGGTCAACCAGCTATTGTTGGCGCACATGGTATTGTCCGTCCAGTCAACATCCCATTGAATGATGCTGAAAAACAAAAAATGCAAGCTTCTGCTAAACAATTAAAAGACATCATTAACGATGCTTTCTCTAAAGAAGAATTTGCCTCAGCAGCTAAAAACTAATGAGATTTTATCTCACTCCTTGGTAAATCAAGGAGTTTTTTGTATCTAAAAAATAAGTACTATAAAATTGATTTGTATAGCATCATAACTTTATAGTACTTATTTCTCTTCTCCAATTTACATTTTATCAATTTATTCCAATATATCCTTTAAATAAGGAACGACTTTTTCGCCTTTCATATCTGATAGAGTCCGAATCCAGCGAAATGCTGTATGTTCTTCTGCATCAAGTTGAATTTTTCTATGTTCAAGTAATTCTGCTTGATAAACTAAACGCGTAAAAACGACACCCTTTGCCTTATCGTAGCAGCTATCTTCATGAAGAATCGAACTTAATTGTACCTTTTGGTTAACTTCTTCCATCACTTCACGCATAGCTCCGTCTCGTGGTAATTCATTTTCTTCCACACCTCCTCCTGGAATGTCCCAATATTCTGGGTACATATTTGGTAAACCACGTTTTACCTCACTTCGTTTAATGAGCAAATAGCTTCCGTCCTTTTCAATTAAAGCATGAGCAATCAATTTTACAGGCATTCGAAATCCCCTTCTCCTTTATAAAAAAAACAAAATTCTTGTTTTAGACAAGAATTTTTAAATAGTTAACAAACAATCCACCCTGAGAGAATCGAACTCCCATCTCAAGAACCGGAATCTTACGTGATATCCATTACACTAAGGGTGGCAACCATTTTATTATACAAAAAATTTATGAAAATAACAAGTAAAAAAGGATTGAAATGATAGATTCCAATCCTTTTATTTTATTATAATTCAATATCGCCAAACAAGTCAGCCATTGAGAATCCAGTTTGAGTTTCTGGGAGTTCAAAGTCACGTTTTTCTTGACGTTTTGGACGACGAGGACGTGATTGACGTTTTTCTTTTTGTTCATCTTCTTGAACTGGACGTTCTTCAAGAGCTTTGATAGAAAGTGATACACGTTCTGCATCAGCATTAACATCAAGAACTTTGACAGTTACCTCTTGACCGACTTTAAGCACATCTTTTGGATTTTCAACACGTTTATGTGAAATTTGGGAGATATGAACCAGTCCATCAATGCCTGGCAACACTTCAACAAATGCACCAAAATCTGTTAAACGTTTAACCGTACCTTCGATAACATCACCGGCAGCAAGTTTTTGTTCAACACCATCCCATGGCCCAGGGGTTGTAGCTTTAAGAGAAAGTGATACACGACCTTCCTCTTCATTTAAATCAAGCACTTTTACTTCGATTTCATCACCAACTGACACAACTGATTTAGGTGAAACGTTGCGTTCATGTGATAATTCCGTCAAGTGAACAAGACCGTCAACACCACCAAGGTCGATAAAAGCACCAAAACTTGTAATACGTGCAACTTTACCAGTTACGATATCACCAACAGCTAATTTGCTAAATACTTCGGCACGTGCTGCTGCCGCTTTTTCTTCCACTACTTCACGACGTGAAAGGATGAAACGGTTTTCTTTTGGATCAACTTCTTTAATTTTTGCTTCAAACTCTTGGCCAACAAAACGTTCCGTATTACGAACAAAACGAGTATCTAACATTGAAGCTGGAATAAAACCACGAAGTCCTTCAAACTCTACTGAAAGTCCACCCTTAACTGCACGAGTTCCTTTTACAGTGACAACTTCTTCTTCACGTCCGACTAACTTGTCCCATGCTTTGCGAGCTTCTAAACGTTTTTTAGATACAAGGTAAGTAACTGTATCAGTATCTTTACCAACTACTTGACGAAGAACAAGCAATTCAAGTGTTTCACCTGGTTTTACTAGGTCGTTAATATCAGCATCACGATCATTTGTCAATTCGCGAAGGGTTAACACACCTTCAACACCAGTTCCAGCGATTGCAACATTAGCTTGGCTTGCATCAACAGTCAATACTTCAGCAGTAACGACATCACCTGGCTCAACTTGGCTAACACTATTTAGCAAATCTTCAAATTCATTCATCTAAAAAATCCTCCAACAATCAAGCTTTTCTTGCTTGACATACTTATAATATTTTTCCTAAGCACCGCAATGACATTGAACTATCTTTAACGTTTCTCACCCTATAAAGAAATAAAATACCCTAAGATATTTTACCATTTATCTGATATATTACCTAAGAACTGGGGTAGCTGGATTCGAACCAACGCATGAGGGAGTCAAAGTCCCTTGCCTTACCGCTTGGCTATACCCCAAAAAAGAATGTAGACATACTTTTTAAAGACTAAGTACGCTCATGGAGAGGGAGGGATTCGAACCCCCGAACCCGAAGGAGCGGATTTACAGTCCGCCGCGTTTAGCCTCTTCGCTACCTCTCCTGCACAATCAACAGTATTCATTATACCATTGATGAAAAGAAAATACAAGCATTTATTTACTCAAATTATATGTTTCAATCAATTTTTCCACTGCATTTTCAAGTTTTTTATAAAAACTATCAACATTTTCATTTTTTATGATAGCAAATTGTCCATCAAACTCAGCAATTTGCCCAATGACCTTTTTACCAATTGACAAAATATAACCTTCATATTGTTCATTTCCTACTTTTACTTGGCTATCTGCTAATTGGATTTCAATCTTTTTATCTTTTTTACTCATCAAATACCTCTTTCAAATCTCTATTTTACAAAAAAATAAGAAAACTAGCAAGCAATACGTGAAAATAAAAACTATCTCAATGAAGAGACAGTTCCAAAAATTTTTAAACTTTTACAACCCATCCTTCTGGTGCTTCAACATCGCCAAATTGAATACCAGTTAGTTCATCATAAAGTTTTCGAGTGATCGGGCCTACCTCAGTCTCGCTATAAAAGACATGAAAATCCTCGCCATGCTGAATACCACCAATTGGAGATATAACTGCTGCTGTACCGCAAGCCCCTGCTTCAGCAAAACGATCTAAATTATCAATCGGAACATCTCCTTCGATCGCTTTCAAACCTAAACGATGTTCTGCTAAGTATAGGAGAGAATATTTTGTGATAGAAGGCAGAATGGATGGACTATATGGTGTCACAAATTCATTATCTTTGGTAATCCCGAAGAAATTTGCAGAACCTACTTCTTCTATCTTCGTATGAGTAGCTGGATCTAAATAAATAACATCTGAGAATTTATTTTCGTGCGCCATTTGTCCTGGAAGTAAGCTTGCTGCATAGTTTCCACCGACTTTAGCTGCTCCTGTACCATAAGGGGCTGCACGATCATACTTATCAGAAACAATAAAGTTTGTTGGAGTCAAGCCACCTTTAAAGTAATTTCCTACAGGCATTGCAAACACTGTAAAAATGTATTCATCTGCTGGTTTAACACCAATGATGTCGCCAACTCCCAACAATAATGGACGAATATAAAGAGTTCCTCCTGTTCCATACGGCGGAACATATTCTTCATTGGCACGAACCACTTGTTTCACAGCATTTACAAACATATCTGTCGGAACTTGTGGCATTAAAAGGCGATCTGATGTACGTTGTAGGCGTTTTGCATTTTGATCTGGGCGAAACAACTGCACACTACCATCTTTTGTACGATAGGCTTTCATTCCTTCAAAGGCTTGTTGTCCATAATGAAGGCAAGGAGATGATTCGGACATATGTAAGGTTGCTTCTTCAGTCAATCCCCCTTTTTCCCACTGCCCATTTTTATAATAGGCAAGATAGCGATACGGCAATTTCATATAGGAAAAACCAAGATTTTCCCAATCAAGATTTACTGACATAACATTCTCCTTTTTGAATTTATGTTTTTTATTCTACACTAATTTTAAATATTTTCAATAGTTTTTTGTAAAATTCTGAAAATTTTTTAATTTCAGTTTATAAGAACACCACAAAAAATCAGCTCTAGTGGCTGATTTTCAATTATTTAAGATTTGCAGAAAACACTTCTTCATCAGAAATCGTATCTGAGATGAAGCTACCATTACTAGTTCTTTCAGACAAGCTAAGATCAGCTAGGTTCACTTCGTAAGTAGTTCCTTTGTTAGAAACTATGGACAAAATTTGCTCTTCTTCTACTGTTGGAGTTTCTGAACTAAAGAGATCGAGTTCTACAGGTTGTTCTCCAAAAACAGGCCCAGCTGCAAAAACACGATGCGGTTTAGTCTTGAGCTCTCTCAATACTTGAAGTCCTCGATTTGCTCGGCTAGTAACAGGAATGCCTGTAATTGCCATTCGTTTGAGGGAACCGCGCTGGGTCAAGAGATAAAACGAGGCAGTGTTGGCGATAAAGGCTGCCACTAGTACATCGTCCTTTTTAAGGTTAATAGCCTTAACACCTGCTGCTTTGGCACCCACAACCGGTACCTCTGCAATATTAAATCGCAAGGCGTAGCCATTCTTCGTCACTAGCATGACATCATCTAGCTTAATTGGAGAAATACCGATAATTAGATCATCCTCATTTTTTAATTTGGCGAACTTGACCGACTTGGATTTATAGGTTCGCCAAGGGCTAAATTCTTTTCGCTCCACGCGCTTGATTTGTCCTAGTTTTGTTACTGTAAAATAAGTTTCTTCGTCAAAATCATCAACCACTTCTGCATAAATGACTTCTTCGTTCGTCTCAAAATTGGTAATCGTCTGACTGATATGTTCTCCGATTTCTTTCCAACGAATATCTGCCAATTCATGAACCGGCCGATAGATGACGTTGCCAAGATTGGTAAAAATCAAAAGATGTTGAGTAGTCTTTGCTAAATGGACGAAAATAAGATGGTCATCATCCCGCTTACCGACCTCATTAAGCGTTGATGAATTGAAAGAGCGCGGACTAGTGCGTTTAAGGTAACCACTACGAGTGACACTAACAAATGTTTCTTCTTCCACAATCAGACTTGCTGTATCAATCTCAATGGCATTTGCCGTATCTTGCAATTCACTAAGACGAGGATTACCAAATTTCTTTTTGACCTCACGAAGTTCACGTTTCATCAAATTGTACATCGTTTGCTCATCGCCTATAATGGCAGCCAGCATTGCAATTTTCTCGCGCAGATCTGCTTCTTCCTCCTCCAGAACTACTACGTCCGTATTGGTCAAACGATAAAGTTGAAGCGTGACAATGGCTTCTGCTTGCTCTTCGGTAAAATCATAGCTGACTTTGAGATTTTCCTTGGCATCTGCTTTATTTTCTGAAGCACGAATGAGCGCAATCACTTCATCTAAAATCGAAATAACTCGAATTAACCCTTCCACAATATGGAGCCGCTTCTCAGCCTTGGCCTTGTCAAAACGGCTACGAGCTAGAATAATATCCTTGCGGTGGGCAATGTAACTGGTCAAGATTGGTACAAGCCCCACCAAACGAGGCGTAAAATTGTCGATAGCTACCATGTTGAAATTGTAATTAACTTGCAAATCAGTGTACTTGAAAAGATAGTTGAGAATCAGCTCAGTATTAGCATCTTTCTTAAGCTCGATAGCAATGCGAAGACCGTCTCGGTCGGACTCGTCCCGTACCTCAGCAATGCCGGCCACCTTGTTATTGACCCGCACATCGTCAATCTTCTTGACCAAGACCGCCTTATTAATCTCATAAGGAATCTCGGTAACAACAATTTGCTCTTTACCGCCTTTCAGCTTTTCAATCTCAGTTCTTGAGCGCACCACAACTCGACCTTTACCAGTCTCGTAGGCTTTTTTGATTTCGTCTCGACCTTGGACGATGGCTCCTGTTGGGAAGTCTGGACCCGGCAGAAACTCCATGAGTTTGTCCACCTTAGCTTTGGGATGATCAATCATGTAGACCACTGCATCGATGACTTCAGCCAGATTGTGAGGCGGAATGTCTGTCGCATAACCAGCAGAAATTCCCGTCGCACCATTAACCAAAAGATTTGGAAAAGCAGCAGGCAATACAGTTGGTTCTTTCTCTGTATCGTCAAAATTCCAAGCAAAAGGTACGGTATCCTTTTCGATGTCTTGCAGAAGATAGCCAGCAATCTCAGCCAAGCGCGCCTCAGTATAACGCATAGCCGCTGGCGGATCCCCATCCATAGAACCGTTATTTCCATGCATTTCGACAAGAATCTCACGATTTTTCCAATCCTGAGACATGCGGACCATAGCATCGTAGATCGAGCTATCACCGTGTGGATGGAAATTCCCCATGATGTTCCCGACCGACTTGGCTGACTTGCGGTAGCCCTTATCAAAGGTGTTGCCGTCCTTATTCATTGAATAGAGAATACGGCGCTGCACAGGTTTCAAGCCATCACGAATATCCGGTAAAGCTCGCTCTTGAATGATGTATTTGGAGTAGCGACCAAAGCGCTCTCCCATGATGTCCTCAAGGGACATGTTTTGAATGTTACTCATAAGATACAAAGGGACGTTTCGGTTTACCGAAAATTTCTATAGAAAAATAGGAAATCGATACAGGATTTGATGAGTTCTAGACGATTTATCTTTTTTCCTAAGAAATTAATCCCGTGTTCAGTTACTAATAAGTAGCTAAACTATCCTTTCTGTAGTTTAAAGTATTTAAAACATATATTTTAATTAGTAATAAGGAGTTTTCACGCAGCATTTAGGGCGTGTTCAATTCCTTTCAAAGAAGGTTTTTTGATAATACATTGTCTGTGGCAGCCTGGTAGACTAGTAAATCTAAACTGTAAAAGCTACGTTTTTTAGAAACTAAGCCTCTCTTCAGCATACTGAATCATTTTCTCTGCGGTTTCTTTGTCATAAGGGAAGCCAGTTTTAAGCGAGAAGCTTTGTGATTCTTTGTGGAAGAAGTTCAATGTAGCCAAGAGAGACTGGGCGAGTTTTTTCTGATCAGAAAAGTCAAGCAAGGCTGCAAATTCTTTCTCTTTCTCAGCTGGCAAATACCGGAAGAGGTACTTGTAGTTCTTGCCAATATCAAGCGTCCCCTTATCTGCTGCTACCTGCCAAGCTAAAAGCTTGAGCAATTCTTGCTGGCAGATTCCATACAGATGATCCATCGCATAGACAAGGTGGTTTCGATGAATACCCTTGACCACATAGGCTGACACCCACCAAAATTCATTGCAGGACTTGTCAAAGTCAGTCGCACTAGCTGGAGCCGTCCAATAGCGCTTGGGCGTCGGTACATAAGGTTGAAAGAGCCCCTGCGGGTCATGTATCACCGTAAAATCCGCTTCGCTATCCACCCATTCTTTTATGTGCTCCTTGGGACAGAGGGTCAAATCTATCCGATTGCCATCTTCAAAGAGCATGAGATAGAGGCGACGATGATCAAGTACGTTATGCTGCTCGATAATGCGTTTGTCAAATTGGTCCAACCAAACAAGGTCAGTCACAAGATCATCTAAATTATCATTATCCACAATGTAGACCACATCATAGTCTTGAAACTCGTCCTTAGGGGCATTTGGATTTGTCCGTGAGCCAGACATGGCGACAGCGTCGACCTGTAGAGCTTCTGCGGTTTTCAAAATTAAATCTAACATTTCAGTTTCTGTTCTCATCGAAAAGTACCTGCCTTTTTTGCTAGAATTCCTTCGCCTCTTTCATTTCCTTCACCGCTTTGCGTTTTTTGTAGCGACTACGAATGGTATTGAGTTGGTCGCGAAGATCTGCATAGTGGCTTCTTTCTGGGTAGGCATAGGTCATGATAGCGGTGAAATCCAGCAGGAAATCGTAGATTTCTTGTAGCTGCATGCGGAGTTGTTTGCTTTGACTAGGCACTTTGCCTTTCAATTCGGTCAAGCGCTCCTTGTATGCTTCTTCAAATTGCTTTTGCGCATTTACCAAACTCTCCACATGCTCTTCCAAGTGCAGTTTTGCCAATGCCGTTTGATAGCTTGATTTCTTCAACTCTTGGAGCAGGTGGTTAATGCCCTCGGTCTCCTTTTCATAGTTGGCAACCGCAATTCCTGCATAATTTTTCAGCAAGCCCGCCAAGGTGTCGTAGGCTTCTTTCGTCGCAGTCTCCTTGACCCGTGAAAATGCCCGTACCAAAGCAGTCAGCGTAGCCAAGGCATCGTCTCGCTCGCGGTCGGCTTGGTCTAAACTTGTCACCAAACTGCTCGCTTTCGCCCGATGCAGCCCCTCCTGAAACTTAGCCAAGTGCTGGCTCATCTCTTCCAGCTTACTCGTATAAATACTTTCCACCTTATGCGCCTTGTTAAAAGCAGCAATCGCCTCTTTCGACTCGGTCATGAGCTGTGAAAATTCATTGTTTTCCAAATTGCGCACAGTTAAACTAATAATTCCATATTCTTTTTTCATAAAATTCCTTTCTCTTCATGTGCTTTTTAGTTTTTTGCTGCTGAAACGACTCAGAACACATGTAAACGTTCGTCCTTTGCTCTGAAAATGCAAATTACACATGTGTAATTTGCATTTTTTGCCCTAAAACAAGAAATTCTTCATGTGTGATTTGCTGTTTCAGGGGTGAAGAAGGTGATTCTTCGTGTGGGATAAATTATCCTTCTCTTAAAGTTTTCAATTTTGACAAAATCCTAGCTTCATCCAAACTCAGAATAACAAACAAGGTTGAAGTATAAATATCATCATACCATTGTTCCAATTCCTCATCATTCATATTGAGATGATATTGCTTATCGTTGTTATGTCTCAATCCCAAATTATTATACATTCCAAATAGTTGTTCAACTGCAATAATTTTTTTACTATTGACTTTCATTACTTCTTTTAATTCTTCAAAAGCATTCAATTCATCTCTCAACGGTTCCAAGTAATTTGCCAAAGAAATGAGTATTTCTTTTTTGCGTTGGATATCTCCTTTATTTGAAAAATGATTATATTCTAAAACTTTTATCGCATCTTCAATATTGGATTCAGATACAATCTGAGAAACTTCGGACGCATAAACATTCTTTTCAACGATGATCTTATCACCATTTTCTAAAGTGATCAGTTCATGATTTGATAATTCTAGAAATCTTGTAATGTTATCAAATACAACTTGAATAAACTGACATTCTTTTTCTGTAAATTTTCCCTCAAGGTTATTAAATATATCAACTAATAACTCAGAGAAAACAAATAGTTGTTCAGCTGTATCATAGATGTTTGAAATAATAACTTCTATCATTTGTGAATAACTGGTAAACGTTGATCGATTAGGATAATCTAAGAAATTATCAGAAATGGCACTATTTAAACTTGTTTCATAATATCCTCTCTTGAAATTTCTCTCCATTTTCAGTAAATCTATCAAATTATTCAATTCTCTCTGTGGGTCAAACTCCATCCGGTTCAAAATATCAAAATAATTCTGTCTCGCCATAATATTTCCTATACTATATTAGAATACTGTCGCTTCTTCCAGCGTAAACTTGACATTATCTTCAATCCATTTACGGCGAGGCGGGACTTTGTCTCCCATGAGGACATTGACGCGGCGCTCAGCACGGGCTAAGTCGTCAATGGTGACGCGAATGAGGGTTCTGTTTTCAGGATTCATCGTGGTTTCCCAGAGCTGATCAGCATTCATTTCTCCAAGCCCTTTGTAGCGCTGCAGCATGGCGCCTTTGCCAAATTTCTTACGCAGATCTTCTAACTCACCGTCTGTCCAAGCATATTCGACAACTTCATTTTTGCCTTTGCCTTTAGACATCTTATAAAGCGGTGGCAGAGCGATATAGATATGACCTGCTTCAACCAGCGGACGCATATAGCGGTAAAAGAAGGTCAGCAAGAGCGTTTGGATATGAGCACCGTCCGTATCCGCATCGGTCATGATGATAATCTTGTCATAGTTTGCATCCTCGAGCGTAAATTCTGATCCAACACCCGCACCAATAGTGTAAATCATGGTGTTAATTTCTTCGTTTTTGAGAATATCTGCCATTTTGGCTTTTGCGGTATTGATGACCTTGCCGCGCAGAGGCAGAATTGCCTGAAACTTGCGGTCACGGCCCTGCTTGGCAGATCCGCCTGCAGAATCTCCTTCGACCAGATAGAGCTCATTCTTTGCTGGATTTTTAGACTGAGCTGGGGTCAATTTGCCAGAAAGTAATCCCTTATCTTTCTTGCTTTTCTTGCCATTTCTGCTTTCATCACGAGCTTTACGAGCAGCTTCTCTCGCATCACGAGCTTTGATTGCTTTGCGGATCAAATTAGAAGCCAATTCACCATTTTCCATCAAGAAGAAGGTCAACTTATCTGATACAATCGAATCCACTGCAGGTCGAGCCAGTGGGCTTCCTAACTTGTCCTTAGTCTGTCCCTCAAACTGCAAATGCTCTTCCGGCACTAAGATCGAAAGGACAGCTGCTAGACCCTCACGATAGTCAGAGCCTTCCAGATTTTTATCCTTTTCTTTCAGCAATCCAGTCTTTCTCGCATATTCATTCATGACCTTGGTAATGGCGGACTTAAGTCCCGTCTCATGTGTTCCACCATCCTTAGTACGGACGTTATTAACAAAAGAAAGGATATTATCTGAATAACCGTCGTTATATTGGAGAGCAACCTCCACTTGAAAACCGGCGTCTTCCCCTTCGAAATACAGAACTGGTGTCAATGTTTCCTTATCTTCGTTTAGATAGCTAACAAAATCTTGTACTCCATTTTCATAATGAAAATCAACCGTTTCACCTGTTCGCTCGTCTGTCAGAGAAAGATGAACATTTTTCAATAGAAAGGCTGATTCATTGAGCCGTTCTGAAATAGTATTGTATTTAAAATCTGTCGTTGAGAAAATTGTGTCGTCTGGCATAAAGGTCACTTTGGTGCCTGTTTTTGATTTAGGTGTTTGACCAATTTTCTTTAAAGTCGTTACCGGCTTTCCACCATTTTCAAAACGTTGTTTATAAATTGTACCGTCACGTGTGATTTCAACTTCTAACCAACTAGACAGCGCATTGACAACAGATGAGCCGACCCCATGGAGTCCTCCGGACGTCTTGTAACCACCCTGACCGAACTTGCCCCCAGCATGGAGCACTGTAAAGATAACTTCCACTGTCGGAATTCCCATAGCGTGCATACCAACTGGCATTCCTCGACCGTGATCACTGACAGTTAAACTTCCGTCTTTGTTAATTGTTACATCAATCTTATCACCAAATCCAGACAGAGCTTCATCAACGGCATTGTCAACAATTTCCCAAACTAAATGGTGAAGCCCAGTAGCATCCGTTGACCCGATATACATACCCGGACGCTTACGAACTGCATCCAATCCTTCTAATACTTGAATGGCATCGTCATTATAATTGTTAATATTGATTTCCTTTTTTACCACAAGGAACCTCCTGAATCATTCATCCTTTCTATCTTACAAGTTTTTAGTGAATTTTGCAAAGATTTTTAGAAATTATCGTATGAAAATCAGCAATTTTTCAGCCTAGACAAATTTTGTAAAATATTCTTCACCATTCCCCAATCAAAATTAAAATTCATGGTATAATAAAAACATGATGAAGATTGTTTTTACATTGATAGTAGCTTATTTGATTGGTTCAATCCCTGCCGGACTTTGGATTGGACAAGTATTTTACAAAAAAAATCTCCGTGAATATGGAAGTGGAAATACAGGGACAACCAATACCTTTCGTGTACTTGGAAAAAAAGCAGGAATTATCACCTTCGCTTTTGATTTTTTTAAAGGGACATTTGCGACTCTACTCCCTCTTTTTCTTCATATAAATGGAATTTCTCCACTTATTTTTGGCCTGTTAGCCGTACTTGGGCATACTTTCCCTATTTTCGCAGAATTTAAAGGTGGCAAAGCCGTTGCAACCAGCGCAGGTGTTATTCTTGGCTTCTCACCAACCTTTTTCACTTATTTAGCAATCATTTTCTTCAGCTGCTTGTATCTGACCAGTATGATTTCTTTTTCTAGTGTGACGGCTGCTATTTCAGCTATTGTTGGAGTTACCATTTTTCCACTCTTCAGCTTTCTGTTACCACATTATGACACGCTCTTTACTGTGATTGTGCTTGTACTAGCGCTCATCATAATCATTAGGCACAAAGATAATATTCGGCGTATTCGGATAAGACAAGAAAACCTCATTCCTTTCGGATTAAATATCACAAAACAACAACCTAAAAACAAATAAAACGATTCACATAGGAGTCCAGCCCTACTACATTAGATTTTTGTAGATTTGCTAACAACACTTTACGCTAATGTAAAAAGTGTATGATGTCAAAATAAAAATGGAAGAAGCAACATTCTTCCATTTTTATTTATGCTTTGTGAATTTTTTTAAAACAAGGCAATTCTAAAATTTCAACAACAAAACCAAGCAAATCAATGAAGAAAACCTCTGTGCTAACCATTTCTAGCAAGTTCTTTTGGTTCAATTCTATTCGACTTCACTTGCTTAGAAGTCTGGTTTTGAAGTTTTTTGTGTTGTGCAGTCGAGAGGGATCTACTTGTACAACAGGAGTTGCTGTTCAATAGGCGGTTCTAAAGAAAAATACTCTAACTTTTACATTAGAATATCTTATCTCGCAAACATTATAAAATTTTTATTTTGCTACTCTATCTGTGCAATCAAATCTTTTAAATCTGTCGCTCCAACCCTATCACCCGCTTCTTCAAAACATGTTAATGCTTGTTGAACATAAGACTTAGCCATGTTTATATCTTTCTGCGCTAACATTACCTCGGCCAAGGCGCGATAAGCACAAGCATGATTGATTAACTCATCCGTCTGCAATGCTAAATTTAGTGTTGTTTGTAAAAGTTCTTCTGCAAGACAAATATTTCCAAGTTTGAACTGTAAATATCCTTGTTCATACAAATTGACTGATTTCTTTAGTAGATCATCAGGGAAATGCTCTGTAATAATTGCAGCTTCTGTCATTATCAAATCATAAGCCTTTTGAAAATGTTCTTCTTCTCGCTCGACCATAGCCAATTGATGCAAGGCTATATGCTGTTCTTCTAGGTTCTTTTCAGACACAGCTTGAGCATAATAGTCTTTTAAGAATTGACGGGCTAACGCAAAATCTTTTTCTTCTAAAGCAATATATGCTTTTAAATTCAGTGTACTATAATTGTCTTGCTCTATTTGATAAACTAATTGCTTCGCAAGATGATATTGCCCATCAAACAATGCTTGCCAGGCTTTTTGAAGTTGTTCTTCTGTCATATTTTCTTTCCTTGTATTCATAGAAAATAAACGTTACACTCTAAAAGTTATATTAAATCAATCTCCGAAATTATTTCTTTTACTTTTTCAATTGGCAAATGTACTAGCTCGACTTTCTTTTCGCTATATAAATAACGCGCATAATCATCCATACGGTATTGATTGATATACACCACTCGCTTGCAACCAACTTGTAAAAGCTGCTTAGTACAATTGAGGCAAGGGAAATGCGTGACATAAACAGTAAAACCTTTCGGGATTCCACGCTCTGCACCTTGTAAAATCGCATTCACTTCTGCATGTAAGGTTCTCACACAATGCCCATCAACCATCAAACATTCATGATCAATACAGTGCTCCGTTCCTGAAACAGAACCATTATATCCTGTTGAAATAACTTTGTTATCCTTTACAATAACCGCTCCTACACTCGCTCGCTTGCAGGTTGAACGATTAGCAATCAAGAGAGCTTGCGCTGCAAAATATTCATCCCAAGCCAATCTTTTTGTAACCATATTACACCTCATTGTCTTATTCATCACTCAATTTACCATTCTTTCGATGTGGAAAAAGCGGAAGTCCGAGCGATGCAATCTTCTCTGCCGGAACCCTCATACCGTCTTTGATCCATTTAATCAAAACAGAAACCACTGCCGAACTCCAAAAAGAATTCATGTACGTTGAAGCCTCTTTTCTAGAATAATTTTGTTGCTCTAACATATCAAACACAGCACTTGTCAACAGTTTTTCTAAATTGTAGTCTATCGCTAGACTAACAATTCGAGCTTCTTTTTTGACTTCTTTAAACAAGAATAGCCATACTTGATAAAGTTCTGTTCTCATATTAAATTGTTCCAATTTATCGGTAATCTTTTGCACTGTTCGTTGAAAAATTTCTTGTAAAATCTCTTCTTTTGAATCATAATTTCGATAAAAAGCTGCACGTGAAACGCCTGCCCTCTCTACTAATTCAGAAATAGTAATTTTGGTCAACTCTTTCTTTTTCAATAATTGCAATAAAGAAATCTCCAATGATTCTTTGGTAATTCGATTCGATTCCTGATTTGATATTTTTAAATTTTCTAAGGATTTTTTCGATATTTTACGTTCCGACATAACATTTTCTTTCTACGTGTAACAACAGACTGTAAAGGCTTTCTAAGGCACAGATTTCATGATATAATTGTAAAAAAAGACAAAACTTTTGTCAATGTCTAACTAATTTACTGCCCAATAAAGGAGAATTTAATGACTTGGAAAATTGTAGCTGATTCAGGTTGTGATTATAGAACTATCGAAAATATTGCTGTTGACACCTTATTTGAAAATGTTCCTTTGACCATTCAAGTAAATGATGAAATCTTTATAGATAATGCTCAGCTCAATATTGATGATATGATGGAAAAAATGTATGCCACTTCTTCTGCTTCAAAATCAGCCTGCCCTAGTCCAGATGACTACATGAAGGCTTTTGATGGCGCTTCAAATATTTTTGTGGTCACTATTACAGGAACCTTATCAGGAAGTCATAATAGCGCACAAGTGGCTAAAAAACTTTATCTAGAAGAACATCCTAATGTGAATATTCATATTATTGATACTCTTTCTGCAGGCGGCGAGAATGACTTGATCATCAAAAAACTGAATTTTCTTATTGATCAAGGTTTGAGTTATGAAGAAGTCGTGACAGAAATTACAACCTATCAAACAAAAACAAAGTTACTTTTTGTTCTTACAAAAGTTGACAACTTAGTCAAAAATGGGCGACTAAGCAAATTAGTCGGAGCTGTTGTAGGATTACTTAACATCCGTATGGTCGGCGAAGCTAGCCAAGGCGGGAAGCTAGAGTTACTTCAAAAGGCGCGTGGTGCAAAAAAATCACTCATTGCAGCTTTTGATGAACTCATAAAAGCGGGCTATGCAGGTGGCCAAATCATTATTGCTCATCGAAATAACCCTAAGTTTTGTCAGCAATTTTCCGAAATGGTGCGAGAAAAATTTCCTCAAGCTGTTATTGAAGTTATTCCAACTTCTGGCCTGTGCAGTTTTTACGCTGAGGAAAATGGTCTTCTCTTGGGCTATGAAATTCAATAAGATAACAAAAACGATTCATACAGATAACCTTGCCACTAACCTAATCATCTACAAACAAATATCAGCTGAGCCAAATTGATATCAGGAGCAAGACTATTTGGGAGACTGGACTGTCGACTTGTCTAAGATTGAAAAAAACAATCTGCTTCGCAATTCTTGTCTGCAATCTCTGCATGATAGATTACTCAGTCAATCGCTTCGTCTTCAATTTCTTACACCTTCTACCTTAAAATTGGAAACTTTTGGCTTGTACTATTTACAAATAGAGCAAGCCAAAAACAATTAGCACACTAATCATGCTAAAAAGCGAGCCGATAAGATAGTATTCTGCAAAGGATTGACTTTCAGAAATTTTATTATAACGTGCAATTGACTTAGCAGTAAAAACTAAGCCAACTGAAGCGAACTGTCCAAATATGAGAGATAGAGCCATAATATAACGCTCTAAAATCCCAATCATTGCTCCCGCACCTGCTATAGTCTCTTGATTATTTCCTTTTGACTGATACCTACTGAAGAAAAGTTTAAATAAAATATTAATCGGTTTTCCAACTACTGCTAAAAATAAAAGCGTCTGAACTACTGCAGCACTATTTTTTAGCCAGAGTGGATTTATTTTGCTTGCTAATAAAACGTAAAAAAGAAAAATACAAATTAGATGCAGTAATTGGTCAACAATAAAAACTTGTTTAGTAAATCTTTTTATTTCTATGAAAGTATTGAACTTGTATTTCAAGAAATCAATCACTGCATGACTAATCCAAACAGTAACAAAATACAAACTGTTTTTTGGAAAAAGAACACTCAACATTAGCAATGGAAGAAAAACAATGATTAGATGTAACATTAAATATGGTAATTTCCGACTTTTTAAGTCGGCTATTTTTTGACTCTGCCATTGAAAATCAGCTAAAACATGAGCTATCAACGTTAATAGTAAGATTGGATTTTGCAAGAAGAAATCTGAAAACCCCCACAACTTAGACATGCCTACTCTCCTCCTTTGCTATCTCTTTTAATATCTGATTCATAGCAACTCGTTTATTTCTGAGATAAATTTTTAGACCACTTGCTTTGATACGTTTATTAAAAGCACTTGGAGTAATACCGAGCGATCTTGCCATTTCTTTATGCGAAAATGTTTCATCATATATATTTTCAGTCAGTAATTGTTTGAGTACATCATATTGAACTTCTGTCCACTTGGACTGAATAAAAGAACACGCAGCTAACATAGCATTGACAGTCCAGGTGACTTCTTCATCTGCCAAAAAAACTGAAATGTGATTAATGCCATAATCATTCTTGTCGTGGATATGATTAATGGCTTCTCTCGCCAACCAATATGCAGGACCATCAGAACCTATACTTTGTTCTTTATTGATTTCTGTAACCATTTCTCCAACACCAATACCGAATCGAATTTCATAAGGAGAAAATGCAACAGAAAGCTGATCTATGATTTGAAACATATAGGAATTCGGTGAGAACAAGGCTTGAAATTCATCTCCAGTTGTGACTGTAAAAGGGGAAATTAAATAGTCCTGATATTGCCAATTCAGCTCTTTCATCAATCGTAATAACTGCTGTTGTACCTGTGCTCGATCCTGTATTTTTTTTGATTCAATAATATCTCCAATAAGAGCAATATACATCATCTTTTCACTCCTTTTTGTCTATTATAATGGAAATTTTAAAAAATTTCCATTATAAAGGACATTTTCAGAAATTTCCATTATAAAGGACATTTTTAAAATTTTACCTTTTTTAAAAAATACAGTTAAATGCCATACATTTGCTGATTTTCGAATCAATTATCCATTAATTTCCATACTTTACTGAACACCTCGCCAATCTTACCCTCGATGATTAAGCTAGCTTGATTATCATGTACCACTTTACTTTTATTGATAACGACTAGCTGTCTTCCTTGAAAATACTGAACCAAACTAGCCGCAGGATAAACAACTAACGAAGTTCCACCAATAATGAGCAGATCTGCTCGACTAATAGCCTGAATTGCCTGATTAAAAACGGTCATATCCAGAGATTCCTCATAAAGAGTCACATCTGGCTTAACGATGTGGCCACAAGTCTCACAATAAGGAATACTTCCAAACAATTTCAAAAAATCCTTTAAATCATAAAAACGATGACAATTGGTACAATAATTACGGTCTACACTACCATGTAGTTTCAATACATTTTTACTTCCTGCCATCTCGTGTAAACTATCAATATTTTGTGTGATAATCGCTTTGAGTTTTCCTACATTCTCTAAATGAGCTAAATAGATATGTGCTACATTTGGTTTAGCATCAGGATAAATGAGATATTTCTTGTAAAAATCAAAAAACTGCTTTGGATAATGTTCAAACATTGTATAGGAAACTAGTTGTTCTGCTGTGAAGTGTTGATTTAATTCAATATTGTAAATACCATTAGAACTACGAAAATCTGGAATGGCAGATTCGGTTGAAACACCTGCACCACCAAAAAATACTATATTTTGGCTATTTCGAATAATACGAGCAAGTTCTTCAATTTTATCCATATTATCCTCCTAAAATTTATCGATACAATAAAGAAAAAATCGACTAGTTTCACTAGCCGATTCGTATTATAACTGAATTATTTTGACAAGTTATAGAAAGATTTCAAACCACGATATTCAGCTACTTCACCAAGTTGGTCTTCGATACGAAGCAATTGGTTGTATTTAGCGATACGGTCTGTACGTGAAAGTGAACCAGTCTTGATTTGTCCTGCGTTAGTTGCAACTGCGATGTCAGCGATTGTTGAATCTTCAGTTTCACCTGAACGGTGTGATACAACGGCAGTATAACCAGCTTCTTTCGCCATTTCAATAGCGTCGAATGTTTCAGTAAGGGTACCAATTTGGTTCACTTTGATAAGGATTGAGTTAGCACAAGCTTCATTGATACCTTTTTCAAGATATGAAGTATTTGTTACGAAGAAGTCATCACCAACAAGTTGTACTTTTTTACCAAGACGTTCAGTAAGCTTCTTCCAACCATCCCAGTCATTTTCATCCATACCATCTTCAATAGTGATAATTGGATATTTGTTTACCAATTCTTCAAGATAGTCAATTTGTTCATCAGCTGTGCGAACTGCAGCTCCTTCACCTTCAAATTTAGTGTAATCATAAACTTTACGTTCTTTGTCGTAGAATTCTGATGATGCACAGTCGAATCCAAGGAATACATCTTTACCAGGAACATAACCAGCAGCTTCAATAGCAGCAAGAATTGTTTCTACACCATCTTCAGTCCCATCAAAACGAGGAGCAAATCCTCCTTCGTCACCAACAGCTGTTTCAAGGCCACGAGATTTAAGGATTTTCTTAAGAGCATGGAAAATTTCAGCACCCCAACGAAGAGCTTCTTTGAATGTAGGTGCACCAGCAGGTACAATCATAAATTCTTGGAAAGCAATTGGAGCATCTGAGTGAGAACCACCATTAATGATATTCATCATAGGAGTTGGAAGAACTTTAGTATTGAATCCGCCAAGGTAGCTATAAAGTGGAATTTCAAGGTAATCAGCAGCAGCACGTGCCACAGCAATAGATACACCAAGGATTGCATTTGCACCCAATTTACCTTTATTTGGAGTACCATCAAGTGCAATCATTGCACGGTCAATAGCTTGTTGATCGCGAACGTCATAACCAATAACTGCTTCAGCAATGATATTGTTTACGTTGTCAACAGCTTTTTGTGTACCAAGACCACCGTAACGAGATTTGTCACCATCACGAAGCTCAACTGCTTCGTGTTCACCAGTAGAAGCTCCAGATGGAACCATACCACGTCCGAAAGCACCTGATTCAGTATAAACTTCTACTTCAAGTGTTGGGTTACCGCGTGAGTCTAGGACTTCGCGAGCGTAAACATCAGTAATAATTGACATTTTTTACTCTCCTTTGAGTTATTTTATTTACATTCCTATGATACCTTAAAAATCAGGTTTTTTCAAGGAAAAATAGACATTCTAGTAAAAATAAATCAAGATATTTAAAGAAAACGATTACAATTTTAGTATGTAATTTACTTTAGTAATCATTATACTGAAAATAGCAAAAACTATCTCTTCACGAAATGTCACTGAGCATTTCCTAGCTTTCGTTTTAGGCTTCAAATGTACAACCGGTTTATCGATTTTATAATGTTTTGGTAATATATTTTACTTTTTTTGTGTCAACTCCAGTTTTTTCTTTAATTTTTTATTCTTTTTTGTTACTATGTTTAAAAATAAGAAAATTTTAGGAGGTTAAGAATGAAAAAGAAATTCTTACTTACTGCTATACTTACATCTGCCCTTCTATTGACTGCTTGTGGTCAAAAAAACAATTCAACAAGTCAGTCTTCTTCTACAACAGAGAAGACAACTTCTTCAAGTAAATCTTCTTCTACAGAAGAAAAAACAACTGAATCTTCTTCAAAAGAAAATACCGGCTTCCTTACTTACTCTGATGGTAGCAAAATTACTGTTAATGGTAAAGACTTCAAGCTGACTAACAGCAATGGAATGACCATTACCTATAATGATGATAAGAAGTCATATGCAATCCATGAAGCTAACGGCTCAACAATCACAAAGAATGGTGATGGTTCATATGCCATTGTTCTTGCTTCAGGTGACAACATTGCATTTAAATCTAACGGAACGTATGTCGTAACAACAGCAAGTGGTTCTATTAAAACAGGAAATGGAGCAGATGAGCTAAATAAGTATCTATCTGAAAAAGGACTTTCAACTATTTCAGACTATGATAAAAAAATCAGTGATATTTTAGAATTTATCAAAAAAAATAAATAATTTAGAGTCTTATCTTCTCGTTTCTTTTAGAAACGGGAGTTTTTAATCCCAGATGTAAATATCATCCTTTGAGAAACATTTCTTTTATGATACAATTTTCTTATGACAGATATAAATAAAGCACTAATAGAAAAATCTCAAGGGGGCTTAACATTAAAACCTGATGAGCAAAGAAAATTTTTAGAAACATTTGAGGAACGGGTCATTGCAGAATGTAGCATTGATGAAGCTAATAGTACCCTTATCCACAGCCACTTTAAAGAAATTTTGCAAAAAATTAGCTCGGACTATCAGCCTGTAACTGTGAAAATATCTCCTGCAGTCACCAGCCAATATCAAATTTTTTACTTAAAAATAGCAAAAGATCTCGGTTGCAAAGCAACAATCGTGTCTAGTAACTGCCAGAATTCTCCATTTGGTTTGGTCATTCACAGCGATCATCCAGTAGAGATTACCGAAAAAGAAATTCTTATCCAATTTTCTGAACTTTTCCAATCAGATTTACCCCAACAAGCAGAAAAGAAACCTTCTTTTTGGAAAAGATTGTTTCATTAAGGAGGTCACTAATGACAAATTTAGAAACATTAACCTTGTTCTTTCGAGCGGAAAATCAAAGAGATTGGAAAACTTACCAAAAATTTTTACATCCTAAAATCATCTGGGAATTGCATGAGCAAAAGGTTTCTGTTATTCGTGGAATAGAAGATTACCTTTCTAAGATTCAACAAGCCTATCATCATAACACCATTCAATTTTCCTGTTTACATACCTTTTCAACAGACGAAAATCGGATTGTTACTATTCTCAAAAATGATTTTGGTCAACTATCCTGTGATATTTTTGAATTTGAAAATGATTTAATTATCAGAGAATATGAATATTTACTATGATAATTTTTGAGAAACAAACGTATAAGGCTAGGAAATAATATCCTAGCCTTATTTTTTATAACAGCTCTCCTTCGCCTATGACAAATGCCGTTAGGATTTGGTTGATGCGGTCAAAATTCAAATGAAAATGTTCTAACTTATAGGCATCTAAGCTAACAGAACACTTTGTTCCTCCCAATTCTTTCACCAAAGATAGAGCATAGATATAAATATCTTCATAATAATAGAAATACATAGACTTGCAATTCAGTTTAAAAGTCAAGTTGTACTCTATCATTTTGCGAAAGAGGGCGGGCAGGACGTTGAGGTTCAAAGTCTTTCAGTTCTTCGACCGTCACATCAAACTTGCGAAAACCATAGTCAAAATGAGCCAAAATATGCGCTGGAATATTTTCAATAGCTTCTTCTAATTCTTTAAAGTAAATTGGAATAACTTTCATTTTGTCACATTGCAAAACAGGATCTTCTAAATAATTAAATTTCCCAGTGTGATGAATAAATAAAAGTTTCAAATCATAATCTGTTACTTCTAAAAAAGCAAAAATATTTTTCTTACACGATCCATAAGAGCAGATTTCCGTATTTCTGATTAAAAGAAGCTATTTTTCTAGTCTAAGCCCCATAATCAGGAATATCATCGTGAGAAGACCCCCATCATACGGATGAGATTAGAGAAATCCAGATGTTCAGCCGTCACAATTTCTCCATCATCATGTTCTAAGTCATCTCTAAAATCAGCATCTGAATTGTAAGAAAATTAAGTATGAAGATGATTATCGCGCACAATATTTTCCTCCTATCATTCCATAAAATTATACCAGAAACTTTAAAAAATGTCGTTTTTAGTTTCACCATCACTTTTTCATTCAACCACTCGTCTCAAAAAAAGCACAAAAATGAAACCTAAATTGAGACAATCGCAGTCAAAGCTCGTCTTTTCAGTCCTCACCCGTTTCTCAAACCATCTGTCGCCTCTGCTTGCTTTCAAATTCTAGTTGACAATTTCTTTTCCTTTATGGTAATTTTGAGAATAGGGGGAAATTTATGTTAGATCACTATTTGGAAGAAACAATTTTAAACAAAGCGGAAATGTTGCAAATTCTGCTGGAGTTTCAGACATTAGACATCAAACAGCTCGCACAATCACCAGTTTAAGCGAGAAGACTATCTATCAACATCTAGCCGAATTGAAAGAAGAATTTCAAGATTTGTTTTGGCTACAGGTGAGTAAATGTACCATTTATTTAGAAGTCTTTACCCAACTCAATCCGCTAGTCTGCTTTCACCGCATTTATCAAGATTCTACATTCCTACGTCTCTTACGCTATTTCTTACAGAACATGATTTCCCGTTCTAGTCATCATCCCAAAGAGCGCGGTGTTTCAGTTTCTCTTCGTAAAAGCTGCCTTGGATATATTTTGTCAGTATGGGTATTTATTCCTAGTATATCAAAAAAGCCATCATATGATGGCTTTTTAGCAAGCTAAAAATCATCTTCTCACGATGTTAAGTCATAACAAACTAAATAACTACAGTTGAAAATGGATAAAAATGATTATCAAAAGGGCGACAAATAAGTCTAATTTGATTTAAGAGTGTGATTTTCCTTCCATTCTTCTTGAGATAAATCATCAAAATCCTGACTGCTTGGCAATTCAATTAGTTCACTATGTGGAACTTCTTCAACTGTCAAAAGGGTAACTTTGCCGTCTTTGACGCGAATCATGTTGATATCAACAGCATAAATACCATCCGGCAGCTGACTGCCGTCTATCTTGGACGATACCTCGTTACGAATAAGCTGATAATTTTCATAATTATCACCCAGAAGCTCATTAGGTATATCCAGATAAGCCATAGGAACCAAAACTTCTGCTGCCACCAAATCTTTGATAGTCAAACCACCTAAGCCATTAAAAGCCGACTGTTTCTTATCGGGAGAATTTTTAAAAGCTTGCGCTTTCTGGAGAGCAGTGTCCGTCATATTGAGGAAGCCATAGCCAGTATAGGTCAGCGAGATTTTCTGCGGCAGTTGTTTGATTTTTTTGCTGTACTTGGTTTGTGAAGCTGCGTTAGCAAAAACTTTCCAGTATTGGTTCAGAAAATCTTTTGCTTCCTTAGTTTCAACAACTGACCTCATTAGCAGAGCATGATCATAAGGTTTGCTAAAATTGCTAAAGGTAGACGATGTAACCTTGCCATTCTCAATCTTAAATTTAGCCGGCACTTGCAGGTTTCCTTGCTTCAACACAGCAATCTGCTCCCCTTCTGCAGTGACTGGACTAATGATCTTAACAGCCAAGTCTTGCCCATCTGCTTTCAAATAATTCTGAATAGCTTGGAGGGCCTGAATTGAGGGTGATGATTTCTCCCTGCCCGTTTTAAGCTTAATGTCCTTAATATCATAATAATCACTAGAGGACGAAGAAGCTTCCTTCTCTGTGGCAGCAGTTATCGATTGACGAGAAATTTTTATTGGTCGGCTTATGATTTTTCCCTTGGAGACAACATAAGGTTGGGCATCAACGATGTAAGTTCCATCTGGCAGCTTCGAAAAATCAGCCTCTTCTTCCCAGTTCATATGTGCTCCATCTTCCAATTCCAACTCTGGCATCAAGGCTCCTTCTTTTATATAATCCTTAATAGAAATAGCCGCATAGCCATTGAAAGCTCGTTTCTTGCTGTTCTTAGATTTTCTATTTTGAGCAGCTTTTTCTTGCAAGACCGAGGTTAGTTGATAATTCGTTGACATACTAAATTGTGGGCGATTATAAGATAACTCTTTATCGTATCTGACCTTGGCGTTCCCACCAGACTTTTTAACTGCTTTTTCTACAGCAGACTTGAATTCTTTCAGAATAGCCTGCCCATCCTGACTTCCTGCACTGATTCCCAGCAGAATATTTAAACCGTAAGATTCATTAACAAAGTCAACTTTTTCAAGCTTTTTACCAGAATACTCAGCGGTCACCAGTAAATCTACTCCCTCATCTGTTACCTTGAAAAAGGCCCTATCAGACTCAAACCAATGTTCTTTCATAGTGACATCATATTTCAAGCCTTTAGAGCGGTAAAATTGCTCCAATTGTTTTGTATAAACATTGTCGGATAGCTTTGTCTGAACTTTTGAATAAACCATAGGAAGGATAGTTCCTATTAAAAGACATACCAAAATTAACTGATTACTTTTCTTTGACAAACCATCCTTTTGGTAAAGTCTGTCAAAGAAAGGAAGCAACAATAAGAGGAAGATAAAGCTCCAGCCAGCAACTCTCTGCACAACATAAAATCCAAAAATCAGTACCGTTTGAGAAGCAAAGAGTGCCCAACCAATCAGTACAATCGTCGCCATATAGGCTATAGACAGACTTATTTTGACCTTGCTACCGCCTTTCAGTAGGTATTGAACCCCTCGAATCAAATTGGCCAATAAACTGAAAATATAAATAGCAAGTGTTGGTAAATAAAACCAAAACAGAAAGAACCAACCATAGCTTGAATGTGCTGAATCAGGGCTATCACCAAAATCTATATGTAAAAGTCCGTAGAAAATGGTCATAAGAAAAATAATCAAGGGAATGTAGGGGATTAGCTTAGCGAGAGCACTTAAAACTTTTTTCATTTTGAAACTCCTTCATCTCATTGTAGCATAAATTGAAAGAAAAATAAGGAAAGAGCCTCATCAGCTTTTTACCATTACTTGATAAGTGTTTTTCTCCTAGCACATTTACCAGCTGCAGGAGCAACGTTATCGGGAATATGTCAAAAGTTTGGAGCAGTTGATGTGAAATACTATAATTTATATAAGACTGAAAAATACCGCTCGTAGAAAAACTAAATCTTGATTATATTTAATCTTTTACGAATCACTTGAAAAGCAATCACTAAAAGCGGCGTTAGTAAGATAAGAACTAGCCCTAATCCAATAAAAGTCTGATCAAAGCCAAAACTGTCAATCAGCCAACCAACAATCGGAAAAATGATAATCATGCTTAAACTGAACATCATTGAAGCAACACTTAACATAGTCGCTCTGGCTGAACTTGGTAAATATTGTTGCAAATCATTATAAAAAATCGGTTGATACATAGCATACAAGGCATTGATTGTAAGATAAATAAGAATGTACATGAATGACGTTCCTAAAGCTGACAGTACATAAGCTACTCCTGTTAAACTGACAACTATTGGAAAGAGCCGAAAAGAATGCCACATTTCCCCAATCTTACTGGCGATAGAAACCGCTAAAATATTTAAGACGCTACCAATCAACATGACTGTTGAAATTTGCCATCCAACTAAATCTGGTAATTGTTTTTGATAATAAAAATAAAACATGCACATCATTGTTCCAACAAATTGAAATGTCATCATCCACATAAAAAGACTGGGATTGCTTTTTATTTCTTTTTTGACTATCAGAATGATTTTCTTTATCGTGACCACTTCATCAGTTTGCCTTTTCATATCTGGTTCCTTTATTAACCAAATCAAGATTAAAACAAGAATCGAAACTGCAATCATAATATAATAAGTGACATACAAATATCCATGCACAAACAATCCAGCTAATACTGTTCCTAAAGAAATTGCTGCTTCTGAGACACCTGACATCAAGCTTGATATTTTCAAATAATAATCTTTTAAGTCAGCTTCTACAGCAGAGTCATATAAAAGTGCAGAGCTCGTTCCTGAGTCAAAATTATAGGATAACGCATTGATTATCATTGCAATTGCATATATCCAAAAATTTCCCTGTCCTGTCAACATCAAAACAGATGACAAAATACTTGTTAAACGGCTGATATACAGATTAGCCTTATAAGAAAACCTGTCTGCTAACATACCTGACGGAATTTCAAAAATGATCCCAGTTGTATGAAAAATACTCTCTAAAAGTCCAATTTGTAATAAAGACATTCCATTTTGGTTGAGAAATAAGATCCAAAAACTCGTAATGCCAAAAAATCCTAAAAACTCCACTCCAGCCATGAGAGGGATATTTCTTTTGTAACTTCTCCTAAATATAATCATATTTTTTCCTTGAGTAAGCAGAAACTGAACATTTCGTCTCATTTTCTTACTTAGTCATTTTCCATATATTTTATTTCTAAAAAAACGCCAACAGGCGTTTTTACATTTCTTAAGGTTCAATTCTGTGAAGCATACGTGGAAACGGAATGGCTTCACGAATGTGTTTCGTTCCTGCGACAAATGTCACCATTCTCTCCAAGCCAAGTCCAAATCCAGCATGAGGAACCGAACCATATTTACGAAGATCAAGATAAAAAGCATAATCTTTAGGATTCAAACCATTTTCTTCAATCTTCCTCAACAATTTTTCATAGTTTTCTTCACGAGCTGAACCACCAATGATTTCTCCATAGCCTTCTGGCGCCAAAAGATCTGCACAAAGCACACGTTCTTCGTTTCCGGGAACAGGTTTCATGTAGAAAGCCTTGAAACTGGCAGGGTAGTTCACGACGAAAGTTGGTAGACCAAAATAGTTTGAAATCCAAGTTTCGTGAGGTGAGCCGAAATCATCACCTCGTTCGATATGTTCATACTCTGCATCTTCATCGTTTTCATGATCTTGTAAGAGATCAATAACTTTATCGTAAGAAATACGTTTGAATGGTTCTGCCACGTATTTT
This sequence comes from Streptococcus sp. SI1, assembly GCF_030439945.1. Classification (NCBI taxonomy): domain Bacteria; kingdom Bacillati; phylum Bacillota; class Bacilli; order Lactobacillales; family Streptococcaceae; genus Streptococcus; species Streptococcus sp. SI1. Next base: position 161,729 of record NZ_JAQFJE010000002.1, read on the forward strand.
TTAAGAAGATCAGTATCACGTTCCAACACTTCAAGCGCATGTAGTGCACGATCCAGAACACCTTGAATTAAAGCTTTGACATAAGCCTCTTGAAGATCAAGTGATTCTTCATGTGTAACAAATGGATATTCTGCATCCATCATCCAGAATTCTGTCAAATGGCGACGTGTTTTAGATTTTTCAGCACGAAAAACAGGGCCAAAATCAAATACACGACCAAGTGCCATGGCACCCGCCTCTAAGTAAAGCTGGCCAGATTGACTTAGAAAGGCCGGAGTTCCAAAATAATCCGTTTCAAAAAGCTCTGTTGAATCTTCTGCAGCATTTCCCGACAAAATCGGACTATCAAATTTGATAAAACCATTTTGATCAAAAAATTCATAAGAAGCATAGATAATTGCATTACGGATTTGCATAATTGCCATTTGCTTACGTGAACGAAGCCATAAATGACGGTGATCCATCAAAAAATCAGTTCCATGCTCTTTTGGTGTGATTGGGTAGTCTTGAGATTCACCGATGACTTCAATGTCTGTGATATCTAGCTCATAACCAAACTTAGAACGCTCATCTTCTTTTACAATCCCTGTCGCATAGACAGCTGTTTCCTGACTTAGATGTTTAATCGTATCAAACTTCTCTAGTCCCACTTCTTCACCGAATTTTTCAATAAAGTTTGGTTTGAAGGCAACTCCTTGAAAAAAGGCTGTTCCATCGCGCAACTGAAGGAAGGCAATCTTCCCTTTGCCTGATTTATTGGCAACCCAAGCGCCAATTGTTACTTCTTCTCCGACATGATGTTTAACATCAATAATTGATACATATTTATTTGACACGTTTTTTCTCTTTTCTATTTTATTTTTTATGATAAACAGCCTCAATGTTGTTCCCGTCTGGGTCTATCACAAAGGCCGCATAGTATCCCACATGGTAATTTTTACGTTCATCAGGTGCACCATTATCCTTTCCTCCAGCAGCCAAAGCTGCTTGATAGAAAGCATCTACTTCTTGACAAGTTTGAGCACTAAAGGCAAAATGCATCGGCTCTTGTTGACCAACATTTAACCAAAAATCACCACCTGGATCCACATCTCGCGGTTCTGTGAAACTAACGACCTGCCCCGTATCAAATTGAAGGTGATAATTTAAAGGAGTTAAAGTGGCTTGATAGAAAGCTTTAGAAACTTCTAAATTCTTTACCTTAAGGGTAAAATGATCGATCATTTTTTAACCCTCCATAAACGCCTTGATACGATGAACGGCCTCTTTCAAGGTACCCATATCCGTCGCATAGCTCAGGCGAACATTCTCTGGCGCACCGAAGCCAGCACCCGTTACAAGAGCGACACCTACTTCTTCTAGGATTGCTGTTGTAAACTCTGTCACATCTGAATAGCCTTTCAGCTCCATTGCTTTTTTAACATTTGGAAAGAGGTAAAACGCTCCTTGTGGTTTCACCACTTCAAAGCCAGTAACTTCTGCAAGCAAAGGATAAATGGTATTGAGACGTTCTTCAAAAGCCTGACGCATGATTTCAACAGTATCTTGAGGACCCTTTAGAGCTTCAATTGCTGCATATTGCGAAGCTGCAGTTGGATTGGAAGTTGTCTGTCCAGCAATCTTGCTCATGGCTGCAATAATCTCAGGATCTCCAACAGCATAACCAAGCCGCCAGCCTGTCATTGAATACGACTTAGACACACCATTAATTACAATTGTTTGCTTGCGGATCGCTTCAGATAGACTCGAAATTGGTGTGAATTCATTTCCATTGTAAACCAAACGACCATAAATATCATCCGCCAAAATAAGAATATCGTGCTCTACAGCCCAATTACCTATCGTCAACAACTCCTTAGCTGTATAAATCATCCCCGTTGGATTGGAAGGAGAATTGAGCACCAAAACTTTCGTTTTCTCTGACCGTACAGCATCTAATTGCTCGACAGTCACTTTAAAATGATTTGCTTCTGTCGTTTGAACAAAAACTGGTACTCCTTCTGCCATCTTAATCTGATCACCATAACTAACCCAACACGGTGTCGGAATAATTGCCTCATCTCCTGGATTGATGACACTCATAAAAAACGTATAAAGGGAGAATTTTGCCCCTGTCGCAACAGTCACTTGATTTTGTTTAATCGTATAACCATAGTATTTTGCAAAATACCCCGCAATTGCTTCTTTCAATTCAGGTAGACCACTAGTAACCGTATAAAAGCTGGCTTTACCAGTTTTTATAGAAGAGATAGCTGCATTTTGAATATTCTTCGGAGTTGGAAAATCTGGCTCTCCCAATGTCAACGAAAGGATATCATCCCCTTTTTCTTTTAAGGCTTTAGCACGCGCTGCCGCTGCTAAAGTTACGCTCTCATCCATATTTAAAACACGATTGGATAATATCATAATCCCTCCTTCCTGAGTATAGTCCCTGTTTCAAAATCAACATTGTAATAGGTTGTTTCAGATTTGACTTCCCAGATTGGTTGGCCGTCTATATAGCCAAATGTTACTTTATCAATTTGTTTTGCCCCATTATCTTTAGCGATTTTTTCTGCTTTCTCTTGACTAATTCCTTTAGACAACTCATAAGTATAGATTTTATCACTATCAGCTTCTATCAAAACAGCAAGCTGTGTCTTTTTGCGATTTTTCCCCAAAAGACTATAATAACTCTTTTTACCATTATAGATAGTAAAGCGATCTACCTCATCCAAATCTGTATATTGACGAGCAACTTTACTAGCTGTTTCCTTAGCAGATTGATAAGGATTCATCGATAGATTTAAAATGTAAAGAAAAGAGAAAGTGAGAACAGTCAAAACCATCGCACTTCCGATAATGTATTGCCAAACAATAAAATTTCTATCATTCTTTCTTCTATTTTTCACTCGTCCATTATACTATAAATAAGGATTTTTTTCTATCTTTTTCTAAAATTTGATTTTATTACTACTTATTGATAAAATACAATTATGAATAAACTAACAAAACTTTTACAGGAAAATCAGACCGATTTAAAAACGATGATTGTTTTAAATAAAGCAATTCGTACAATTCGACATTTTGAAAACCAAGCAGCAAAACAACACAGACTCACTCCGACTCAATTTTCAGTATTAGAGACCCTTTATAGTAAAGGAAACTTACGCATTCAAGATTTGATTGATAAAATGCTTGCAACTTCAGGAAATATGACCGTTGTAATTAAAAATATGACACGTGATGGTTGGATTTTTCGTATCTGTGATCCATCTGATCGACGTTCTTTTTTCATCGGATTAACTCCAAAAGGACGAAGCAAAATTGAAGCGGTACTTCCAGAGCATATTCAAAATGTCCAGCAAGGACTCAGCATTTTAACAGGAGAAGAAAAAGAAGACTTAATTCAGATTTTAAAAAAATTCAAAAATTTGAGCTAACTTATTGCTAACTAGTGATATTTGTTGTAATATTAACGGGTACAACATAAAAGGAGAGTCATTTATATGTCTAAAAAAGTACTATTTATTGTCGGGTCTCTTCGTCAAGACTCGTTTAACCATCAATTAGCTACTCAAGCTGAACACATTATTGCCGGTCAAGCAGATGTTTCTTATCTTGATTTCAGAGATATTCCATTTTTCAACCAAGATATTGAAAGCCCAGCTCCTGCCGCTGTTGCCAAAGCTCGTGAAGAAATTCTTTCCGCTGACGCTATCTGGCTCTTTTCCCCGACCTATAACTGGTCAATTCCAGGAGTCTTAAAAAACCTTTTAGATTGGCTATCACGTGCGCTTGATCTTTCCGATCCTACCGGCCCTTCTGCTCTCAACGAAAAACTTGTAACAGTTTCCTCTGTAGCAAATGGAACTTCTCCAAATGAAGTTTTCAAACATTATAGGAGCCTTCTTCCATTTATCCGGATGAATGTCATTGAACCGTTTACCGGTGTCCCTGTAAACTCTGAAGCCTGGCAAACAGGTCAGCTGACCATTTCTGAAGAAAAACAAGCTGAACTTGCAGCTCAATCCAAAGCCTTATTAGCAGCTATCAAGTAAAATAATTTAAAAACGGAACGATTTTAAGAAAGTCATTCCGTTTTTTCTTTTATTTCTTTACAAAAACGTAATTCATTAGCGTAGATAAATCTTCTCGAAAAGCAAAACCCGCAAACTGCAATTGTTTGATTTCTTCTTTAGTTGTTATCTGATTTTCAATCAAAGCAGTTAAAAATTGCCCCCGAGCTTTTTTAGAAATAGTAGAGTGAACTTTTAACCTTCCTTCTCTATCTTCTAAAAATTTAAACCGAATCATCTTATCTCGTATAGATTTGGAAAATACTGTCTCAAACTCGCTTGATAACAGCGATAAAATCAGTTCCTCATCTGCAATGGCTGCATCATAATCATTGCGCCAATAATTTTTCAAGCTTTTGCCAAAAATGGTACATTTCACTAAAAAATCCAATCGATGAGGTGAAATCAACGCCATAGCCGGCATAATACCATATAGACTAGAGGTAATGAGCAAATGATTGTCTATATACCTCAACTCTTTCTCCATTAAATCACTTCTTTTGATATTTCGATACATGAGACCATAAAATAAATGTAAAGCTGGGTAAGTAAGAGCTTGCTCATTTTTTAATTGTTGCAGATGAAGATACTCCTCTTCTGCCCGCTCCAGATTAACATGATAAAGCTTCGCTAACTCTTCAATAGAATACTGTGACAGGCTAGCTACAATTGTTTTTGTTTGCTCTGAAAGAAAACACTTGCCATGCGGTTTAAGGCTAAGATTCATTTCCTTTGCAGTTGGAATTAAAATTTTCATATTCTTATTGTATCAAAACTTATCTAGCAGAACAATTAATTTCTCTCTTGACATCCAATGTTTAGTATTATATAATCTAGTTATAGAGACTAGATGAGGAAGAGGTGAATATTTTGGAAATTCCAAAATTTCCGACATGGGAAGAATTACCTGAGTTAGATCTCTATCTTGACCAGGTTCTTCTTTATGTGAATGGTGTAAACGAACAAGCATTTCATAGCACAGACAAATCTCTAACTGCTGCTATGGTAAACAACTATGTAAAACACGCTCACATTCCAAAACCAATCAAAAAGAAATACAATCGTATCCAAATTGCTCGTTTGATTGTATTGACGACTTTAAAGCCGGTCTTTCCTATTCCAGATATTATTAAGACAATTCAGCTTCTGGTAAACGAAAAGGATTCTCCTACTCTTTACAATGAATTTGTCTATTGTATGCGAGAGGAAAAAATAGATAATACTGCACCGGCTATTGAAGTGGCTTGTCAAACTGTGAAATTATTTCATCAAACGAAAGAACTTGCTTTATCCTTAGAAAGGAGGACAAAAGATGAACCAAACCCTTAAACTTAGCAAGCAGTTGAGTTTTGGTGAAGAAATTGCCAATGCCGTCACTCATGCTATTGGTGCTGTCATCATGCTAATTTTACTTCCGATTTCTGCTATTTACAGCTATGAAGAACATGGTATTCTTTCTGCTGTAGGCGTCTCAATTTTTGTCATCAGCTTATTTCTGATGTTTCTTTCTTCAACAATTTACCATTCTATGAGCTATGGCTCTACACATAAGTATATCTTGCGAATCATTGATCACTCGATGATTTATATCGCTATCGCTGGAAGCTATACCCCCGTTGTATTGTCTCTTATGAATAACTGGTTAGGTTACCTTATCATTAGCATTCAATGGGGAACCACCATTTTTGGTATTTTATATAAAATATTTGCTAAAAAAGTTAATGAAAAATTCAGTTTGGCATTGTATCTTATTATGGGATGGTTAGTGATTCTTATCATCCCCCAAATAATTGGGCAAACAGGACCTATTTTTTGGGGAATGATGTTAGCCGGAGGACTCTGTTATACTGTCGGCGCAGGATTTTATGCCAAGAAAAAGCCTTATTTCCACATGATTTGGCATCTCTTCATCCTAGCAGCATCTGCTCTTCAGTATCTTGCAATTGTTTATTTCATGTAAATGACTCTAAAAGCAATTTATTTTTCTGAAATAGTTCTTCTCAACAGAAGAATTGTTTTTATAACAAAAGCCAAGCTACTTTGAAAAGTAACTTGGCTTTTTGAAATAGATTATTATTTAGACTTAATATAATTGACACCATCTGCTTTTGGTGCAACAGCTTTTCCGAAGAAAGCCGCTAATACGACAATAGTTAGTACATATGGCGCAATCTGTAAGTAAACTGCTGGCACGTGTGATAAGAATGGTAATTGACTTCCAATAACAGCCAAACTTTGAGATAATCCAAAGAAAAGACTAGAAAGCATGGCGCCGATTGGATTCCATTTACCAAAAATCATAGCAGCCAGTGAAATAAAACCTGGTCCGATAATTGTTGTTGCTGCAAAATTTACTGAGATAGATTGAGCATAAATTGCACCGCCGATGCCACCAAGGAAACCTGAAATCATCACACCGTAATAACGCATGAGATAAACATTGATTCCCAATGTATCAGCTGCTTGTGGGTGCTCCCCTACTGAACGTAAACGAAGTCCAAACTTCGTCTTAAACATAATGAACCAAGTTAGAAACGCAAATATTACTGCAATATAACCCATTAAACTGGTATGTTTAAAGAAGATATCACCAATGACAGGAATATCCGACAATAGCGGAAAGTTAAATTTACCAAATGATACTTGGATATTATCCGTTTGTCCTTTGTTATAGAAAGCTTTTACCAAGAAAATTGCTAATGCAGGTGCCATCAAGTTCAGAACGGTACCACTGACAACGTGATCTGCACGGAAATTAATGGTCGCCACAGCATGAATCAGTGAGAAGATTAACCCCACAATACCACCAACTAAAAGCGACAACCAAGGAGTCAAATTTCCAAAAGTATTGACAAAGGTAAGGTTGAAGACAACTCCTGAGAATGCGCCCATAACCATAATTCCTTCAAGTCCGACATTGACAATCCCAGCATGTTCTGAGAATGCACCACCAATACTGGTAAAGATTAAAGGTGCTGCATAAATGAGCATAGAGGAAACTAACAGACTTAACATTGTTACAAAATTCATCTTATTTTCCTCCCTTTACTTTTACTTGTTTTCTTGGTTTGATAAAGTGTTCAATAATGTAATGAATACTTACAAAGAAAATAATAGATGCTGTTACAATATTTACCAATTCGGCTGGAATCGTTGCAGCATTCATACCTGGAGCTCCAACTTGAAGTACAGCAAATAAGAAAGCTGCAAAAAGAATACCAATTGGTGAATTATTTGCAAGAAGGCTGACAGCCATACCATTAAATCCGACAGCAAGAGAACTACCTTGTACATAAACATTTTGGAAAGTTCCAAGGCCTTCAACAACCCCTCCGACACCAGCAAGTGCACCTGAAATAATCATTGAAAGAATAATGGTTCTTTTAGCAGACATCCCTGCATATTCACTCGCATTTGGATTTAGTCCGACAGAGCGGATTTCAAAACCAAGTGTTGTTTTTTTCAGCATGAACCAGATAAGGACAACTGCAATAACTGCAAAGAAGATTCCAATATTCATCCGTGAATTATTGGTTAATGCTCGCAACCATTCTGTTTGATAAGTTGCATTAGCTCCAACTTTAACGCTTGAGTCAATACTTTGCATAACACTCTTTGGGAAACTATGAATCACTGCATTTCCAACATAAAGAACGATGTAGTTCATCATAATAGTTACGATAACTTCACTTGTTCCCAAATAGGCACGAAGAATCCCAGGAATAGCACCAATAATCCCACCGGCTACTGCTGCAATAACAACTGTCGCAAGAATCATAATAGGACGCGGAAGGTTCGGAAACGAAAGTGCAAACCACCCACTTAAAATCCAACCTGCTAAGGCTTGTCCTGGTAAACCGACATTAAAGAAACCAGCTCGGCTTGCTACTGCAAACCCAAGCGCAATTAAAATAAGTGGTCCCATTGCTCGGAAAATTTCACCAATACTTCGAATAGTACCAAAAGCGGCTTTAAATAGTTCTTCATAGCCCCAGATGGCATCATAGCCAAAAATCCACATAACAATGGCACCGAGTAAAATTCCAAGAATAACGGAAATCAAAGGCACCGCAATTTGCTGTGTTCTCTTAGTCATTTGAATCTCCCTTCTTAATTTCACCACCAGCCATCAAGATACCCAACTCTTGTTTGTTCGTTTCAGCTGGAGTGACAATACCTTGAATCTTACCATCATGGATAACAGCGATACGGTCTGAAACGTTCAGAATTTCATCTAATTCAAAGCTGACAACCAGTACTGCTTTCCCCTTGTCGCGCTCTTCAATCAAACGTTTATGAATATATTCAATTGCTCCAACATCCAATCCACGAGTGGGTTGACTAACAATTAAAAGGTCGGGATTTCGATCTATTTCACGAGCAATAATCGCCTTTTGTTGATTCCCTCCTGAAAGAGCAGATGCTGGGACAGTTTCATTTGCAGCACGAACATCAAATTCTTCCATTAATTTTCGTGCATAAGATGTGATATTGTTATAATTCAAGATGCCATTTTTGCTTAATGGTTCCTTGTAATAAGTTTGCAATGCCATATTTTCAGAAAGCATCATATCCAAGACCAAACCATCACGATGACGATCTTCTGGTACATGACTAACTTGCATCTCAGTAATCTTCCGTGGAGAGAGACCAACGACTTCTTCGCCTTTTATAGTAATACTTCCTGATTTTACTTTCCGAAGGCCTGTGATTGCTTGAATTAGCTCACTTTGCCCATTTCCATCAATCCCAGCAATTCCGACAATTTCACCAGCTTGCACATCCAAAGATAAATCCTTAACAGCAGGTATACCTCGATTTTCATTAACAACCAAATCTTTAATGGAAAGAATAACTTCTTTAGGGTTAGAAGCTTCTTTTTCTGTTGTAAAGGATACTGAACGACCAACCATCATTTCAGCAAGATCTTTATTTGTTGCACCGCCAATCTCAACAGTTTGAATACTCTTACCACGACGAATAACGGTAACACGATCTGAGACCGCACGGATTTCATCCAATTTATGCGTAATCAAAATGATGGATTTTCCTTCTTTAACTAGATTTTTCATAATATGTTCTAGTTCTTCAATTTCTGAAGGGGTTAATACTGCTGTTGGTTCATCAAAAATCAGGATGTCAGCGCCCCGATATAATGTTTTTAAAATTTCAACGCGCTGTTGTGCACCAACTGAAATATCCTCAACCTTTGCAGTTGGATCCACAGCAAGACCATATTTTTCAGATAGTTCCTTGATGTCTTTAATTGCTGCTCGAATGTCCAAAACACCATTTCTTGTTGTTTCACTACCTAGAATAATGTTTTCAGCAACCGTAAAAGCTTCTACCAACATGAAATGCTGGTGAACCATCCCTATTCCTAAAGATGCTGATTTTGAAGGAGAATCAATCGTCACTGACTTCCCATTCACAGTAATCTCACCACTTGTTGGTTCAAGCAAGCCTGCCAACATATTCATCAGAGTGGACTTACCCGCTCCGTTTTCTCCTAAAAGTGCATGAATTTCACCACGCCTTAGATTAAGATTAATTTTATCATTTGCGACAAATTCACCAAAAATCTTGGTTATCTCATGCATTTCAATGACATTTTCGTGTGCCATATGATTGATTCCTTTCAGAAATTATTTTATTTCAGTAAAACTCACTAAATTTAGTCAGCTTTACTGAGACAAAAGATGTCTCAATCTCAAAAAGCGACCCACGAAGGTCGCTTCTTGAGTGTTAGGTTATTATTCTGTAGGAACTTTAATGCTTCCGTCAAGGATTTTTGCTTTTGCATCTTCTACTGCTTTTTTAGCTTCAGCAGATAGATTCTTAGTTGTCAAATCTACACCACCATCTTTCAGACCGTAAGTTGTAGTTTTTCCTCCTGGGAATTTATCTTTTGCTGCTTTGTTGGCAATATCTTTCACCGTACCGCCAACTTTTTTCAAAGTAGACGCTAAAACAAAGTTAGATTCTTTACCATCTTTAGATTTGTATTTGCCTTCAGCATTTTGGTCACGGTCAACACCGAGAACCCAAACTTTTTCAGATTCATTTCTAGTTTCATTGATAGATTTTGCTTCGTTAAATACACCAGCACCAGTACCACCAGCTACTTGATAAACAATGTCAGCACCAGCTGCGTATTGAGCGGCTGCAATTGTCTTCCCTTTTGAAGCATCTCCAAAACTTTCAGCGTATTTCACATCAATCTTGATAGAAGGATCAACAGATTTTACACCTGCTGCAAAACCTTTTTCAAAGCGAGTAAGAACAGCCCCTTTAATACCACCAACAAAACCAATCAGCTTCGTTTTAGTTGTTTTAGCTGCAGCTACACCAGCAAGGTAAGCAGCTTCGTTATCTGCAAAGAGTGCAGAAGCTACATTCTTTTGGCCTTTAATTTCATCATCAATGATGACATAGTTAATATCAGAGTGATCTTTTGCAGCAGCTTCTACTGCATTACGAAGTGCAAATCCGATACCAAATACTAATTTATAGTTACTAGAAGCAGCTTGCTCAAGGTTAGTAGCATATTCAGATTCGTTAGTAGATTGGAAATAAGTAAAACCATGGTCTTTCTTCAATCCATTTTCTTTACCCCAAGCTTGCAAACCTTCCCAAGCTGATTGGTTAAATGACTTATCATCTACACCGCCTGTATCTGTAACGATTGCAGCTTTTAAATTTGTCTTTGCACCTTTATTACCTGATTTAGATGCACGATTACCACATGCAGCAAGTCCTATTGCTGCGACAGCTACTAGACCAAGGCCTAGCCATTGTTTCTTGTTCATCTCTGAACCTCCTAAATAAGATGTGCAACAATGTTGCAAGATTAACTTTGGTCAAACGACCATTTTACCAACTAATCCAAGCCAGTAAAAGAATATGGAAGTAATTCCTTGACCGTCATCACGACCGTCGATCTATCTTTGGCAACAAGTGTCACCTTTAAATCTTTTGAAAAAAATTCTGCCATTACTTGACGACAAGCACCACACGGAGAGATGGGGTGTTTGGTTTCACCGTAAACGATTAACTCCTTAAAATCTGTAACACCTTCAGAAACCGCTTTAAAAATAGCTGTTCGTTCTCCGCAATTTGTCAAACCAAAACTAGCATTTTCAATATTTACACCTGTAAAAATTTGACCATTTTTAGCTACTAATACAGCTCCAATTGGAAAATGAGAATAAGGAACATAAGCCTTTTTACTTGTCTCAATGGCTAGATTAATCAACTCAGTAGTCGCCACTAGCCTGTTCTCCCTTCATGATGGCTACACCAGAAGAGGTACCGATACGCGTTGCACCTGCGTCAACAAATGCAATTGCGTCTTCATACGAACGTGCTCCTCCTGAAGCTTTGACCCCCATCTCTGAACCAACGATTTTTCTCATCAATGCTACGTCATGGACAGTAGCTCCACCCGTTGAAAATCCCGTTGAAGTTTTCACAAAGTCTGCACCAGCTTTTTTAGCCAATTGACATGCCACAACTTTTTCTTCATCTGTCAACAAACAGGTTTCAATAATCACTTTGACAAGTCTATCACCGCTTGCTTCTACAACTGCTGCAATATCCTCTTCTACCAAAACCAGATTTTGAGATTTCAAAGCACCAATATTGATGACCATATCCACTTCATCTGCACCATTTTTGATAGCATCTTTCACTTCAAAAGCTTTCACAGCTGGTGTATTTGCTCCTAAAGGAAAACCAATAACGGTACAGACCTTAACAGTTGTGTCACGTAAACCTTCTGCTGCAAAACTTACCCATGTAGGGTTAACGCATACACTGGCAAAATCATATTCTTTTGCTTCTTCAATCAATTTTTCAATTTGCTCTTGTTGAGCATCTGGTTTTAAAAGCGTATGATCTATGTATTTATTTAACTTCATTTTCGGTTCTCCTGTAAGTTAAGCGATTACTTCGATAATCTCTCGTACTTTTTTCGGCTCATTACTTATTTTAACATTTTTTTTGAATTCTGTAACTAATTCTTGTGAAATTTTTTCATTTGCATAAATTTTTGCGACAATTTCACCGATTTTGACTGGTTCTCCAACTTTCTTTTCAAAAACAATTCCTGTTTCAAAGTCTAATACATCCGTTTTCACAGCTCGACCCGCACCTAGCCGCATAGCGAATAAACCAAATTCCATAGCTGGCAATTCAGAAATATAACCTACTTCATCTGCAGTTACTTCTACAACGTATTTTGCTGATGAAGAACGATACAAATCTTCTAAATCACCACCTTGTGCAACAACCATGGCTTCAAATTTTTGCAGTGCTGATCCATCAAATAGATGTTCTCGCACTTCTTTTACAGTTTTTTCAACATTTGCTAAGCCGAGCATAATTTGGCCTAATTCACAAATAAATTCTGTTACATCTTCTCGTCCTTTTCCTTGCAAGATATCCAAAGCTTCAAGGATTTCCAAACGATTACCAATGCTAGTTCCCAGAGGTTGGCTCATATCAGTAATAACTGCTGTCGTCCTACGCCCAACTGCCTTTCCTAAATCAACCATAGTCCGTGCTAGAGCACGCGCATCTTCCAGATTTTTCATAAATGCACCCTCGCCAACTGTCACATCTAGCAAGATACTATCTGCCCCAGCCGCGATCTTCTTACTCATAACAGAACTTGCAATTAGAGGGATCGTATCGACGGTCGCCGTCACATCACGCAAAGCATAAAGTAATTTATCAGCTTTCACCAACTGATCCGACTGACCAATAACAGACAGTCCGATATCTTGCACTTGCTCAATAAATTCTTCTTGACTACGCTCAATCTGAAATCCTTTAATGGATTCTAATTTATCAAGCGTGCCTCCTGTATGACCAAGTCCACGACCGCTCATTTTAGCAACAGGCACTCCAAAACTGGCTACTAAGGGCACTAAGACAAGTGTCACTTTATCACCCACGCCTCCGGTTGAATGTTTATCAACCTTGACTCCAGAAATAGCTGACAAATCAATTTGCAGGCCTGTCCCTACCATAGTCATCGTCAAATCAGAAATCTCGCGAGTGCTCATGCCTTTAAAATATACCGCCATTGCAAAAGCTGCCATTTGATAATCTGGTACAGTTCCAGCAACATACCCCTCAATTAACCACTTGATTTCATCACTGGTTAATTCTAGACCATCCCGCTTTTTCTGAATCACATCAACTGTTCTCATATTTCCTTCCTACTTCTAAGAATATAATATCCCTTATCCTTTTTTAGAATTTCGCAGTTTCCGAATACCTCTTCCATCTTAGCTTTTGCACTTGGAGCTCCTTGCTTTTTTTGAATAACAATTGTCAAGTCTCCATCATCTAGTAAACGCGTATAGCCTCCTGCAATCACCTCATGAACAACCTGTTTCCCAGCTCGAATTGGTGGATTGCTGATAATATGATGAAATTTCCCTTCTACATTTTGATAAACATTAGATTGAAAAATTGTAGCTATAACCTGATTACGCTCAGCATTTTGGCGAGCTAAATCAAGAGCACGCTGATTGATATCAACAAGGGTGACTTTGACTTCATTGGCCTTGGCTAAAGTAAGCCCTAATGTCCCGTAGCCACAACCAACATCTAATACGCTTTCCTCCTTATGAAAATGAAGACACTTTAACAGAGCTTGGCTTCCATAATCAATCATTTTCTTACTAAAGACGCCTGCGTCAGTCAAGAAAGTCATATTTTGCCCCAGAAGCTGAACTTTTAATTTGTGGATATCATGTTCTACATCTGGATTTTCTGCGAAATACATTTTAGTCATAAAGTTATTTTAACATAAAGACCTTTTGTTTGTAAACCGTTTACAATTTTATCGAAAATATGTTATACTATTTGTCAATTATAGGAGTGAATATGACGAACGAATTTATCCATTTTGAAAAAATTAATCGAAAAACATGGCAAAACTTACATCGCAAAACAACCCCGCCTTTATCCCAAAAAGAGCTAAATTCCATCAAAAGTTTCAATGATAAGATTAGTCTTCAAGATGTGACAGATGTTTATCTACCTTTAACCAATCTTATCCAAATTTACAAACGCTCAAAAGAAGATTTGGCGTTCTCAAAAGGAATTTTTTTACAGAAAGCAAGTAAACGACAACCATTTATCATAGGTGTCTCTGGAAGTGTCGCTGTTGGAAAATCTACTACCAGCCGGCTCTTGCAAATCCTTTTATCTCGTACATTTTCAAATGCTACTGTCGAACTGGTAACAACAGACGGATTTCTCTATCCAAATGCTTACTTACAGAAACAAAATCTTCTAAAACGTAAGGGTTTTCCAGAAAGTTATAACATGGAACTGCTACTTGACTTTCTTGACAATATCAAAAACGGACAGAATTTCCAAATTCCTGTTTACTCTCACGAAATTTATGATATTGTTCCTGATGAAAAACAGTCTGTGACAGCTGCAGATTTTGTCATCGTTGAAGGTATCAATGTTTTTCAAAATCCGCAAAATGAGCGTCTCTATATGACGGATTTCTTTGATTTTTCAATATACGTGGATGCAGAAGTTAAAAATATCGAAACATGGTATCTAGATCGCTTTAAAAAATTACTCACTTTAGCTAAAGAAGATCCAACCAACTATTATCACCCTTTTACTTCTCAACCAGAAAACGAAGTCATGAAATTTGCTCAAAATGTCTGGAAATCAATCAACCTTGTCAATTTACAAGATTATATTGAACCAACACGTAACCGAGCTGAAATCATTCTTCATAAAACGGAAAATCATATGATTGATGAAATTTACTTAAAAAAATAAAAAAGCTTGTCAAATCTTAACTTTTCATATATAATTAGATAGTTAGTATATCATTGGAGGTGAAAACATTGGCAAATATTAAATCAGCTATTAAACGCGCTGGATTAAACGTTAAACAAAACGAAAAAAACTCAGCTCAAAAATCAGCGATGCGTTCTGCAATTAAAGCATTTGAAGCAAATCCTTCTGAAGAACTTTTCCGTGCTGCAAGTTCAGCTATCGATAAAGCAGAAACTAAAGGTTTGATTCATAAAAATAAGGCAAGTCGCGACAAAGCACGTCTTGCTACAAAACTTGCAAAATAATCTTGCATCATATAAAAAGAGCTCGACGGAGCTTTTTTTGTTGCTGTAAATAGAAAGGTCACATATGAAAATTGCAGTTGTTGGTTATTCCGGAGCAGGAAAATCTACCTTAGCAACTACCTTAGCCCAATATTACTCTATTCCTAAATTGCATTTAGATACACTACAATTTCTCCCTAATTGGAAAATGAGTGAGCGAAACTGGATGCAAACACAAGTCAACAATTTTTTAGAATCAAAAGAAAACTGGGTGATAGACGGAAACTATAGCTCCTGCTACTATGAAGAAAGGATGGAACAAACAAACCAAATTATTTTTTTAAATTTTTCGCGTTGGAATTGTCTCTTTCGGGCTGCAAAGCGCTATTCAAAAAACAAAGGTAAGGTAAGAGACAGTATGGCAGAAGGCTGCCCTGAAAAGTTCGATTGGGAATTTATCCGCTGGATTTTACACGATGGACGAACTCTTGCCATTCGCAAAGAATATAAAAAGCTTCAAACAATGTATCCCAATAAATTGATAATCCTTCACAACCAAAAGGAGTTGAATGACTTCCTAGCGCAACTTCCATAAAATATAAGAAAACTATATTCCCAACTAAACTGAATATAGCTTTTATTTTCAGAGCTAAAGTTTATCCAAATACAAAATATCGTTATCAAATTTACAAAAATCTTGGTTTATTAAATTAATAAGTCTAATCATCATGAAATGAATCCGACAAGAGAGAATTAAAATCAATTTTTCCTATCACTTTTGTTAGAAGCGAGCTCTTCTAGTGCATCGTAGCCTATTGAAGAACTTGTCAATATAGACTTATTATATAGTTTAAATCCATTTTACCACCCCCGCTTTTTTAAAATTACGCAAACGTTTGCGTTGTCGGAATTATTTTGATAAAATAATAGCCGTTAGTTAAGAATTAAGAAAGAAGTATCTCGTATGGAAAATCAAACATTGATGCAATATTTTGAATGGTATCTACCAAATGATGGACAACATTGGAATCGCTTAGCAAAAGAGGCCCCACATCTAGCTTCTAAAGGAATTCGAAAGGTTTGGATGCCGCCTGCTTTCAAAGCAACTAGCTCCAATGATGTCGGCTACGGTATTTATGATCTATTCGACTTAGGGGAATTTAACCAAAAAGGCACCGTTCGGACGAAGTACGGCTTAAAAGAAGAATATTTGGAAGCTATTAAGTCGCTCAAAAAAAATGGGATCGAGCCTATTGCAGATGTCGTTTTAAATCACAAGGCAGCAGCAGATTACAAAGAGCGATTTACTGTTATTGAAGTTGACCCAAATGATCGTACAGTCGCCCTCTCTGAGCCTTTTGAAATAAAAGGCTGGACCAAGTTCACATTCTCCGGTCGCCACAAAAAATATAATGATTTTGAGTGGCATTGGTATCACTTTACTGGGACTGATTATGATGCTAAGCGAAATAAATCAGGGATTTACCTCATTCAAGGGGACAACAAAGGGTGGGCTGACGATGATTTAGTGGACAATGAAAATGGAAATTTCGACTATCTCATGTACGCTGACCTTGACTTTAAACATCCAGAAGTAATTCAAAACCTTTATGATTGGGCGGATTGGTTCATCAAAACAACAGGCATTCATGGCTTCCGGCTAGACGCAATTAAACATATCGACTCTTTCTTTATGGGAAATTTTATCCGCGACATCTCGGCTAAATACGGGGACGATTTCTATGTCTTTGGAGAGTTTTGGAATAGTGATGAAACAGCAAACAACGATTATTTAGGAAGCATTGACTATCGTTTTGATTTAGTAGATGTCAAACTACATCATAATTTGTTTGATGCTAGCCGTGCTGGATCTGGCTATGATTTAAGAAATATTTTTGAACAAACTCTCGTCAAAAACCACCCTGAATCTGCAGTTACTTTTGTTGATAACCATGATACACAACGCGGTCAAGCGCTGGAATCAACTATTGAAGAGTGGTTTAAACCTGCTGCTTATGCTCTTATTTTATTACGCGAAGCAGGCCTTCCTTGCGTTTTCTACGGAGACTACTATGGCGTCAATGGGGAATTTGCTCAAGACAGCTTCCAGACAGTTCTTGATAAATTATTAGATATTCGTCTCAACCTAGCTTATGGTGAACAGAAAGATTATTTTGACGACGAGCATTGTATTGCTTGGACTCGTTCAGGCAAAGACAATGGACAGCCAATTGCTGTTATTTTGACAAATGATCAAGCAAATTCAAAACGCATGTATGTCGGTGAAAACTGGGCCGGCAAAGAATTCAAAGACTACTTAGGAAACAACCCTTCAACTGTGATAATCGAGGAAGACGGCTGGGCAAATTTCCCAGTTGTAGAAAAATCAGTTAGCGTCTGGTCTGCGAAATAAAATAAGAAGCACAGTGAAATTCGAACTGAATTTCATATTCTCTATTACCCGAGGCAATCAAACAAAGTAAAAGTCAGACGATACTTCTATCCAACTGACAGTATAAACACAAAATAGTTTTCAATCTCCCAACTTAATTCATTTAGTTACATCATTTTGAAAGAAAAAACCACGACCAAATCAAGATTAGCTAACAACTCGTCTTAACTTGGTCGTGTTTTATTATCATCTTTCGGAATAACTTTCTTTACAGGTACACTGAAAGTATCCTAAATCTATTTTTTCTTTTTATTATCCGTTCGAATCGCAATCTTTACTTCAAAAACAGTCCCTTTCGGTTTATTATCTTTCACTGTAATAGTTCCTTTAAGAGCTTCTGTGATTTGCTTTGCAAGCGACAATCCTAAACCAAAACCACCTGTCTGTCGAGTCCGTGCTTTATCAACACGATAAAAACGATCAAAAATCTTTTTCTTATCTGCTGTACTAATCCCTGGACCATTATCCGAAACCTTCAAAAACAAATTTCGATCATTTGCAGAGATTGTCAATTCAATCACACCATCTTCGTCTGTATATTTCAGGGCATTATCAAACAAGATAGTCATCAATTGCTTCAGTAAGGTTTTATCCGTTTTTATCACACGGTGAATCCTATTGTCAAATCGAAAAACTTTTCCATTTTCTGTGGCAACCATTTCATAGTTCGTAAAGGTCGTATTAAAGAAATTGGGTTCAATATCACCAATCTCTGGTTTAATCCCATCATCACGACGTGCTAAATTAAGTAAGTTCGTTGTCAACATTTTCATGTTTCGCACTTCATCTAAACTAGAAGCGATGCTTTCACTCGATTCCATAATGGTAGCTTCTGGTTTTCTAAACAAAGTCTCCAAACGATTTTGCAAAACGGCTAAAGGTGTGCGTAATTCATGACTAGCATTTTCGACAAAACTCTTTTGTTTTTGAATACTTTCCAAAAGCGGTTTGACACTTACTCGTGCAAGATAGACACTAGCAATCAAGGAAATTCCCCAGAAACTAATCATCACAACTACAATCAACTGTTCATGGTTTTGACTAGTTTGTTCCAATTGGCTAATATTGATAAAAACTGCTGCGTATTTGACATTGGTTTCTAAATTAGGCAATTTCACTTGAAACAAAACCATCCGATAGGTTTCTTCTCGGCCGTAATTGCTTTTTACTTGAATTTGACGAATACGATCTAATTGCTTGCTATTAAAGGAAAGTTTATTAAACCCTAAAAAATTATTGCTTGTAATAATTGATTTATAATTCTTATCAAATAAAATAACTTCTGTATTGGCACTAACATTTGGTTTATCTGTTAGCTCTTTATCAGCTGTTCCACTTTTAGGCTCTCCATTTTCTGACTTTTGCTCTAGCCCTACTTTTCGAGCAAGCGCTAAATTAATCACAGAAGCCGAATCTTGACTCAAGCTTTTTAAATTATTATCTACCGTTGTATAAAGGCTTGAGCGCATAACTTGAATGATAATCAAAGTCATAGCTGAGAAAATGAGAGTAAAAATACCAAAATTGCGAATGAAATAAGAAAAATCATCCGCATACCATGCTTTTTTTAGTTTATTCAGCATCTTTTAAAATATATCCGACGCTGCGAAGCGTTTGAAGGTTGTTCGCAAAGGTCGTCCCTTTCAATTTTTTCCGAATTTTTGAGACATAAACTTCTACAACTGAAATGGTTGTATCACTATCAAACCCCCATAATCGATCGAAAATCTGCGTCTTCGGTAGAATAACATTTTGATTCTGCAAGAAATATACTAATAAATCAAATTCTTTTCCGAGTAACTCTACTTCATTTCCATCTACAAGTGTAGTGTTCGTTGACAAATTAATGGTTACATCACCATAAGAAAGAGTATTTTCATTAAACTTGCCCGATCGTTTCAAAAGAGCTTGAATCCGCATTTTTAACTCTTCCAAATAAAATGGTTTGGTCAAATAATCGTCAGCTCCCAGCTCAAAGCCATGTCCTTTATCATTCAAACTCTCTTTAGCTGTCATAATCAATACCGGTGTTGTAACACCTTTTTCACGTAATTCCTTCAATACTTGAAAACCATCTTTTTCCGGTAACATCAAATCAAGTAAGATAAGATCATACACACCACTTTCAGCTTCGTACAATCCTTCCTCACCATCAAAAACTTGCATGACATCTGCAAAGTCATCTAAAAAATCAAATACTGAGTTAGATAAACCGAGGTCATCTTCTACTAATAGAATCTTAATCATACGCTTTTCCTTCTAAAAATATGAGTTTAGGACAAATATCCCTCAATCAAAAATTCGTTGTGCACTAAACGGCGCAATAGCCGAGCATTTAAGCAGCATTCTGATTTTTTCAGAATAAGATAAGAGCTAAAAATTTTAAAATTTCACTTCTTCCTCATTCTTAATCATGAATCAAGTACCATTTCACATTTTCGTGTTAAAACTCAATCTACCGACTTTCTGCTATTCTGATTCTATTATAGCATGACTTTCTCTAAAATATTAAGAATTTGTTGTATTTGAGTCATTATTTTCTGTCGTACTACTATTTTTGTCTGATTTAGTCGACCCGTCAGCATTTGATGGAGCTTTTTTCTGTGAGTTATTACTCTTTCCTGATCCACTTTGACTATTACCATTATCATTTTGGTCACCGTTTTGTTGGGAAGGTCTTCCATTGGGACCACCTTGGTTATTTCCACTTTGTCCACCCGGAGGTATTCCCGGGCCACCTTGGTTTCCTTGTTGGTTTTTTTGCGTTTGAGTTGTCGTACTTGTCTGTACTTTAGTTTGCTGATTAAGCGCATTTGTCGCCAATGAGCCAATACCTAGTCCGCCAAGAAGACCGACAGCAAGTGATCCGCTTGCTACAACAGTCATCCACCATTTCGTACTTTTTTCCACTATGATCATCTTCTCTTTTCTATTTGTATTCTCTTGTTTCATTTTTGTCAAATTCCTTCTTTCTATTTTTAAGCACTCAGAGACTGTGTTACAAAGAACATTGCAATGATTCAGCTCTTCTTTATGATAAAGCGTATCAAATCAATATACTTAACTTTAAATTTTTATCTCCTCATGCTCTTTCTTTTGAATGTACCTATCATATCCACTTTTTCTTAAAAGTGACTGAATTTTTTCTTAAATAAACCTAAAACTAAAGAAAGAAAATAGTGAAACAATACAGAAATAATAGAAATAAAAAAAACTAAATCCGATAAATACGAATTAGTTTAGAAACGATTTTATTGAATCTTAGTATCTATTTTATCTTTGAGTAATGCTGCTATTTCTTTTGGTTTTTCTGTATATAAGGAATGACCACAACCAGGCACTTCTAGAATGTCTATAAAATCCGGAATATTTTTCAAAGCATTCTGTTTCCAGATAGGCGTACTTTGATTTACTCTTGGGATAAACAATATCACATTTCTATTCTGTAAAAGAGATAGTTTCCCTGTAGTTTGGCGTCTAATAGTTAACAAACGAGTGAGCAGTATTTCAGAGAAGTTCAAATGCCAATACCTTTGGACTTCGTCAAATACAAAACTTTTTTTAACTGCTCTCTCTATATTTTCAGACCACACAGTGGCATTTTGCTTTTCTGCCATAATAGCTTCTTCTAAATTTCTATAAGTATTCGTTTGAAGATAATTCAAAGCATCTTCTATTTCTACATTTAAAGGGCAAATCTGCTCCATATCAATATATCCACCATCTAGTAAGACGAGATGCATAATATTATCATAAACACTTGTTAGATAAACTGCTAAATCTGCTCCCAAAGAGTGGGCAATTAACAGAATATCATCATCTATATCAACTTGTGCTACAAACCAGTCTTTCAAAGCCTGTAATGAAGTTAATCGTTCTTCCAACTTAGAATCATACATATCCAGATAAACAACTGGAAAATGCAAAGAGTCGAAAAAGTCTTGAGGATAGAAACGATTGCATCCTAAACCACCAATAAAATAAGCTTTCACATTTTCCTCCTTTCTCTCACTACTATAGAAACAAAACTCACCTTAGTTTTTATTTGTTTCGCTTTCAAAATATACAAATCTGGCCAAACATAACAAAAGCTCTTTAGTAACAAGAGCTTTCAGTATATTACGATGTCCCCTGCCGGAATCGAACCAGCAACTACTCCTTAGGAGGGAGTTGTTATATCCATTGAACTAAGGGGACTAGAGAAAAACTCTGCCAACAGACAGAGTTATTTCTACATTAACGGCGAATTTCTTTAATACGCGCAGCTTTACCTTGTAATGCACGAAGGTAATACAATTTCGCACGACGTACTTTACCGTAACGTACTACTTCAATCTTTTCAACACGGGGTGTGTGAAGTGGGAAGATACGTTCAACACCTACACCGTTAGAAATTTTACGAACAGTATAGTTTTCTGAAATACCTGCACCCTTACGAGCGATAACCACACCCTCGAAAATTTGGATACGTTCGCGGTTTCCTTCGACAACTTTCGCATGAACACGAACAGTATCACCAGGACGGAACGCAGGAATATCAGTACGAAGTTGACCTTCAGTCAAACTTTGGATTAATGGATTCATTTTTCTTCTCCTATCTTACTAATCTTACGATTCAAGACCACAGCGGATTAGTCGTTTTCTAGTGCTTCCATTACGCACTAACTAATATCATAACAAATTTTATAAAAATTGTAAATGCCTTATTTGAATTATTTTTCTTTTTGGAAGGGTTATTGAAGAACTAAAGAAGCCGCTCCAATGACACCTGCATCATTTCCAAGCGTTGCAAGTGCCAGTTTTGTCGAAGTACGCACTTGTGGGAAAGAATTTTCTTCATAAACCTTACGAACACCGTCTAGTAAAAATTCTCCTGCAGCAGAGACACCACCACCAATAACAATCGTTGATGGATTTAAGATTGATCCAATGTTCGCACAGGCAATACCAAGGTAACGAGAAAAATTCCGATAAACAATGAGAGCTAGTTCGTCTCCAGATTTAGCTAAGTCAAAGACTATTTTTGCATTAACATCTTCGCCGTTATCAATCAATTGTTTCAAATCTGCATCTCCAGCATATTCATCAGCATAGCGACGCGTTAAATTAACAATACCTGTTGCAGAAGCTACTGTTTCTAAACAACCTTTCTTGCCACAAGTACAAAGGATTGGTTGATCAAAATCAACTGTAATATGCCCCAATTCTCCTCCTGCTCCAGCTACACCATGCAGCAGTTTACCTTCCGCGACAATACCACCACCGACTCCTGTTCCTAGAGTCATAAATACAACATCGGGCTGATTTTCACCAGCACCTTTCCAACGTTCGCCAAGGGCAGCTACATTTGCGTCATTATCAATAAAGAAAGGAATACCAGTTGCTTTCTCAATTTTTTCTTTTACAGGTTGTAAAGTTTTCCAATTGAGATTATAAGCCCCAATAACCGTCCCTTTTTCACGATCTACAACACCAGGTGAACCCATGCCAATTCCAATGAAATCTTCTGCCCCAAGTCCCAATAGTCGCAAGCGATGATTGATAGATTCAATCATATCATCAACAATATGACTGCCTTCATCTAAAATATTTGTCTTAATAGACCATTTTTCTTGAACTTCTCCCTCTCGGGTTAGAATCGCAAACTTAACCGATGTGCCACCTAGGTCAATCCCAATGATTTTTTTAGACATACTACTCTCCTCTAATAACTATTTTCATTTTCATTATAACAGATTTTTCAAGAATTGAAAAGGTTTGCATAAAACTTAATATATCTTAACCTAGTCTAAATCGCTTCTGTCATGAAGCTACGGCTTTCTAAAACTTGAAGCATGGCATTGGCTGTATCAAGCGCAGTAAAAAGTGGGATTCCATGTTCAATGGCAGAATGACGAATAGCCTGGCCATGTTCATCTGCCGTTCGCTTTGTTCCGACCGTATTGATAATTGCCTGAACCTTGCCTTTACGAATAAAGGCTGGAATATCATTATAATCATCTGTACCAATTTTTTCAACTAATTGCGCTTGAATACCATTTTCTTTAAAGAATTTAGCGGTACCTTCCGTGGCTAAAATACTGTAACCAATATTTGAGAAGCGACGTGCTAAGGCCAATGCTTCTTCTTTAGTATCATCAGCAATGGTAAAAATGACATTACCGAAAGCAGGAAGGTGGAAATAAGATGCTTCAAAAGCTTTATAAAGCGCTTTTTCAAGAGTTGAATCAGTCCCCATGACCTCGCCTGTAGATTTCATCTCAGGTCCTAAAAGACTGTCAACCTTAGCTAACTTGGTGAAGGAAAAGACTGGAGCTTTAACATGAACAGTTTGACTTTCTGGATAAAGGCCATCCTTATAGCCAAGTTCAGTCAGACTGCTTCCTAAAATCAATTTAGTAGCAATTTGTGCCATTGGTATATCTGTCACTTTAGATAAAAACGGTACTGTTCGACTGGCACGCGGATTAACTTCAATAACATAAACGGTTTCGTCTTTGATAACAAACTGAATATTCATCATCCCGATACAGTTTAGTCCGATAGCCAAGCGTTTTGTATAATCTGCAATGGTTGCCTGAACTTCTTTTGAAAGAGTTTGTGGTGGATAGACAGCCATAGAATCTCCTGAGTGGACACCGGCACGCTCAATATGTTCCATAATGCCGGGAATAAGAACGTCCTTACCGTCAGAAATGGCATCTACCTCACATTCACTACCGACTAAATAAGAATCAACCAAGACAGGATGATCAGGACTGGCCTTTACAGCTGTTCGCATGTAAGAGCGTAAATCGTTTTCATTTTCAACAATTTCCATAGCACGTCCCCCAAGAACGTAAGACGGGCGAACAAGCACTGGAAAACCAATTTTACGAGCCGAAGCGACCGCTTCTTCTTCATTTGTTGCTGTTTGTCCCGGCGGCTGAGGAATATTTAAATCTTTTAAAGCCTGCTCGAAAAGATCACGGTCTTCTGCACGGTCAAGATCAGCTACTTGCGTACCCAGAATTGTCACACCAGCATGCGATAATGGTTCTGCCAAGTTGATAGCTGTTTGTCCGCCAAACTGAACAATGACACCTTTAGGTTGCTCCAACTCAATTACATTCATAACATCTTCAAAAGTTAGCGGTTCAAAATAAAGTTTATCAGAAACTGAAAAATCTGTTGAAACAGTCTCAGGATTGGAATTCATAATAATAGCTTCATAACCTGCGTTTTGAATGGCTTTTACAGAATGAACTGTCGCATAATCAAATTCAACTCCCTGTCCGATACGAATCGGACCTGAACCCAAAACAATGACGGATTCTTTTTCTGATTTGATGGACTCATTTTCCCATTCGTAAGTCGAGTAGAAATACGGTGTTGCAGATTCAAATTCAGCCGCACAAGTATCAACCATCTTATAAACAGGAATTATCTTGTTGTTAAGACGAAGCTTGCGAACAGCGTCTGCTCCCATCTGCCAGATATCAGCAATTTTTCGATCAGCAAAACCATTGTGCTTAGCTTCTTTGAGAATAGCAATATCACCAACCTTGGCTGCTAATTCTGTTTCAATTTCAAAGATATGCAAGAGCTTATCAAGAAAGAAAAGATCAATTTTTGTTAAATCCGACAGTTCCTCAATGGAATATCCACGACGAATAGCTTCAGAAAGATAGAAAAGACGATCATCTTGAGCTTTAACAATTTTGGCTACCAAAGCGTCGTCACTAACATTAGTAAGTTCTGGCATCTCATTATGGTAAACACCGATTTCAAGGGAACGGCAAGCTTTGAGAAGACTTTCTTCAATATTACGCCCAATAGCCATGACTTCACCAGTCGCCTTCATCTGTGTTCCAAGACGACGTTCACCATGTTCAAATTTATCAAATGGAAAACGCGGAATCTTAGCCACTACATAGTCCAAAGCTGGTTCAAACATGGCATAAGTTGTCCCCGTAACTGGATTAATCATCTCATCCAGAGTTAAACCAACAGCGATTTTGGCAGCTAATTTAGCGATAGGGTAGCCAGTTGCTTTAGAAGCTAGAGCTGATGAACGTGAGACACGTGGATTAACCTCAATGACATAGTATTTAAAGCTATGCGGATCCAGAGCCAGCTGTACATTACAACCACCTTCAATCTTAAGGGCACGAATAATTTTTAAACTAGCATCACGCAGCATTTGATTTTCGATATCTGAAAGTGTCTGCGTTGGCGCAAAAACGATAGAATCCCCTGTATGAATACCAACTGGATCAAAATTTTCCATGTTACAGACAACTAGAGAATTATCTGCACTATCTCTCATAACTTCATATTCGATTTCCTTAAAGCCAGCAATAGAACGCTCAATCAGACATTGCGTTACAGGTGACAGTTTGAGACCATTTTCAGCAATTTCACGAAGTTCTTTCTCATCTGCACACATACCGCCGCCTGTGCCGCCAAGAGTAAATGCCGGACGAACAATGACTGGATAGCCAATCTTAGCAGCAAATGCAACAGCTTCGTCAACGCTATTAACAATATCAGATTCTGGAATAGGCTGTTCTAAATCTTCCATCAATTGTTTGAAAAGATCGCGATCTTCAGCCTGATCAATAGCAGACAGCTTGGTTCCTAAAAGTTCAACACCCAACTCATCAAGAATCCCAGCTCTTGATAATTCCATCGCCATATTAAGACCTGTCTGTCCACCAAGAGTTGGCAGTATTGCATCGGGACGTTCTTTTCTTAAAATTCGAGTTACAAATTCAATAGTAATCGGTTCAATATAGACCTTATCAGCAATTTCTTTATCTGTCATGATTGTCGCTGGGTTTGAATTGACCAGAACGACACTATAGCCTTCTTCTTTTAAAGCAAGACAGGCTTGGGTTCCTGCATAATCAAATTCAGCAGCCTGTCCAATGATAATTGGACCAGAACCAATTACCATAATTTTTTTAATATCTGTACGTTTAGGCATTTATAAGATATTAAGGGCGTTAAGCGGATATAGCAAAAATAGAAAAGCAGCCAACGACACTCGCGTCTAGGATGTACTTATCTTTTTTGCAAAGTCCGCAGCCCGTATTCAGTTAAGCAAATACGAGAACTTGCCCTTCTCCTTTCTTCATTCGTCGCCTCTCTGGACGACATTAAATATTACTTGCTAGCTTTTTCTAATTGAAAAGCATCAATCATTTCCATAAACTCATCAAAAAGATAACTAGCATCATGTGGACCTGGTGCAGCATCAGGGTGAAATTGTACTGAAAAAGCAGGGAAAAAGCGATGCCGTACCCCTTCAATAGACTTGTCATTAATCTCCTCATGCGTAACCATCAACTCGTTTGGAAAATTCTCCCTACTAACAGCATAACCATGATTTTGGCTAGTAAAATCAATCCGCCCTGTTGCAATTTCACGCACCGCATGATTAAAACCACGATGACCGAATTTCATTTTATAGGTTTGAGCGCCATTTGCTTTACTAAAGAGTTGATGTCCCATACAGATACCAAAAAGAGGAATTTTCCCTTGAATCCCTCGAATCATTTCTAGCACTTGCGGTACATCATCTGGATTACCTGGCCCATTGGATAGCATGACACCGTCAGGATGTAGGTGCAGAATATCTGCTGCACTTGTATCATAAGGAACAACTGTCACATTACAATTGCGTGCTGCTAACTCACGAAGAATTGAATGTTTCAATCCAAAATCAACTAACACAATATTACGACCCGCTCCCGGTGCTGGATAAGGTGTTTTTGTTGAAACTTGTTTGATATTGTCAGTTGGCAGAACTGTCGCTTTCAACTGATCTTGTAGATGGACCATTTGATCGCCCACATTAGCTAATGTCGCTTTCATCGTCCCGTGCTGCCGAATGATTTTAGTCAATGCACGTGTATCAATACCAGCAATTCCTGGAATTTTCTTGGCCTTTAAAAACTCGTCTAATGTCATCTGATTACGCCAATTGCTAGCTCGGCGTGCCCACTCATAAACGACAATTCCCTTGCAAGTGGGATTAATTGATTCATAATCATCACGATTAATTCCATAATTTCCAATTAACGGATAAGTAAAGGTTAAGATTTGTCCATTATAAGATTGATCTGTAAGAGATTCTTGATAGCCGGTCATACCTGTATTAAACACGATTTCTCCAGTCACATCAATATCAGCACCGAACGCCTCTCCCTCAAATACTGTCCCGTCTTCCAGAATTAACAAGCGCTTTTCCATCTTTCCCCTCCGTTTGTTATTGCAACAACGTATTAATGCTTATTATTTTTTTCGTCCATTTAGGACAGACTCGATAATTGCCATCCGAACAAATACACCATTTGTCATTTGCTCTACAATACGAGATTTTGGAGCTTCCACTAAGTGGTCTGCAATTTCCACATCACGATTTACCGGAGCCGGATGCATGATGATTGCTGTATCTTTCAGCCTATCATATCGTTCCTGTGTTAGACCATGCATTTTATGGTAATTTTCTTTTGAAAAGAGCGAATCGTCATCATGACGCTCGTGTTGGACGCGCAGAAGCATCAAAACATCCACTTGGTCAACGACTTCATCAAGTGTGACAAATTGTCCATAATCAGCAAACTCTTCACTTCTCCATATATCTGGACCTGCAAAATAGAGTTCTGCTCCAAGCCGTTTTAAAATTTGCATATTTGATTTTGCAACTCGTGAGTGATCTAGATCCCCTGCAATCGCAATTTTTAGTCCATCAAAATGTCCAAATTCTTGATAGATGGTCATCAAATCCAACAAACTTTGACTTGGATGTTGTCCAGAACCGTCCCCTCCATTTACAATTGAAGTTGTAATAGTTGGACTTTCTACTAATTTTTTGTAATAGTCAACCTCTGGATGACGAATGACACAGACATCCACTCCAAGTGCTGACATCGTTAAAATTGTATCATACAAAGTCTCACCTTTATTAATGGAGCTCGTTTTTGAATCAAAATCCAATAAATCACAACCCAGTTTTAATTCTGCTACTTCAAACGCTTTGTGCGTACGAGTGGAAGGTTCAAAGAAGAGGTTAGCGATAATGTGTTGTTCATCATAATGAGCTTTCGCTCCATTTTTAAATTCAATGCCGCGCTTGATCAAACTTAAGACTTCAGCATTTGTAAGAGTTTCCATAGAGACAACATTTTTAAGAGCGATTTGATTAGATGACATGATGTGATTTCTCCTTTTATTAGATACGAGGTATTTCTTTTAATGAAGCTAAGTGTCCAAACTAATTTTTAGGTTCCGGCAGAATAAGATAGAGCACAATTCCAAGAACTGTTGATAAAGCAACTCCCGAAATTTGTAGACCTGAAAGTTGCAAGGTTAAGCCGCCAATCCCTGCAACTAAAATTACACTGGCAATTAACAGATTTTTCTTATTATCAAAGTCTGTTTGTTTTTCAATTAAAATTTTCAAACCACTAGAAGCGATGACTCCAAAGAGCGCAATAGAAATACCGCCTAGAACTGGAGTTGGAATGGATTGTAAGAGTGCCGATACTTTTCCGACAAAACTCATCACAATCGCAAGTACTGCTGCACCTGCAATAACATAAACGCTATAGATTTTATTTAAAGCCATCACACCAATATTTTCACCATAACTAGTCACTGGTGGTGCACCAAAAATCCCAGCTATCACTTGTGCAAGACCATCTCCGGCAAGAGTTTTATCCAATCCCGGGTCTTTAAAGAAATCTTTTTCGGTCAAACTATTCAGTACCATGACATGACCAAAATGCTCTGTCATAGTCACGAATGCAATTGGCGCCATTGTTAAAATTGCACTTGGGTAGAATTTCACACTATAGTCTAAGAAGGGAAGATGCATAGGTGGGACATGAAACCATGAAGCTTGAGACACTTTTGTAAAGGAAATGATGTCTTCGCCTGTTACTGCTCCAAGAACGAGCGCAAAGACATACCCTACAATCAAGCCTAACAGTACTGGAATAATTCCCGCAATCTTTTTACCATAAATATTGAAAAGAATGACTGAAAAGAGAGTGACGATCCCAATAATGAAATAAGTTAAATTGTATTTACCATCTTTTAACATGACATCGTTTACCGCTGTGCTGGCCAGACTTAGTCCAATAACCATAATGATTGGTCCTACCACAACTGGCGGTAAAATCTTATCAATCCAAGCATTCCCTGCAAACTTCACAACAAGTGCTACGATGAAATAAACCAGACCGCCAGTAATAGCTCCTTGAGCGACAGCAGCGATACCGTCTGTTTTCATCAACATTTGCATGGCTGCAATATAAGCAAAGCTAGAACCCATATAAGCTGGTACTTTGTATTTAGTAACTGTTAAATGCGCTAATGTTCCAAGACCACTTGAAAACAAGGCAACTGCTGGGTCAATTCCAACAAGAATTGGAACCAAAACCGTCGCTCCAAACATCGCAAACAAATGCTGAAATGACAATCCTACAAGCAGACCCGGCTTTGGCATATCATGAACATCGTATTTTACATCTTGACTCATTTTCTTATAATCCCTCCGCAATCAAGACACGGTCTTGACCATCCTGTTCTATCATTTCCACAATAATTTCTTCTGTTCGACTAGTTGGAATGTTTTTACCCACATAATCTGCTCGAATCGGCAATTCACGGTGTCCGCGGTCTACTAAAACAGCCAAGCTAACGCGTGACGGACGTCCCAAACTAACTAAATTATCAATAGCGGCACGAATGGTGCGTCCTGTATAGAGCACATCATCCACCAAGATAACTTCATGATCTGTAATATCAACCGGAACGTGTGTCGTATCTTCTTCCACCTTAAAGTCATCACGGAATGGTTTAGTATCCAACTCACCGATAGGTACATTGACCTTTTCAAGCTGTGCCAACCGTTCCTGAATCCGTTGGGCAATGTAAACACCCCTGGTCTTAATACCAATCAAGACAATCTTGTCTAGCTCTTTGTTGCGTTCGATGATTTCATAAGTAATGCGTGTAATAGCACGTTTCATTGTCAAACCATCAACAACTTCTTTCGTTTTCATAGAAAGCCTCCTTAAAAATAGAAAAAGTCTCCTTCACAAGGAGACTTCAGAAAATCTAGGCAAGCACAGAGAAACTACTAACAGCCTCACTGTGCGACACCATCTTATACTTTGACTCCTTGTCTGCCTCACGGGACAGATTTAAAGGATTATTTAATTTTTATAACTATATCACAAATTCAAAACTATTTCAAGAAAAAATTGCATTTTTTATTTATGGAGTTAATAAAGATTATTTCTCAGCTACTTTATTCGCTGTTGAACCATTTTGTCTTTCTTTTTCTGCTAGTTTTGTTTGCTCATTTTTTGAATTATCTTTTTCGGAAGTTTTAGATGTTTCCGATGATGGCTTAGTCGTATCTTTTGACTCTGCCTTCTGCTTGCTAGAAGCTTCCTCAGAAGATGCAGCCGGCTTATCAGCTTCTCTTTTGTCTGATTTACTGCTAGTTTCTACAGAAGGAGCTGGTTTATCCGAATGTTCTTTCTCTTTATCAACCGCTTCCTTAGCCTGCTTATCCTTTTGAGCTTCCTTATTTTTTTCATCTTTTGTATCAGAGGTATTATTGTTAATACTACCGCCTTGAACAGCTGTGAAATATTTCGCCAAAGCCTTTGGAATTCGTTTTTCATTCAATTCAAGTTCTTCTTTTGAAATATGATTATAACTAACATCGATATAAGTAACTGTGGTATTTGGTTTTTGAAGTGATAATGTTGTGATTTTATTTTTAGTAACATTCAAATTTTCTAAAGCTGTAAATTGATTTACACCTTCCAAATTTTTTAGTTCGTTCTCACCTAAACTCAAATTCTTTAAGGAAGTTTGAGTACCTTGAATCGTTAAAGAATTGATATTGTTTTGATTAGCAGAGAATGTCACTAAGTTCTTCGCAACTTCAATACCTGTAAGCGAAGTCAAGCGATTACCATTCATACTAAGAGTGGTTAAATTTGGATTTGACTTCAAAAAGTCCAAGCTTCGAACATTTGAATTGTCAACGGTTAATTCTTCAAGGTGCGAAGCTTTCAGTGTATTGATATCCAAGTTAGGATTATGTGATAAGAATAGCTTGGTTAATTCTGCTTTTTGACTCAAAGCAGATACATCCTGCAGTTGATTATACTCTAAACTGACTGCTTTTAATCTTGATAGATGTGTCAACGCAACAATATCGGAGATGTTATTATAATCAAGATTCAATGATTCTAGATTCTTTAGCTGAGCCAAAGGTGCAATATTACTGATGTTATTTCCTGCTGCTGCGACCGTTTTAAGATTTGGATAATCCTTCAAGAAAGATAAATCGGAGATACCATTCTGTGAAATATCCAATCCTTCTAAAGTTGGCATTTCTTTTAAGAAATCGTAGTTAGTAACCCCTGTTTTTGTCATCCAAAGTTGCTTTAGGTGCTTAAATTGCAAAACAGGTCTAATGTTTTTAATAGGTGTAAAACCAATACCAAGAACTTCAAGATTTGGCATGAGATGTAAACCTTTGCGTTCAAGAGGATCTTTTCGCTGACCAATATTTAAGTATTTGACAGTCGCTAACCATGCTTTCATTTTTTCCAAATCTGTTTCATTTGAAGGAAATGGTGTGTCGGCAGTGGCATGTAAAATATCTTCAATGATTTCATCATCAAATCCTAATGCTTTTAAAGTTGCCATACCAACTTTATCATGAGCATGTGGATTACCGTGAGGATCAAACGGCTTGCTAGTATCAATTTCACTAATCAATGTCGAATGTTTGTGATCGCCATGTGGATAGAGGAATGCCTTTCCTTTTTCCGTATCAATCACTTCAATTAAGTTTTCATCTATTCCTAATTGCTGAGCCAAATAAGCCTTTTTCTTTGCAATTTCTTCATCTTCTTTAGAAGGTGCTGGAGATGGTGGTGTCTGTCTTTTTCTACCGTAATACGCATCTTCAGCATCCTTTTTGTATTCTGCTGGAATCAAAGATTCCCATGGTGAGCGAATCAGCTGTTCATAAGGAATAAAATGTGTATGCCCATTATGATCTACTAACAAACCAGTAGGTGTCTTTCCTGTTATTCCCTTGCCGTTAAACAAAAATCCATCACTCGTTGGAAAATCAATCCCCGCAAACTGACGTTTATCTGTCCCCTGATGTTGAGGGGTAGATGGTGTCGGTGTATAATTTGGCTGAGAAATCTGTCCTGCACCATTTCCAGATGGATTCGGGCTATAGTGTTGTCCTTGATAACCATTTCCCAAAGAATGTTTCCAAATGTAATGATAATGGTCTCCATGGCGGACAACATAACCATACTGATCCTCTGAAACGATATCTTTAGGATTAAAAATATAGCCATCATCCACAGTTCCTGTTTGATTTGTCAATTGAGGAGAGGTAGCAGGTGCTTGCCCGTCTTTTGGAATCAGATAAGCCCATTTGCTATTTTTTAAATCAGAATAAAAAATAAAATGTGTATGCCCATCATGATCTAAAATCAAACCATCGCTTGTTCTAGCTTTAATTTGAGATTCACTAGTAAAAAGAAAACCGTCATCAGTTGGTTTATCTACACCAGGAACTTGTCCTTTTTTACTGCTTTTGTTCTTCTTTTTTACACTTTGTTTAGTCTTTAATTTATCCTTACTATTTGAGTGATTAGACGAACGCGAATGACAAGCAGTCAAGCAAAGATTACAAGCTAAAATAATTCCCGCTAATGTTAAAAGCTTTTTATTGTATTTCATATTAGTCTCCTATTTATTTAACTGGTTTATATTTAACTAGTTAAATATAACACACAAATAGGATGTTGGCAAGAGGAAACATAAAAAAAGTAAAAAAGTTAGAATCATTTGACTAGAAAAACGATAACATCAGACTTGCTATTACTAATCAAATACTTTTTTACAACATTTTTATATTTTTTTAATCTATAATATATAGATTATTGATACTGATTTTCACAGTTCATTTGCAATTTTATTGATTTTTCTCAAACGATGATTGACACCACTTTTCGTCAGAGGCTTACTAAGACTATCTGCCAATTGCTGAATAGAATAATCGGGGTGGTTGACACGCAGATAAGCGACTTCCTGTAAATCAACAGGCAAACCCTCTAAACCAATTGTATCAATAATCTTGCTAATATTGTGAATGGTTTTCATGCTAGCCGTTACTGTACGAGCAATATTGGCCGTTTCCACATTATTTGTTCGATTTAAGTCATTCCTAGCCTCCCGCACAAGTTTGAATGATTCAAATTCTGTCATTGCTTTCATAGCACCAATCACAATTAAAAAGTCCATGATGTCCTCAGCCCGCTGCAGATAGGTCACCGAACCTTTTTTACGTTCAATTGTTTTCGCATCCAACAAAAATTTTCGCATCAAGGCCGCTAGATCCTCAGCATGGTCAGAATAAACCGACAAAATCTCCAACTGATATTTTCCTGATTCTGGATCGCGCATACTACCACTTGACAGAAAAGCCCCTCGCAAATAAGCTCGGCTAGCTTCATCATCTGATAAAATAACTTGATCAATACCAGCTTCAATTCCAAAAAAAGAGTCTGCCAAGTGCAAATCAGCTAAAATTTGCTCTACATTTGTATCTAAAAAAACAGTATAAACACGATTTTTCCGAAGATTTGTTTTTTGATGATGGCGAATATCGGACTTAACCTGATAAAAAGTTGCTAATAATTCATAAATATGGCGAGCAATTTTTGCATTTTCCGTTATAACAGATAACGTCAAACCCTGACTAGAAATTCCTAAACTCCCTGACATCTTAATGATAGCAGATAATTCTGTTTTCTCTTCCTTGCCAAGACCAATCAACTCTTCTTTCACTTTAATAGTAAAACTCATTTGCGACGCACCTGTATAATTTGCATCAGCTCATCCACCACAGACTTCCCATCATGAAAAGCTCCGCCATTCTCCAAACGAAGAAAATTAGAAGAAATCACACGAGGAACTTGCTTTTTTAACCCTTGAAAATCATGTTCAACTTGTACTAAATATTCATCAAACTTATTAGAATTCATATACTCTTGAGGAACTTGTTCTATGTTCACTAAAACAGTGTCAATAAATGGTTTTCCTAGGTGACGATGCAAAACAGCTACGTGATCACTATCAGTAAAGTGCTCGGTTTCTCCACGCTGCGTCATAATATTGCAAACGTAAGCGACTTCTGCTTTGGTTTCCAAAAGAGCTTGCCCAATCTCTTCTATTACTAAATTAGGCAAAATAGAAGTAAATAATGACCCAGGTCCCAAAACAACCATATCGCTTTCTAAAATCGTCTGCACTACTTTGCGGCTAGCAGCTGGTTTTTGGTCATTGTAAGTATTAGTAACATAAACCCTTTCTATCATCCCTTGATGTTCTGCCAGATGACTTTCTCCAGCCACCTCACTTCCATCCGTAAATACTGCATGAAGCGTCAAAGGCGTGTCACAGGACGGATAAATCTTCCCAGTTGTGTGAAAAAATTTGGTCAACAGTTGCATGGCATTATAAGTAGAACCCTGCATTTCTGAAATTCCAGCAATAATCAAATTTCCAAGTGGGTGTCCTGCCAGAGCGCCATCTTCTTCTGCAAAGCGATATTGAAAAACTTTTTCATAAAAACGAGGCATATCGGACAACGCGACTAAAACATTTCGTAAATCACCTGGTGGTGTTAATTGTTGGATATTTTTTCGTAATTCACCTGAACTTCCGCCATCATCAGCAACTGTCACAATAGCAGCAATATCCACATCTTTCTTACGTAAACTATCTAAAATTACAGAAATTCCTGTTCCACCACCAATAACAGTAATCTTTGGTTTTCTCATGAACGATTTACCGTTTCCTTTCTGCGATCTTTATCTCGATGTGACGAATGAACAGTCCAATCATTCGTCAAATCATCGGCTAAACGTTGAGCAAAAGCTACACTTCTATGCTGACCACCTGTACAACCTACAGCAATTGTTAAAACTGATTTTCCTTCTTTTTGGTAGCCTGGTAAAATAGGCTTTATAAGATCTACTAAGTGTTGATAAAATTCTTCTGACTCTGTATGATTCATCACATAATCATAAACTGGTTTGTCAAGCCCTGTCTGATGACGAAGTTCTGGTTGATAATAAGGATTTGGCAAAAAACGAACATCAAAAACAAGATCTGCATCCAAAGGAATACCATATTTAAAACCAAAACTTACCACCTCTATACGAAACGATTGGAGTTTCGCTGGATCTAGAAAATGCTCAGAAATGGTTTTACGCAACTCACGCGGTGTTAATTTCGTCGTGTCTACCACGTTTTGACTCATATTTTTCAGTGGTGCAAGTAATGCCCGCTCCAACTTAATTCCGTCTAAAACACGACCATCTGCTGCTAACGGATGACTTCGTCGTGTTTCCTTGTAACGAGCAACCAATTCTGTATCTGCAGCATCTAAAAACAAAATTTTAAAATCAAGTCCATCATTATTTTCGATTTCATCTAAAACTTTCTGAATTTCAGAAAAGAAGGATCGACTACGCATGTCTACAACCATTGCAATCTTATCATTATCTTGTGTGGTTTCAATCAGTTGCAAAAATTTAGGAAGAAGCGTTGGAGGCATATTATCAATTGTAAAAAAGCCCAAATCTTCAAAAGATTGGATTGCTACAGTCTTTCCAGCGCCACTCATTCCCGTTATAATGACCAAATGAATCTTTTTATCTGACATATCTCCTCCTTGATAAAACAATTAATTTCAATATCTTAAAACATCATCAATTCTTTTTTATTATAACACACCAGACATGATTCTCACAGTAAAAAAGAGAGAGAAGAGCGGTAGGCGTTCTTATCTCTCAGTTTCACATTCATATTTCTTGTTCACTTTCCAAACCAAAGAGCAATTTCACGTTTGGCTGATGCTTCAGAATCTGAACCATGGACAACATTTTGAATCGTTGCACCATCCTCAGCTGCTTGCGCAAAATCCCCACGAATCGTCCCTGGTAGAGCTTCTTCTGGACGAGTAGCACCCATCATGTAACGCCAACCTGAAATCACTTGGTTACCCGATAGCACACCAATAATCAAAGGCCCACTTGTCATATACTCACGAATTGCGGGATAAAAAGCCTTTGATAATAGAGCTTCATAATGCTGATCAATTATATGGTTTGGAACATTCGTTCTCATTTCTAATCGTTCAATTTTATAACCACGTCGTTCCACGCGCTTCAGTACTTCTCCAACCAAACCACGTTTTATACCATCTGGCTTTATAATAAAAAATGTTTGTTCCATGATTGACACACTCCTCTTTTATTACCTTTATTTTATCATAAATGAAAGAAAGTTGAAAGTCCTTTCAAAACTCTCTTTTATAAATGCCTTATCAATGTCAACGACGTTAGACACATCAAACATGCGAAAAGCCAAAACCAGACGGAGCGGAAAGCTTGCCGATATGCTCCTGGATATGCACAATTTTCTCGTACATACCTTTTTATATCTGTTTTATTTTTAAACAGGAAAATGGCTGCGATGCTTGCCCCGATCAAAAGGATAATCAAATGCAAGAGACTAGCTGCATTATCTGGCAAGAAAGAATAGACATAAGTTAACCCATCTCCAATGACTAAGTTATTAAAAATATGAAAAGCCATTGCCCAGAGGATTGAATACTCTAAGGTCACGTATGAGAAGATAATTCCCACAAAAGTTGCAAAAAAGAACTGTGGGAAATTTCCATGAAACAGACCGAACAAAAGCGAAGACATCAGAATTGCAAAGATTCTTCCATATTTTTCAAACGTTCTTAAACCTGCCCCACGGAAAATCAATTCTTCTGAAACAGGTCCAAAAAAGCTTGCATACAAAAACATAGAAACACTATCTGAACCTGCCGAAGCTGATTCGACAGCTTTAAGCATAGTAAAACCAAATAAATTAAAGATTGTTTCAAAAATCTGATTAAATAAGACGAATCCTAATTGACCCAGAAGCAAGAAAGATAAGACTATCCCAAACGTTTTTGAAGTCATAGCTCTTTTCTGCATTCGTAAATCAGACTTAAATAATTTTCCGTCTCGATACACCCAAAAGATAAAAACTCCTACACAGACAGCAATCAAATAATAACTACCATCTCGTGCCATAAAGTTCTCAGTTGCTTTTTGAATCTTTTCAAGATTGCCAAAATAACGACTAGCTTGAAATAAGGTTACAATCGTTTGATAAATCAGGCCAACCATTGCCATTACAATCACATATAGTAAACATAAAGCAGAGAATAAACCAATATCTTTTCTTACTTGCTGATTTGTTTGCATCAGTTTCCTTCCTTCTTCTAACAACTTTTTTTACTTTGACTATAGAGCAACAGGCCAAAACTTTCATAAATGGCAAAAAATAGCAGAAAAGTATGGAGGAAAAATTCTTCTGGTAAAATCCAAATAATCGGATCTTTCCTAGGATCAAATAGCCAAGTATTATCTCCAATAAATAAAATCTTATGAAAGAGAGTAAAAAACGCATCAAATCCGATCCCAAATGCGATAGCTCCAACAATAATTGGCAACCAAACAATACTCAAAATGGCCTTTGAAAAAACAGATAAATAACCTTTTTTAATTATATGTTTTACAAACAAATAAACTACTGGTAAGGTTGCTAGGAAAACAAGCTGAACCAGATGAAAAAGATATTTCACAGTTTGGAAATGATGCAATCCTGCTGCTGATGAGTGAAAATCGGGCATTGAGAGTTTTTGCTGGAATGGATTGGTTAGGTAATTCATCAAAATATTAAAATTGTACTGAATCGTTGTAGATTTGAGATACACTTTATTTTCTAAGTGTAACCAAGAAATTTCCAAAGGATAAAACAGCCAAGTGAGATAAATTGTCAACAAAATTGCGGTTGCCAAGAAACAAAACATACTCAGCCAAAATATTAGTTTAGTGTGCATCAAAATCCCACTCCGCTAAACTAGAAAGCACATAATCCGGTTGGATTGGTAAGCTCGCTACTTCTTCTGGACGAGTAAATCCAGTTGTCACCAAAAGTGTAGGGATGCCATTATCAATCCCAGCTCGAATATCCGTAAGATAGTTATCACCAACCATAATTACCTCTTCACGTGGCAACCCAAGGTGTTCAACAGCTTTTTCCATGATGATGGCATTGGGCTTACCTATATAAACAGGTTCTACACGAGTTGCGACCTCAATTAAAGTAACAATAGATCCCGCTCCGGGCATAAGACCACGTTCTGTCGGAATATTAAGGTCAGGGTTGGTTCCTACAAAATGGGCTCCCTTTTGGATAGCTAAAGTAGCAATCGATAATTTTTCATAATCTACTTCCCAATCCAAACCAACAACTACATAATCCGGATTGTCGGTGTCTTCGATATAACCAGCTTCTGAAATAGCATTTTTAAGTCCAGCCTCGCCGATAACATAGACTTTCTTTCCTAGATTTTTATCATTTAAATAATCAATCGTTGCCAAAGTTGCTGTATAAATCGTTTCAATAGGTGTTTTAACATTGAATTGTTCCACCAACATAGCCTGAACGGTCTCAGGTGTACGTGTTGTATTATTCGTCACAAATAAATATGGAATGTTGCGCCATTGCAACTCATGTACAAAAGCTTCACCCGCAGGAATACGTTCTTTTCCTTTATAAATTGTTCCGTCTAAATCAATTAAATAGCCTTTATAAGTCACTCATTTTCTCCTCTAATTTAAAACCTCTAATCTATATAAATTGAAAATAGTTTTCTATTTCAACTTTTAAATCTGTACGTTATTAATCAAATCGGGTTTCCCAGTTATTAGATGCCTGCGCCTCAAAACACATTGCAATTTGTTGAGTAGTCGTTTTAGATTCAGATAATGCCGGCAATGCATCTAAAGCAAAATAACCACAGGCTATCGTCTCAGCATTTGCTCTAAACTCCCCACCTAAGCTCGTGCACAAAACAAATATTTTGGTAACGTGATGTACTGAGGTAGAGTTTCCTGGATTATTTTTATGTTTATCTAAAACGGCAATCAGTTTGTCTGCCTGAACTTCTAAGCCTGCCTCTTCTCTTACTTCTTTTATTGTATTGTCCTTTACAGACTGATCCACATCACACCATCCGCCCGGCAAAGCCCATAGTCCGTTTTTTTCTTGAACAAGCAAAATCATATTGTCTTTAAAAATTGCTGCACGTGTATCCAATTTCGGTGTTTGATAACCCGTTTCATTACAAAACAGATCTTTTACTTTTTCAAGTGGCATACCAGAAGGAGTGACTAGCATTTCAGCTGCAATCTGACGAATCTCCTGAAATCGCTCAATATCAAATTCATCCTTGCTATAGGCTAATCCATTTTGTGCTAAAGTTTGTAGACGAGTTGCCCATTCTAACCATTTACTATCTTCTGTCATCACAACTTCTCCATATTATACTTGCCTGGGCATTGATATCACCATCGCTAGAAATCTGATGATTACTCTCCAAGCCCTCCAAATCATAGCTAGAGGTAATTTGTCCGCCAGGTCGGACCTCCTTGACATACTTAAGATGAATTTTTCTAGGAATATGTTTCATGAGAAAATCTGCACCCATAACCTCAAAAATCCAGTCCAAATACTTACTGTTATTAACATGGCCGTTCATATCTAAATCGTAAAAGCGGACATGGTAATCTTTGCTAATTGGTTCTTTCAAATCTGGATACTTCGGACCACGAATCAATTTTTTAGAA
The DNA here is from genome assembly GCF_030439945.1 of Streptococcus sp. SI1. NCBI lineage: Bacteria > Bacillati > Bacillota > Bacilli > Lactobacillales > Streptococcaceae > Streptococcus > Streptococcus sp. SI1. The sequence continues at coordinate 202,146 of NZ_JAQFJE010000002.1, forward strand.
AACTCTGCTTCATAAGGTGCAACAATCTTTGGCTCTACTGCATGCACTTTTCTACTATCTCTATCCATAAGGACAAAAGTAGCCAACATATTAATAATAGCATTTCCTGCTTCATCATAAATAGTAAACCGACGATAACAGAATAAACGATTATATGACAAAGCTTCTGTTTCAATCGTCATTTCTTCCCCAAATTTAGGCAGCTGTACTACATCAATATCATAATCCGTGATAATCCAGACTAGATTATATTTTTCCAGCATAGATTTGTCACTAATCCCCAAATCAATGGACTGCAGCCCTGATACCTGTAATGATAGCAAAATAACATCAGGTAGTTTGATATGACCATTCATATCTGCCATATCAAAAGGAATTTTCATTTTCATTTGATAAGTTAAACCCATAATCTACTCCAATATAAATTTTTCTGCAACCGTATCGCCCCAAAAAAGACCTTTTTTAGTCATACGGACAATGTCTTTGTCAGGTACTAAGAGCCCTTGCTCTGTCAGTTCTGTTACAACTTGACCGTACTGCCGATCAAAAGGAATACCAAATTTTTCCTCAAAGCGTTGTTTAGAAATACCCGACTTCTTGCGCAATCCCAAAAACATTTCTTCTTCCATCATCTCTTGCTTGCTAAGATGTTCCTCACTCACACGGGCATTACCTTTTTCGACCGCCTCTAAGTAATGACGGATAGGACCATGATTCTTGTAGCGAACCCCATTGACATAGCCAGAAGCCCCAGCTCCGATACCAAAATATTCCGCATTGTCCCAGTACATAAGATTATGTCGACTCTCAAAACCTGGTTTAGAAAAATTGGAAATCTCATAGTGCTCAAAACCAGCTTTTTTTAACTCCTCAATGATGTATTCAAACATCTCTGCTTCCAAATCTTCTTTAGGCAGAGGGAGTTTTCCCCGTCGCATCCGATTCATAAAAACCGTGTGATTTTCTAAAATTAAGCTGTAAAGACTCATGTGAGGAATATCTAGCGCAACAGCCTTGGCTACATTTTCTCGCACATTATCCATAGTTTGCTTGGGCAGCGCATAGATTAAATCAATCGAGATATTGTCAAATCCAGCCAGCTTCAGATTGGCGATGTTTTCATAGATATCTTTTTCTAAATGACTTCGGCCAATTTGCTTGAGCATGCGATCGTCAAAAGTCTGAACACCTAAAGATACCCTGTTCACAGGCGAAACCTTTAAAACAGCAATCTTATCCGGATCCAAATCCCCTGGATTGGCTTCAATAGTCAGTTCTTCTAACAGTGACAAATCCAGCTTTTTCGTCAGCTCTGCCAATAAAAACTCCAGCTGCTGCGCTGAAAGAGCTGTCGGTGTCCCACCACCGATATAAAGCGTCTGTAAATGCTTTATATCATAAGAAGTATATTCTTGAAGCAAGTGCTCTAAGTAGGCGTCAACTGGCTGATTTTTGATAAAAACCTTAGAAAAGTCACAATAATAACAAATTTGAGTACAAAACGGAATGTGTACATAGGCAGAAGTTGGTTTGGTATACATAGCATTTATTATAGCATAATTTTAGTATATAGATGTTTCAAAGTTCACACTAAAATACATAGGTCTCTTATCAATATATTCTTGCTCAACAACGAAAATACCATAAGTGTTAAAAACGTTCAACTTAATTCGCTACTTTAACTTGAATCTTTTTCAAATAATAAATTTGTTAGCAAAAAGGAGACCAAAATCTATCAATTATTCATTTTTGAATTGTACCTACTAACTCCACTATCTTCTGGAAAGTCTTGCCGTTTCGGATGGTTAGTTGCTTGTAAAAACTAGATGATTTGAGCAGTTTCTTATGGTAGTTGGACTTGAGATAGTCCGCTTGGTCAGCATTGCTATAAAAGAAAGCTGTCTGCCCGAAATACAGCTGCTCCTTGTCATTTGCCCAACTGCCTGCCAGCTCTTGAACGCTCTCCTTGTCGGTCTCGGACAGATAAAAGAGAACATCTCGCCGAAAGGCAGTTTCATCCTGCCACCAAGCAGGAAGATTTGCTGTTTCTTTTTGAAGCATGGCAGAGCTGACAAGGACGAAAGGCAGAGGAAAATCATAAGACTGTCTAAAATAAGCCGACAATATCTCCTGAATCCTCTCCTCCTGCTCCTCGCTATCAAAGAAAAGATTGCCGCTGTTGATGTAGGAAACTGGATTTTCAAAACCCAACCCAGCCAAATCTTTCTTCAAATCAGCCATAAGGACCTTGTTTTTCCCGCCGACATTGATGCCACGGAGTAAAAGTGCATAACGCATGTGTGCTCCTTAAAAATATATCTATTATTTTCAAACTAACTGTTAGTGTTTCTAATGTAAATCATTCGTTTTTCTTTCACGGATTTTCCTAAGTCAATGACCTTTTCCTCATCGTCAAAAGCAAAACCCATTTTTTCATAAAAGGCGACGGCACATTTGTTATCTTCTAAAACCCATAATATAATCTCTTGATAACCATCCAAAGCAGCAAAAGCAGCCTGCATTAACTGCTGTCCTTACCCTTGCCATAATAATCTTTTAAGACGTATAAGGCGAAAATTTCACCTGCTATAGTAGCTGGATCTCGAAAATCACCGTAGCTAACAAAGCCAACCACTTTAGCATCATCCAAGGCAATCAAGGTATTCTCAGGATACTTTTGACTATAAAACCGGCACTTGTCTAAAGTCATCTGCTCTTGAAATTCCGCAGGCAAAATCTCATCATAAGCTTCACGCCATGTCTGCCAATGAACTCGGGATTTCCCTTCTATCTCCTCAGCTGTTTCCATTGCTTTGATAGTGATGACCATTTGCTTTCCTCCTTGAATAAATCTATCTAGATTATTTCGCCTGAAAACCATTGCTATCTAATTCACCATTCTCTCCCCTAACAACTACATGAACATTTTTAGGTAAGGTAGCAAAATCAACATAATCAGTTAGAGTCGCACCATCAGGAATTCGACCTTCCAGATTGAGATACAAATTCAATTGAGCCACATACTTTTCTGACAATTGAATCATATCTTTCCTCAATTTCTTTATTTCACCTGCTGATGCGTCATACTTTTCTGTCTTGGGATTATATTTTAGTTCTTTTTTGATTTGAACCAAATCTCGGTAAAAGCCCTTTTTAGCGTCTGTTACATCGTAATCTAAATCTGCATCTAGCTTCTTAAACTTCACTGACTTTAGAACAGACTCTTTGTCAAAGTATAAGGCATTCAGCATAGGGTGAGAATTTGTATCTAAGACAGAAGAAAAGGTAAGATCTGTTAGTATCGAAGATGGTTCATCGTCGCTATTAGCGTAATAGGAAAAAATCCCTTCTTCTAACTTATCTGTTAAAATTTTGTTTGCACCTTCAGTTAATTGAACTTTTACTTCGTATTGATAAGTAACACGACTAACCAAAGTTGGAATTTCTATTTTCTTAACCTTCACTCCTAAATTATCTTCAAAAGCTGTGTTCACAACATATTCAATATGCTGCTTTTCCTCTTTCGTAACAAGTTTTGTCGGCAAAAATGCCCAAATAAATTGAACTATCGGTATCATGCCTATCACAAAAATTGAAATAAAGAAAATAAATATTAGTTTAATTAGTTCCTTTTTCACTTCAATTCCTCCGCTTAAACTTCTCTAACTTTTTTTCACATAGTGACTTATTGACTAGAGAAGTAATTAAGAGCTTAGTTTGCAACTTTGGTTCTAACTATATTTTTTAATCCATCGCCTTGATTTCCAATATCATATCACGAATCTGAGCGGCCAGTTCAAAGTCCAGAAGTCCGGCAGCTTCTTGCATCTGTCCTTCCAGTTTCTTGATCATGTCCTTGCGCTCCTGCTTATTAAGGCTTTCGATTTCGACGGTTTCTTCCTTGTCTGGCAAGGCAGCCTTGGTCACACTAATTAGGTCGCGGATTTCTTTCTTGATTGTCTGCGGTACAATGCCGTGCTCTTCATTATAAGCCATCTGGATTGCTCGACGGCGGGCAGTTTCATCAATAGCGCGCTGCATGGACTGGGTCATGGTGTCGGCATACATAATCACATGACCTTCGCTGTTGCGGGCTGCCCGTCCAATAGTCTGGATCAGGCCACGTTCATTGCGGAGAAAACCTTCCTTGTCTGCATCGAGAATTGCCACCAGACTAACCTCCGGCACGTCAATTCCCTCGCGTAGCAGGTTAATCCCAACCAGAACGTCAAAAACACCCAAGCGCAGGTCTCGGATAATCTCGGTACGCTCCAAGGTCTTGATATCTGAGTGCATGTACTTGACCTTGACACCCATTTCCTTGAAATAGTCAGTTAAGTCTTCTGCCATTTTTTTGGTTAAAGTCGTAATAAAGGTTCGCTCATTCTTTTCGACACGGGCATTAATTTCTCCCAAAAGGTCATCAATCTGCCCCATAGTTGGGCGGACTTCCACCTCTGGATCCAGAAGCCCTGTAGGCCGGATTATCTGCTCAATAACAGTATCCGTCTGTTCATTTTCATAGTCGCCCGGCGTAGCCGATACATAGACAATCTGGTGAACATGACTCTCAAACTCCTCCCGGCGCAGCGGACGGTTGTCCAAGGCAGACGGCAGGCGGAAGCCATAATTAACCAGCATCTCCTTACGAGAGCGGTCACCATTGTACATACCGCGAATCTGTCCCATGGTCATGTGACTCTCGTCAATCATAATCAAGAAATCGTCTGGGAAAAAGTCCAGAAGGGTATAAGGAGGCTCTCCTTCGCTTCGACCATCCATGTGGCGAGAATAGTTCTCAACGCCATTTGTATAGCCCATTTCACGAAGCATTTCGATGTCATACTCCGTGCGTTGCTTCAAGCGCTGAGCTTCCAAAAGCTTGCCTTCCTTCTCAAAGATAGCAAGTTGCTGCTCCAGCTCCGCCTGAATTTTAGCAATAGCAATCTCCATATTTTCGTCATTTGTCATAAAGTGAGTAGCAGGGAAAATTGCTAAATGATCCACTTCACCCAAAACTTGTCCCGTCAACGCTTCTACTTCTCGAATGCGGTCAATCTCATCACCAAAAAACTCTACCCGAAAGGCATGCTCATCCCGAGAAGCTGGGAATATCTCCACCACATCGCCTCGAACCCGGAATTTCCCCCGCTGAAAGTCAATGTCATTACGCTCAAACTGGATATCTACCAGATCATTGAGTAGCTTATCTCGGGAAATTTCTAGACCCGGACGTAGGCTAACCACGCTATCAGAGTATTCCTTAGGCGAACCTAGACCATAGATACATGAGACCGAAGCCACGACAATCACATCGTTACGCTCCAAGAGGGCTGATGTCGCTGAGTGACGGAGCTTGTCAATCTCGTCATTGACCGAGCTGTCCTTTTCAATATAGGTATCACTAGAGGGTACATAGGCTTCCGGCTGGTAATAATCATAGTAGGAAACAAAATATTCTACTGCATTATTTGGAAAGAACTCCTTGAACTCACCATAAAGCTGACCAGCCAGCGTTTTATTATGGGCGATAACCAGAGTCGGTTTATTAACTCGAGCAATAACTTGACTCATGGTATAGGTCTTACCAGTACCTGTCGCCCCCATGAGAATCTGGGCCTTCTCTCCACCCTCAATATTGTCAACTAATTCCTCAATTGCCTGTGGTTGATCTCCTGACGGCTCATACTTGGAAACCAACTTAAATTCATTGTCCGTAATTCTATTTATCATTATTCTTTTCCTTTAACATTATCTTCTATATATTTTATCACAATTCTTGCAATATCACCGACTTAGGATATGCAGACAGAGCAGGGTAACAAACTTGAGTAAGACTATAAAAATTGATTTATTACTATCTTAGAGTCCATGCAACAAATTGGTCTTGTAGTTATAAATATATGAATCAAGAATCTGACTTCTTTTATCTCAGCTTCTGGGCTTTCTAAATTTCAATACTGCTGTAAATTAGCTTCTTTCTAAGTATCCAATACATAGACTATCATTTAAATGCAGCATCCATTCCTGTACCATCTCCTTAAACTGAACAATGCTAACACAAGTCCTATAAATATCGAAATTTAATTCCTTACAATCTTGCTTTCACAAACTAACGCAAACAAACGTATACCACTAACAAAACATGCAGAATGTGATGCAACTGAAAATCACTATCTAGAATACGAAATTTAAACAGAAAATTATCTTTTATAACACTATCTTGATTTTACTAAAGTACAATTATTTGTATTTCTATGTTATAAAATGTAACATAGAAATACAAATAATTTGCCTTCTATAGATATTTCTGGTATAATTTAAAAATATTATTTAAAGGAGAGACTCATGAAGAAAAAAATCATAGCTTTTTTGTTAGCTTTACTACCACTATTTGCTACAATTAATATCCATGCGGATGCAATCAAAGTAGTATCTGATACAGCCTATGCACCTTTTGAGTTTAAAGATTCCGATCAAACTTACAAAGGTATCGACGTAGATATTATCAATAAAGTCGCTGAACTAAAAAGTTGGAACATCAATATGACTTTCCCTGGATTTGATGCAGCGGTCAATGCTGTTCAATCTGGTCAGGCAGATGCTATTATGGCTGGAATGACAAAAACCAAAGACCGCGAAAAAGTCTTCACCATGTCTGATACTTATTATGATACAAAAGTCGTCATCGCAACGACTAAAACACATGCAATTAAAAGTTATTCACAACTAAAAGGAAAAACTGTTGGGGTTAAAAACGGAACTGCTGCCCAACGTTTTCTAGAAAAAATCAAAGACAAATATAAATTTACTATCAAAACTTTTGATACAACTGATTTGACTTATAATAGTTTGAACTCTGGTTCAATTGATGCTATGATGGATGATCAGCCCGTTATTGAATATGCTATCAAGCAAGGCCAAAACTTAAAAATTTCTATGAAAGGGGAAGCTGTTGGTAGCTTTGCATTTGGTGTCAAAAAAGGAAGCAAGTATGAGTATCTAGTAACAGAATTCAATGAAGCACTTGCTCAAATGAAAAAAGATGGTTCTCTTGATAAAATCATCTCAAAATGGACAGGAGCTACAAAGGCAACTAGTTCCACTCCAGAAACTACTACTCCTGCTGGCCAAAAAGCAACTCCTGTCAAAGCAAAATATACCATTGCTAGCGATTCTTCCTTTGCACCATTCGTTTTCCAAGATAGTAATAACAAATATACTGGGATTGACATGGATTTGATAAAAGCTATCGCCAAAGACCAAGGTTTCACGATCGAAATCACAAATCCTGGTTTTGATGCTGCTTTAAATGCTGTACAATCCGGACAAGCCGATGGAATGATTGCAGGGATGTCTGTGACAGATGCTCGTAAAGAGACCTTTGATTTCTCAGAACCATATTATACTGCAAACGCTATCCTTGCAATCAAAGAAACAAGCACGATTACTTCCTATAAAGACTTGAAAGGCAAAACAGTCGGTGTTAAAAACGGAACTGCTTCACAAACTTTCTTAACAAAAAGTCAAAGTAAATATGATTACAAAATTAAAACATTCGCTGATGCTTCTTCTATGTATGACAGTTTAAACTCTGGTTCTGTGGATGCCGTTATGGATGACGAACCTGTTGTTAAATACTCCATTAGCCAAGGCCAAAAACTGAAAACACCAATCAAAGGAACTCCTATTGGAGATACTGCTTTTGCCGTAAAAAAGGGTAGTAATCCTGAATTGATCCAAATGTTTAATAATGGTTTAGCAAATATCAAGAAAAATGGGCAATATCAAAAAATTCTTGATAAATATCTAAAAAAATCGAGCTCAAATACTAGCTCTTCAGGCAGTACAGTTGATGAAACAACTATTTGGGGGCTCCTTCAAAATAACTATAAGCAATTGTTAAGTGGTCTTGGAATTACTTTAGCACTCGCACTTCTGTCATTTGCAATCGCTATGATCATCGGCATCATCTTTGGGATGTTTAGCGTAAGTCCTGTTAAAGCCCTCCGCATTATCTCAGAAGTCTTCGTAGACGTTATTCGTGGGATCCCACTTATGATTCTAGCTGCCTTTATCTTCTGGGGCATCCCAAACCTTATTGAATCAATGACAGGTCATCAAAATCCAATTAATGATTTTGTAGCTGGCACGATCGCTCTTTCACTCAATGCTGGAGCTTACATTGCAGAAATCGTTCGTGGTGGGATTCAAGCTGTTCCAGCTGGACAAATGGAAGCCAGTCGCAGTCTTGGTATTTCTTATTCCAAGACAATGAGAAAGATTATTCTGCCACAAGCAACAAAAATCATGTTGCCAAATTTCGTCAATCAATTTGTGATTGCTTTGAAAGATACAACAATTGTTTCCGCCATTGGTCTTGTCGAACTTTTCCAAACAGGTAAAATCATCATTGCTCGTAACTACCAAAGTTTCAAAATGTATGCTATCCTAGCAATTTTTTATCTGATTATCATTACTCTTTTGACTAGACTTGCAAAACGCTTAGAAAAGAGGATTAAATAATGGCTAAGTTAAAAATTGATGTCAACGATTTACATAAATACTATGGGGAAAACGAAGTCCTAAAAGGAATCACAACCAAATTCTATGAAGGGGATGTCGTTTGTATCATCGGGCCTTCAGGTTCAGGAAAATCAACTTTTCTACGTAGCTTGAACCTATTGGAAGAAGTTACAAGTGGATCGATTACCGTAGATGGTTTCAATCTCACCGACAAAAACACAGATGTTGACCTCGTTCGTGAAAATATTGGTATGGTTTTCCAACACTTCAATCTCTTTCCTCACATGACAGTTTTGGGCAATATCACTTTTGCACCTGTTGAGCATAAACGAATGACACAAGCTGAAGCAGATAAACTTGGTATGGAATTATTAGAAAAAGTCGGTCTCTCTGATAAAGCTGATGCCATGCCAGATAGCCTCTCAGGTGGACAAAAACAACGTGTCGCAATTGCACGGGGACTTGCTATGAATCCTGATATTATGCTCTTTGACGAACCTACTTCTGCTCTTGATCCTGAAATGGTTGGAGATGTTCTCAATGTTATGAAAGAATTGGCCAAGCAAGGCATGACTATGATTATCGTAACTCATGAAATGGGGTTCGCTCGCCAAGTAGCCAATCGTGTCATCTTTACAGCTGATGGAGAGTTTTTAGAAGATGGCAAACCCGATCAAATTTTTGATAATCCACAGCACCCACGTCTAAAGGACTTCTTAGATAAAGTCTTGAATGTGTAGTAACACTCCATCCCGAAAATTGTTTCGGGATTTTTTATATTCCTATTAATTTATTCCCGATTGAAAACTTAACTCAGGTCTCTTTTGACATTAAATCACTTTTTTGTTATATTAAAATCAATAAAATTCGGAGGTAAGGAGCTTATGTACAAAAAATCTATTGCTTAAAGGAAACTTTATCTAGTAGATTTTTTGTTGTGCTCTTGCTCATTTTCAAAGAAGATATTTTTACTTCTCAAGGCTAAATATATCCATCGCAAACTACTTGCTTTGCAATATTTGTTAGCAACCCAAAAGCAAAAACAGCTCTACTAGGTAAATAGGGCTGTTTTTCTTAGCTCTAAAATGACAATGAACATCATAAGGAGACATATATGCTACAAATTCGACATTTAACCATTACACATTTAAAAGACTTCAAAAACATGGTTAGTGATTTGTCACTTACTGTTAATACAGGTGATAAAATTGCCATTATCGGAGAAGAAGGAAATGGAAAATCTACTCTTCTCAAATTGCTCATGAATGACGCACTTGTTTCGGACTATGTTAGTTATACGGGAGAGATTCAAAAAAGCTATAATCGTTATGCTTATTTGCCGCAAAGTTTACCTAAAAATGAAAGAAAACTCTCCCTTAACGACTATTTTTTTGGAGATGTGGAAGTAGAGTTAGATTACAACAAACTTTACCGCTTTGCACAAGAATTCCATTTTGAGAGTGAACGTTTTACTAGCCAGCAAACAATAGCCTCTTTATCTGGTGGCGAACTATTAAAAATTCAACTTTTAAAAATCCTCTCTACTGATTGGGACCTTCTCTTTTTAGATGAACCTTCTAATGATTTAGATCTAGATACTCTAATATGGCTAGAAAATTTTCTCCAAAATACACCTCGAACAGTTATCTTTGTTTCACATGATGAAAGTCTTTTGAGCCATGTAGCGACAAAAATCATTCATTTGGAATTGATTAAGAAAAAACAGGAAGCTCGAACGACTGTTCGAAATCTTGATTATGAGAATTATAGCCAAGAGAGACAGGAGACATTTAAAAAGCAAACAAAGGATGCAAAAAAAGAACGAGAAGAATATCAAAAAGCAATGGCAAAACACCAGCGAGTCAAACAAAGTGTGGAGCATGTCTTGCGTCATACTCATGACAGCACAGCTGGTAGATTACTAGCCAAAAAAATGAAAAATATTCTCTCGCAAGAAAAACGTTTTAATCGAGAAGCCACTAAAATGACAGAGTTACCAACACAAGCAGATGCTATCATTCTGGAATTTCCTGCCATTTCCCCTCTTCCATCGACAAAAAGAGTACTTACTATCCAACAAATGTGTTTAAAGATAGAAGAACATATCTTAGTACGAAATATTAACTTTGAACTTTTGGGACAGGAGAAGATTGGGATTATTGGTAAAAATGGTGTCGGTAAATCTACTTTTCTCAAAGAACTGCGACATCTACTGAAAGAAAAGAGAGGCATTACACTAGGATATATGCCTCAAAACTATCATGATATTTTAAACGAAGTCGATTCTCCAATAGATTTTCTAACATCCACAGGAGAGGCTATTGAGCGAGAAAAAATCCTCACACACCTAGCCAGTCTGCAATTCACGCGCAACGAAGTACATCATCCCATTTCTCAACTGTCTGGTGGACAAAAGGCCAAATTGCTGCTGCTAAAAATGGTATTAGATCAGGCAAATGTCTTGTTATTAGATGAACCAACACGTAACTTTTCTCCTACTTCGCAGCCACAAATTCGAAAACTTTTTACAAGCTATACTGGAGCTTTTATTACTGTGTCCCATGATCGTACTTTTCTAAAAGAAGTCTGTCAGAAAATCTACTGCCTGACTGAAACTGGACTAGAGCAAGTAAGGAAAGAACAATTATAAGTTTTGAAAACTATATGACAGTTTACACTAAAAACAAGATGTGGGAAAATATGATAACAATCCTTTGAATTTGTCTCAAATAGTATATCATTCCCTAAGTTTTTCCATTTGTTAATTTTAAATAGCCAAACTTCCCTGCGCTGTCTGCATTTGATAATACATACCTTTCGCTTGCATCAATTCCTGATGACTGCCATGTTCGACAATATCACCATCAACCAAAACCAAGATGATATCTGCATTTTGAATAGTAGACAGACGATGAGCAATGATAAAACTGGTTCTTCCTACCATTAGCTTATTAAAAGCTTTTTGAATAAGCACTTCGGTTCGTGTATCAATGGATGAAGTTGCTTCGTCTAAAATTAATATTTTAGGTACAGCTAGAAAAACACGCGCAATCGTCAATAACTGCCGTTGTCCTTGTGATAAAGAGTCACCTGCGTCCGCTAGATAAGTGTCATAACCATTCGGTAATTGCTGAATAAAAAAATGTGCATTCGCTGCTTTAGCAGCTGCTATCACTTCTTCTCGACTCGCTTCTGGTCGCCCAAAAGCAATATTATTATGAATTGTAGTCTTTTTCAGCCACGTTTCTTGTAACACCATGCCAAACTGCTGGCGGAAGGACATTCGAGTATAATTTGTAATATCTCGATCGTCTAGCTTTATCTTGCCCGCATCCACATTATAAAAGCGCATCAGAAGATTGATCAAGGTAGACTTTCCTGCGCCAGTTGGCCCAACAATAGCAACTTTGCTTCCCGCAGGAATGGTCATATTTAAATCATGAATCAAGGGCTTGTTTTTTTCATAACCAAAACATATATGTTCAAAATGAATAGCTCCAAAGACAGTCTCACTCGTAAGTTCTTCTTTTCCAATTTCTACAAGTTCCTTTTCATCTAAAATCGTGTACAAGCGTTCTGCACAAGCAAGGGCGCTTTGTAATTCGGCCATGACAGACGAAATATCGTTAAATGGTTTAGTATATTGGTTCACATAATTTAAGAAAGTTACTAATTGTCCAACTGTAAAACTGGAACCATTGATGATACGAGCTGCACCAAATCCTACAATCATCGCATAGATAAGAGCATTTACAAAACGCGTTGCTGGGTTGACAGTCGAGGAATAGAAAATCGCTTCCTGAGAATAGTTCGCATAGCTTTCATTCCCCTTTGTAAAGCTCGCAATGAACTGCTCTTGAGCATTAAAACTTTGAATCAAACTTTCCTGAGAGAGACTTTCTTCGATAAATTGTGTCTGAAGCCCCCGAGCTGTTGTCTGTTTTTGAAACAACTTGTAGCTTTTACGAGCGATAAAATCCGCAATCAGCATAGATAAGGGAGTTAATAGCAAGACCAATGCCATCATGAAAAAGTCAATCTTTGCCATTGTCACAATTGTTACAAGAATAGTCAGTACACCTACAAAAAATTGATTAAAAACCATGAGCAACCCATTATTTAACTGCTCCACATCCGTTGTTAAGCGACTCACTAAATCACCACTTCCTTGACGATCAAGATAAGCCAAGGAAAGATGATGAATTTTTTGAATGACAGCATTACGAAGTTGCTGACTATAACTATAAATCAACTGATTATAGATTAAAGGATTGAGCCATTGAACTACTGCATTGGCAACAATTACAATCCCCATTTTTGAAAGAATTGGAAGCAAATATCGACCAGCATCAGGAAATAAAACACTATCAATAGCCTCGCCAATCAAAATCGGCAAATAAATTGTCAAAACAACTTGAACAATCGTTCCAACCGTGGCTAACAGAAAAAGCCAACGTTGTTGTAATAAATCATTCGCTAGACGCTTCAACCTACTTGTAGAATATCTAGTTTTCATGCTTTTCCTCCCTGCTATGTTGTGAGAGATGAATTTCTCGATAAATATCGCTCGTTTGGATCAGCTCCTCATGTGCACCCAGAGCCATCTGATGTCCCTTATCCAAGACAAGTATCTGGTCAGCTGTACGCAGACTATTAGTTCGTTGAGAAATTAAAACCAAACTCGTATCCTTTAATTGCTCTTTGATAGCCTGCAATAGCTTAGACTCTGTCAAATAATCAAGTGCTGAAGTGGAATCATCTAATACAAGAAGAGGGGCCTTTTGTATTAGAGCTCGCGCAATCGTCAGCCGTTGACGTTGACCACCAGAAAAATTTCGACCAAATGCTTCTACTACAGCATCTAGTTGACCTTCTTTTTCTCGTACAAAATCACTAGCTTGCGCAATGTCAAGAGCCCACCAGAGATGGTTATCACTCACATTATCATTTAATCCCAAAGATAAATTTGAGCGAATGGTTCCTCGAAATAATTCTGCCTTTTGTGGTACTAAACTTATCCAAGAACGCCATTCTTTAAGATTTCGAGGACTTCGATTATTTTTAAAAATAGCCAACTGGCCTGCATCTGCCTCATACAAATGTGCCAACAGCTGCACTAAAGTTGATTTCCCTGCTCCTGTTCCTCCAATCACTCCCAAAGTCTGACCAGATGATAAATCAAACGAAATATTTTCTAATGCTGGACGAGCGGCTTGTGGATAGGTAAACGTAACATTTTGAGCAGAAATAGAGTGATCACCCACAGAGTAAACAATCGGTAACTCTGCCAGAACATCTTCTCCCTCCTGTTCGAAAACTTCTTGAATTCGTCCAGCGCTAATATAACTTTGATTCAAAGAGGTGACAAGCATCGCTAATTTCAATAGTTCTATCAAAATTTGCAAAAGGTAATTGACCAAAGCAACTAATTTCCCTTGCGTTAGTAAACCATGTCCAATCGCTAGATTTCCATGCCAAATAACTATGAGTAGCGTGCTATTCACTACTAAAAAGGTCAACGGACTAATCAAGCTAGACAATATTCCTGTTTTTATCTGCCAAGTCTTATAGTTTTCATTGATATTTTGAAATTCATGAATTTCTTTAGTTGTTTGTCCAAAAGCACGGATAACACGCACACCTTGTAATTGTTGACGTGTCATACTGACAATATTATCTGTAATCCGACGAATATTAGCATAAAGTGGGTTGACGAAACGTGACATGATATAAATAATACTAGTTAAGATTACAACCATAAGTAAAAACCAGAATGTAATACTTGGGCTGATCAAAAATGACATAATCATGGAACCAAAAACAATAATCGGCGCACGTAAAAACAGACGAAGAAATTGATTAATACCAGTTTGAATTTGATAAGTATCACTTGTCAAACGAGTAACCAAACTAGATGCTGTCAAGTTATCTCGCTGAGCTTTTGGCAGACGCATGATTTTTTGATATAAATCTTTTGTCAATTGACGCGTAAATCCTACTGCTGCTCTTGAGGAATAATATTGAGCTACGACTGCTACTATAACACCAAGTAATGCCAAGGTAACCAACAAAAAGACCATCGTATAAAGATGCGTGTTATCTTTTTTAGGAATTGCTTGGTCGACAATTCCTGCAATCAACATCGGCACTAATAGCTCAAAACTTGCTTCTAACAATTTAAAAAGCGGTCCGAATAAGGATTCTTTGATATAACCTTTAAAATATTTCAATAAATCTTTCATACAATCTCTTTTCTTATACAAAACTAGTTTTATTGTATCATAATCTAGTATTCTCTACGGTTTGTTAGCGGATATAGTTAAATTTATAATTCCAAAACTACTACTTTTTATGTTATCATGTTGACAAATGTTATCCTCTCATTTTTTGAAAGCAAATAAAAAGAAGAGAAATTTCCCTTCTCTTACTTTTATCCTGAACATATACACGCAAGCAGTCTAATCTGTATAGGTATCTTCATCTCTATTCAGAAACGCATAGGACAAACCAATCAACAGTCCTCCACCAATCCAATTGGCTAAAAATGTGATACTAAAATGCCTTAAGATATTTGAAAGATTGAAAACCTCGATTTGTGTAGCAATTTTATTAAAAGCTACTAAAGAAAATGATGCAAAATTAGCAGCTAAATGCTCATTGGTCAGAAAAACAAACATGTAAATAGCAGAAATAACAATCCAAATTTTTGCAGTCGAATTTTTCAAAAGTAAATAGGACAAAATCGCAATATTCACAAAAATATTTGCGATAATTCCTTCAAAAATAACAAACTGACTAGGACGAGATAATTTATGCTCTGCAATTCCAGCAAGAAAACCATTCGACGTAAGATGAGAAAAAGCACTGGTTTGATTAAAGAGGAAAGCAATAAAAAGAGCACCCACCAAATTAAAAAAAGTACAATACAATAAAATGAGCAAAGCCTTTTTCCAATTTATCTTCTTCAAAAATGTTCCCGCTGTTAAATACATCATATTGGACGTAGTTAATTCAGCGTTTAAAAAAAGAATATAAATCAAACCCCAAGCAAATATAAATGGAAAAACAAAGCGACCAGTCCCTGGAACAAGCCCATTCATAACATCTGCTGCGATCACTCCCGCCGCTGTACTCAATGTTAAAAATGCCCCTGCAAACATCGAACGAATTGCATACTTCGTTTTGCTTTTGTTAAATAACTCTTCTTTTTTGTGACATGAATATTCAATTTTTGCAATAAATAACGATTCTGACATTCTCATCTCCCCTTGTTTTTTGTCATAAAAACGATATGTTCATTATATCACAAACTTTTAGTTATAGGAAGCGTTTTCTTTATAGAGCCATAAAAAATAGGCGAATACACTAATTTCATTGCCGAACAAAAAAGATTGGGATAAAAATCCCAATCTCTCATCTAATTACAAATATTATCGACGACGATTCGCCCACGCAACATCCAAATTTAACACTTCTTGTGTTGTATATTGTTGACGATAAGGATTGTAGACCTTGTTAGATGCTGTAGCGCTAGTTGTTTGCACATTTGGTACATCGTATCGGGTCAAATTATACTGTTGAATCAAATTATTTAGCTTGACGTTATAGCTTGTATCCGTCGCATAGACACCCGTTAAAGCAGCAGTTGCATTCATATAGCTCTTTGTGTTGCTCTTCCAAGCGTACGTGTAGCGACTATGCTTTAAAATTGCTACATAGTCTTGCAAAGATGCAAAATAACTTGGATAAGATCTAAACTCTGCATTGATCTTATAAGTATTTCCTTTCCCATCATCTTCTAGTGTAGCCATTGTTGCTGACTGCCCAGCATATCGGCCTTTGATACCAAATAAATTATGATGAGGAGCAGCTGACAAGACAGACCGGCCAGAATTACTTTCCAGAATTGCCTGTGCAATCATAACCGAAGCGTACAAATTATTCGCTTGCCCCAATTGACGAGCAGTTTCACCAATTTGTGAAATAAATACTTCTGTTTGAGTCAATGGACGTTGGTAAGCTTCATCGTTGGCACTAGCTGGGCGAGCTTGCTTGGACAAAACTACACTAACTAATAAAGCGGTAACCGCTAAAGTCAAAACAATAAAAACTCTTTTTTTCAATTTTTTCTTTCTCATAGTTCATTTCTCCAGTGTAATATATTTTATATTATAGCATAAAATATTCATTACTTAGTTACAATTTAGTGACAGATTCATTATAAAAAACCGAGAAAGTCTTCCCGATTTTTCTTCAATTCCTAAATTTTTTCCAAAATCGCATCCCAAGCCGCATCTAAACCATCTTTGTTTACAGATGAAAAAATAAGAAAATCATCATTTTTATCAAAATCTAACCTTTTTTTAATGACCGATTCGTGCTTGTTCCATTTACTGCGTGGAATTTTGTCTGCTTTTGTAGCTACAACGATGACGGGTATCTCATAGTATTTTAGAAATTCATACATTTGCACATCATCTGCACTTGGCTCATGCCGAAAATCCACTAAACTTACAACTGCTCTGAGATTTTCCCTAGTCGTCAGATACTCCTCAATCATTCTACCCCACTTAGCTCGCTCTGTCTTAGAAACTTTGGCATAGCCATAGCCTGGGACATCCACAAATCGAAGTTGATTGTCAATATTGAAGAAATTCAGCAGCTGCGTTTTCCCTGGCTTACCAGAAGTTCGCGCTAAGTTTTTTCGATTTAACAATGTATTGATAAAAGAAGATTTTCCAACATTGGATCGCCCAGCAAGAGCAATTTCAGGAATCTCATCCTGAGGATAATGAGATTTGTTGGCTGCACTCAACAAAATTTCCGCATTGTGCGTATTAATTTCCATACAACACCTCGCTTAAGCTGTTTCTAAAATCGGTTTATCTGTTCCATCAACTGCTTCCTTGGTAATCCGCACTAATTTCACATTTTCTTGACTTGGAACTTCAAACATGATATCCATCATAGTTTCTTCGATAATTGAACGCAATCCACGAGCACCTGTCTTACGTTCAATGGCCTTATTGGCAATTTCTTGGAGGGCATCATCATCAAACTCTAATGTAACATCATCATAAGAAAGGAGAGTTTGATATTGTTTTACTAGGGCGTTCTTTGGCTCACGAAGAATTCGTACCAAATCCTCAACTGTCAAAGGCTCAAGCGCAGCAAACACTGGTAAACGACCAATCAATTCAGGGATAAGTCCAAATTTTTGAATATCTTCGGAAATAATTTCTTGCATATAAGAACTATTTTCATCAATAGCTTTGTTATTTTGACCAAAACCAATAATCTTTTCACCTAGACGTTGTTTGACAATTTCTTCAATTCCGTCAAAAGCACCGCCAACGATAAAAAGAATATTCTTGGTATCCACTTGAATCATTTCTTGCTGTGGATGTTTGCGACCGCCTTGAGGAGGTACACTAGCTACAGTCCCTTCAATGATTTTAAGCAAAGCTTGCTGAACGCCTTCACCAGACACATCACGAGTAATAGAGACATTTTCGCTTTTCTTTGCAATTTTGTCAATCTCATCTACATAGATAATGCCACGTTCTGCACGCTCAATATTAAAATCTGCAGCTTGCAAGAGTTTTAAGAGAATGTTTTCAACATCTTCTCCGACATATCCAGCTTCTGTCAAAGCCGTTGCATCTGCAATCGCAAAGGGAACATTTAGACTTTTCGCTAAAGTTTGAGCAAGAAAAGTCTTACCAGAACCGGTTGGACCAATCATAAGGATATTGGATTTTTGTAATTCGACATCATCCTCTTCTTCACGATTATCGTGAAAATTGATACGTTTATAGTGATTGTATACAGCAACAGCCAGCGCTCGCTTTGCACGATCTTGCCCTATTACATAGTGATTTAAAATGTTAAGCAATTCTTGTGGTTTTGGTACTTCCGACAAGTCTGCCAAGACTTCTTCTGCTAATTCTTCTCTAATAATTTCTTGTGCTAATTCCACACATTCGTTACAAATAAATGCATTATTTCCTGCAATAATTTTTTGAACTTCTTCTTGACTTTTACCACAAAAAGAACAATAAACCATCATTTCGCTCGTACGATTTGTAGGCATCTTTCACTCCAATCTATTCATTACAATTTCTTTTTCGTTCGTTTAGTTGTTTATTATTTAAATAAGGTCATATAAAAAGCATGAATACTATTCACCAAATTTGTAAAAGCATTCAGCCAAAAGAGAACTGATAATCCATACCGCTTTTTACGAAAAGCCTGTGTAGCCGCCATGACACAAACGACACACAAAAGAGCCGTAAAAAATCCGAAAATACTACGTTCCATTACGACTCCTTTCTCTGGAAGGTTGTTACAGTAAAATCATACTCATTCTTTTCGTCTTTGGCATAAAATTGACGAGAACACTCCTGAAATTTTGTCATATCAAACTCTTTCGGGAAATAGGTATCTCCTTGTAAACTAGCATGAATACGTGTCATAACTACCTCATCAACGAAAGGCCCAAATGCAGAAAAAATTTGACCACCACCAATAATATAAAGCTCTTTTTCCTGCATCTCATACCATTTTAGAACAGAAGTGACATCGTGAAAGATCAATACATGTTCATTTTCTACTTGATACGACTTATCTCTTGTCAAAATAATCGTAGTACGATTAGGCAACACTCTACGGTTCATCCCGTCAAATGTCACCCGCCCCATTAAAATAACCTGTCCAGTTGTTGTTTCTTTAAAATGCTTAAGGTCGGCTGGTAAATGCCAAGGCAATCTATTGTCTCGCCCAATCAAGCCATCCTCATCTTGTGCCCAAATAGCTACAATTTTCTTCGTCATTCCCTCATCCTTTGAATTGATAGTTCTATTTTATCAAATTTCAGTAAAAAAGGCTGATTTTAACTATCAAATTACCAGACAATTTATATTTGCCTTTGGAAAATAGTTAAATAAGCCTCTTCGTTTATTAGTTTTTGAAAAAACATAATAAGCCTGGCGAAACTCAGCTTTCTGTGAATTCTTTTTATTTACATTCTGGTAGGCAACTGGAATTGCATAGGAAGCAAAACCAATTTGTATCAAAATAATAAACTTTTTTACATTCAGAGAAATTTTGTTTCATTATCAAATTGCTAAATCAAATTTCAACTGTGGCTTAACAGGGTCATAATTGATCAATTCAAAATCGTCTGCTTTAATATCAAAAAAGTTGGTTCCATCTGGAACATTCAATATCAAGCGAGGTGCACAGTCCGTTGGTTCACGCCGGAGTAATTCTTCTGCTTGCTCGAATTGATTATCATAAATATGTAAATTATTGACAAAATAAAAGAATTTGCCAACTTTCCACCCAAAATGCTTAGCAATCATCATTTGCAATGCGACATACTGCATGGCATTGATATGGTGAGCTACCAACATATCATTTGAACGCTGTGTCAGAGTTGCATCTAGGTAGATTTCACCATCTACACGTCGGACATCAAACATGGTCTGAAAAGCACAAGGAAATAATCCTTCTGTTTCTTCAAAAGCTTCATAGTCCCAAAGTGAGATAATATTTCGACGATTCCAAGGATTCGTCTCCAGCTGTTTTAAGATTTTATTGATAATATCATGTTTTTTAACAACAGCACCGTATCGCTCACCAATAGTGCGAGTAGTTCCTACTTCCCAATCATTCCAATAATGAACATTGTATTTGTTTTCTAAAACTTCTAAGCTATTGGATTGATCTTGATAAATCCAGAGGACTTCTTTAATCGCTGATTTGATAGCAATCGGACGAAGCGTTGTGATAGGGAATTCTCCCTTGCTCAGATCGTACTCAGCAAAAGAACCAGTGATATACTTAGAATTAGCAACTTTCCCGTTTTTATAGCGCGGGCGTGCATTTTCAGAAAAAACACCTTCATGTAAAATTTTTCGAATATTTTCTTTAAAAATGGAATCTGCTTTTGTCATGACTTTCCTTTTCTAATCTTGCTTTTTCTAGTATAACACAAAATAAAAATCTCCTACAAGTTAAAACCTAAAACCTCATAGAAGATTATTTTTCAATATCGAATTTTTTGGGCTCCATAAATCGAATGTTGTCGGTGAAGACTAAATGCCACGACACAGACTATGAAAAAATATGGAAAATTGCTAAAACCAAACACCTCACAACCAATCAGAATCGGTCCCAAGAAAGTGGAGGTAGCACTTCCGAAAACTGCAGCATATCCTAGCGCCGCAACCAAGCTAACTGGAAGACCAAATAAACCTGCCAGTAGAACGCCTAGACTTGCCCCAATGGCAAAAAGCGGTGTCACTTCTCCACCTTGAAAACCTGCTGATAAAGTCAAAACTGTTAGAAGTAATTTAAAGAACCAATCATATAAATAAATAGATTGTCCAGCAAAACTAGCCGTAATTAAATTTGTTCCAAGTCCTGAGTATCGACCTTTATCCAACAATAAAAAGACGATACTTAAGACAATTCCCATCACCACAATTCGTTTGTAGGGATTTGGAAAAATAGTTGCCGCTTTCTTTTTACTCCACAAGAGGGCATAAGCAAATACATTGCCACAAAGTCCAAATAAAACTCCAAGGAGCACTAATTTAATAACAAGTATTGGAGATAGTCCCAAATGAGCAGAAATTGGTTGCATAAATTTTTCAAGACCTAACGCATGTGATGTCCAAGCAGAAACGAGAGAGGCTATCATGGCAGGATACAAAGCAGTCAACTGCAAGTTTCCTACAACCAAGACTTCCATCGCAAACAAAACTGCAGCCAGTGGCGTTTGAAATAGTCCAGCAAAACCAGCAGCCATTCCTGTAACTAAAAATACTTTTGAAGTATTAGGAATAGAAAAGTTCTTGCAAAACCAGTGAGAGACTGTGGCACCCAATTGTACTGCTACTCCTTCTCGACCGGCCGATCCACCAAAAAGATGCGTCAACCAAGTCGTCACTATAACAAGAGGGATTAAGCGCTTGGGAATGTGATTTTCTACACCATGCCCAACTTCAAAAATCAAGGTCATTCCTTTGCTACTTTTCCCACCATATTTCTGATAGAGAAATACAATCACTAATCCTGCAAAAGCTAAAAAAGGAATCAAATAAAGGGAATGCAAAGTGCGGACTTCACTTAAAAATATAAGCGTTCGCCCAAATATCGTATCAATAGTTCCAATTACTAGCCCCATAAGAATGGACAATACCGTAATAGCTATCACTTGATTTCCGATATTGACCCACTTTAACCTATGAATTTTTTTCATTTTATCATTCCTATATTAGATATGCCGATCTTGATAAGCACGTGAATGTTTTAAAAGATCTGAAAAAGTCTGCACAAGGGTGTCTTCATACTGTTTTTCCTGCACACTATTTGCAACTTTCTCTAAAATAATTTGCTCACGCTGAGTATCCAATACTGCTTTCCCAGTCTGACGTTTGTAGAGAGCTACTTGGCTCACTAACGCCATTCTTTTCTCTAACAAGGTAATCAAGTCTATATCTATTTGATCAATTTCTTTTCTAATTTCTGCTAAATCCATAGCTGCCTCCTAATTACTTTCTATCTTATCAAAATCTTTTACAATATGCTAGTGGTCGTCCTATCTCTACCATCGAGCTCTAGCACTTTTTCATATACCTTATCATTCCATTTTACCAGTCCATCGTTTTGATAATCTAAATAATGAATCCTGTTTTTTAAATAATTTGGAATAATACCTTCAAATTCCTTTTTATTTTGACTTGGAATAATGCAGACACAAAGACTGAGATCTAACAATACCTCATCTTTCACTTTTGCTGCATGATAACCATCAAATACATAGCCCTTTTGATTCACAATAGTTTCATACCGAAAATGAAAGCTAACACCAGGTATGAAAGCTTCTTCCAGATCGACTTTTGTGGGATTTCTTTCTAGCAATCGTTCCATTGCTAACCTATAACCAGATGTCGTATTAGACCACCCAAACATGACATAGTCAAAATAATCCGCTGGATCACCTGCTGCATTTCGTTTATCTTGTACTAATTGTTCACCAGTCAATCCAAAAACTTTTGTAGCAGACAGTAATTTCCCAGTTTTTAATATCTTTTTAGCAGTTTCTACAGTACAAGTATGGCTGAGATGGTTGGAAGTTACACATTTACCGTCTACATTAAAAGTGCCTGCTTCTCGTTTATCCCTCGGAATAAATGGAAACTTTTCCTTGCTATTCTCTATATAAGAGTACACTTGGTGTTGCAAAGCAATATTTTCACACTCGATTTTGGTCGTTCTACCATACATTTTTTCATATGCCACGAACTTGGCAATTTTTTCCAATTCCCATTTGTTAATTTCAGGATAATCTACTAAGGCTAAATGGTAAATCCCCTGCCATTGAAGGCTAAAATCATTTTTACAAATTTTTACTTTCATACATATAATACCTTTTTCATCATTTTTCACATTTATGCTTATTCTATTAATTATACACCTATCAGTCATAAATGGTTCTATAATTATAGATAATGATAGAAGTTTTGACTAGCTTCAAACAATTTTATTTTTCAACAAAAAAGCCTGAAGAAAATAACTAAAAAGTGTTTCTTCAGACACAATCTGCTTTTTGTGTATTAGGATAATGATTTTCTACGTGAGAAAACAGACATGAATCCAAAAAGCAAAAAGCTCGCCAATAGATAGCCGATAAAGATTTTAAGTGACCACTGTAAAACATAAGGCCAACCATATTTTGGAATATTTAAAAAAAAGTAAGCAAAAGGACTGTCCTTAGCACCTGGAATAGGCCACTTGATAACCAAGCCATTAAACAGAGCAAAAACCATGTAAAGTAAGGGAACACTCGTCCAAGCAATAGGGTCATACCATCGATATTGTAAACGTTTATCAAAAAGCAAGGTATCTGCTAAAAACCACAATGGGACAATGTAATGGCATAGAAAATTTTCCAAGCGATAAAAATCAGTTGCTAAAGGAGCAAGCATAAAATGATAAATGACACAAGTAATCATGATACACATGGTCACACCACCCTTTATCCGAAAGAGTGATTTTGTTTGCCAATGATTTTCAGAACGCGCCATTAAGTATAATAAATATGCTGTGAAAGCTGTTACGATAATGTTAGACAAAACGGTATAATACATGAGCATGCCAAAACCACCATGCTTTGTAATTTCAAGATAAACTCCCACAAACCCTAAGAGAAAGAGCACCATACGGCTATAAAAAATTACATTTCGCTTCATTTTGACCTCAGATTTTCTTAACAAATTCTGACTTAAGTTTCATCGCACCAAAACCATCAATCTTGCAATCAATATTATGGTCGCCTTCTACAATCCGAATATTTTTAACACGCGTCCCTTGTTTTAAATCTTTTGGAGCACCCTTCACTTTTAAATCCTTAATTAGAGTAACAGTATCGCCATCCACAAGTTGATTGCCATTTGCATCAATCGCTTTGATACCATCATCATCTTCTTCATTGACTTCAGCCGGATTCCACTCATAAGCACACTCAGGGCAAACGAATAGTAACCCATCTTCGTAAACATATTCTGACTGGCATTTTGGACAATTTGGTAATTGATTCATCTTCTCTCCTTGCTAATACTTAGAATTTATGATGCCTTCCCATTTTACTATAAAATAAAAAATTTGACAAATGAGAGAAATTGACTAATTTTTAAAAGAAATATGATGGTTTAAATAATCTATCATTACTTTTTCTTTTGTAAATTTTACCTTTTGATACTTCATTAAGGCACTATTCTTTTGATTTTCTACCAAGTAAAATAAATGAACCTCTAAAAAACGTTGCAAAGCAAAACGATAACAAAGCTCTGGATTAATATCCCTAGTATAATTTGAAAAAAATAAGTTAGCCAATTCAGGAAATGACGAAACATCAGTTTTCAAAGATAATCCCCATAAAAATGTTCCAATATCTTCCTCTGGAAGGGAATAACGTGCATCACCAAAGTCTAGAATAGTTAATTTATCCTTGTGAAAAAGAATATTGTCAGCGTGCAAATCGTTATGAATAAAAAGGGCAGGATGTGCTTGTTTTGCTTTCTCCAAAATACTTGTGTTTATTTGAAATAATTCCCAATAATTTTTATAATTTGAAATATCCTTTTCTAATTCCTTTTCGTAAGAGAATAACCTGATATGCAAACTAGAAACCAAATCATCATAAACTGGAATTCTCTGATATTCTATACAACTTTCCTTTGAGAAATCATGAAAATGGACGATCTTTTGGGCTATCTGAGGAATTATATTCTTCTCAAAGGAAATGGTTTTTCCTTTTAAATAGACAGATTGCATCACATATAGAATACCTTTATTAACATTTAATGAGAAGATCCACTCTCCGTCCTGAAAAGGAAGGTAAGCAAAATCATTTAGTTCTTCCTCATACAACGCATTTACAAATTGAATTTCTCTTTTCAAATAAGATTTTGCCTCATAAAAAAGTGGGGAAGTCTGGGGAAGATAAAGAATACGCACGACAACTCGTTCATTCATTACATAATTTAAATTTTCAGTCCCGCCTGATAATGGACGCAATGATATATCTTCACCATATAAATCTCGAAGTAAGTTTTTAATTAATATTTCATTTTGAAATGGTTGAAAAAACATTTCACACTCCTCCAAACTTTCACACTAAAGTATACCACAAAGTTCTATGGTTCAGTTTCCTCGAGTTCTTGAGTACGCTTATAAAACACAGCAACGACTTTGATAATTTTGCCTCTGAAAACATCCGCTTCAAGGCTAGCCGCCTCTACCATCTCAAGCGAATCTGATATAACCTTTTCTATTAAATTCAAGCCCTTTGCAGCTGGATAATGAATAGGATTTGCCGTATAAAAACTATCAACATCAATCAATAGAATCAACAACTCTGCCTGCACCATGAATGCAATCTGCGTGCTCAATGTATCATCATTATTACTAACTTTTAACTCAACAACAAAAACTATATCATTTTTATTGATGAGGGGAACATCTCTCCGATTAAACAAGATAAAGATTAATTACTTGGGTATGCATTTTTATAGTGTCACTTATCCATAGAATCATTTTTATTCTCTATCAAGCCTAATATACTGCGTTATTACACCAAAATTTTAAGCAAAATAAAAAGAAATGAAATACAATTCCTTTATGTTTCACTTCTTTCCTTTTCGCAATTGTTCTAGCGTTTCTTGGAAAACGATCGGCACTTCTGCTGTAAATTCCATGATTTTTCCCGTCTTAGGATGAGTAAATCCAAGCGTTCTGGCATGCAAAAATTGCCCATTCCCCTTCAAGGTTTTTCGTGGTCCATACACGCCATCCCCTGCTACCGGATGACCAATATAAGCCATGTGCACACGGATTTGGTGGGTACGACCTGTTTCTAATTGCAATTCTACTAAAGTATAATTCCCAAAGCGCTCTAAAACGTGAAAACGAGTGATTGCTGGTTTACCTTTAGCTGTAACAGCTTGCTTCTTGCGATCTTTTTCACTTCGCCCAATTGGTGCTTCAATAACACCTCTATCATTTGGCAAATTGCCATGCACAATAGCCCAATACTTCCGTAGAGATTTTTTAGCTTTTAATTCATCAGCCAGCTTGATATGGGCATCATCATTCTTAGCAATCATAAGCAAGCCTGATGTATCCTTATCAATCCGATGGACTATTCCAGGTCGCAAAACACCATTGATGCCAGATAAATCCTTGATATGATACAGGAGGGCATTGACCAGCGTACCGCTCGTATGTCCAGCGCTTGGATGTACCACCATCCCTTGAGCCTTATTTACGACTGCAACATCTTCATCTTGATAAACAATATCCAGTGGCAGATCTTCTGCAACGTATTCCATCGCTTCAGGTTCGGGCAATTCGTAAGTAATTACGTCACCCGCCTTAACAGCATATTTTGCTTTCTTCACTTGTCCATTGACTAAGATTTGCCCACTTTTGATTTGTTCATTAGCAAGGCTGCGGGATAATGGTGTCAGATTAGCAAGCGCCTTGTCCAACCTTATACCACTAATTTCTACCTTTACTTGCATTGTCTTCTTCCTTTAACATCATCACTACTAACACCATCACACCAATCGTCAGATAACAATCCGCTACATTAAAGATTGCAAAATTTATAAAATCCAGCTGAAACATATCCACGACAAAGCCTTGGCGCATGCGGTCAATAAAATTTCCAATCCCACCTGCAATAATCAAGCTCAAGCCAGACAGCAGCCAGAAAGAGCTTTTGATATGCTTGCACAAATACCAAATAGCTGCACCAATCACCACTAAAGTAATCACCGCAAACAACCACTGCTGGTTTTCTAAAATTGAAAATGCCGCACCTGTATTTCGCAAATAAGTCAAACTCAAAATTTTTGGAATGAAGGACTTTACTTCACCTAATTGAATGTTTTTGACAATTTCAAATTTTACCCATTGATCCAAAGCAATTAAGGCTACAATCACAATTGGCACCATCACTTTTCGTTTCATTTTTTACCTCTTTTTGCAAAATATTTTTCCATAACAGCAACAAAAGCTGCACCAATTGGTGAAAGCTCTACTTCTTCACGTTTAACATAAACCATGCGATTTTCCAAGTTGTCTTGTAATCGAATCACCGTAATGCCGTTTACGCTATTACTATCCAAAAATCCAGATCCTGTTGCATAAGCATCCGTCCGCTCTAAAATGCCATTCAAAGTGGCACGATCAGTTACATTAAACATCTGAGAACTGGCACTAGTATCCACAAAATTCTCTGAATAATAGAGATATTCATCCTTTTCCTGCGTAAAACGAACTGTCGGTAGATCTGTCAAATCTTCCATAGTAAGCTCCTCTTTCCCAGCTAAGGGGTGATCTGCCCGTAGATAGATATGCGTCTGAAAAGGAATCAAATCTATCACTTCTAGTCCCAATTTATCAATCCGCTGCATCATTCCTTTAGTATTTTGATTGTTCAGATAGATAATGCCAATCTCACTATGCCCCTGCGCCACTTCATCTAAAATCTGCACTGTTATGGATTCAAAAATTCGGAAATTCTTATCTTTTGGATAGCGTTTAGCAAATTCCGTTATCAGAGGCGGTAAGAAATCATAGTGCTGGCTAGCAATGGAAAATTCTGCTTTTTCTTCCTCTGGATTGACGTATTGATTTTGAAATACATCAAATCCCTTGACCAATTCTTGGGCTTTTTCGTAAAATTCCATCCCTCGACGTGTCAGAAATGTGCCACTGCTCGTTCTATGAAATATTTTAAAGCCCAACTCTTTTTCTAAATCTCGAACTGCAATGGACAAACTCGGCTGACTAACGTACATTTTCTCAGCCGCTTCACGAAAGGTGCCACTGTTGGCAATCGCTACAACATAACGCAGTTGTTGAATATTCATTCTTTTATCCTCTTTCAAGCGTTTTATCATTATACCATAAATCAAGGCATAACTAAACTGTCATACACTAAGGATTCAATAAAGGCATTCTCCTATTTTCCCTAGTATAACATTCTTGACACATCTTTATCACCTCTTGCTTGCTAACATAGGCGACTTCTGTCATCACTTGAAACCCTAATCGTTGGTAAAGTTTGTAAGCACCTGTATTTTCCTTGTCTACTACAATTTGGAATTTCAAATCATTCCGCTCATACACGTCATTCATTATTGCCGACATAAGATAAGAGCCTAGTCCTTGTCTCTGTAGCTCTTTTTTCACTGCTAGACCAAAGAAAAAATTGAAATCTGTGCTCATATCAACAGAGCAAGATGCAACGATTTGCCCATCTTTTTTCAATACAAACAAAAGAGTATTATCATCTAAAATAGCTTCACGTGCATAAGTGCGGCTACTTTCTAAAGGATTTCCAAACGCTTCTGCTTGGAAAGTTGCAATCTCTTCGACCAAGTCCAAATCTGCCAAAACAACTTCTAAACCCGCTCTCTTTTCTAAAGCAAATTGCCTGCGTGGCTGCTCCAGCCACAACTCAACATCTGTTATGTGAAATTGAAAATGCTCTAAAAAATTCAGGTGTTTGGTCAAAAAAGCTGTTTCTGTCACATAGTCAACTTCGGATAAATTGTATTGTGTCGCTACATTTGCAAATTCGCTTAGCAAAGCACGAGCAATTCCTTTGCGCCGATAGGCCGGTAACACATAGAGTGAAACGTCCGCTGTTTTCGGTTCATCAGCATAGACAGATAAATAACCTACCAACTCAGTTGCTTCATAGGCTAAGAAAAAAGCAGGCATATCTTTATCTACGTTGTAAGTCGTATCAAGATAGGGGGTACGATAGCTTCCATCTAGCTGATGACAATCTCTCGTAATTGCTAACAGTTGTTGGCGTTCTTTTTCTGTTACATTAGTTCTTTTTATAATATTCATCAATTCTCTCCTTAACTCTTTCATTATACCATAAAGACAAGGCGAAAACTTTGATAAAGAAGACCATTCAAGATAGTATGTAAAAATGAAACAGAGGGACAGGAACATAGCAAATGCAACACTTATTACACGACTAAAATGTTCAAAGAACAATGGCATTGCATTCAAAAAATGATAGAGGAAGAGCGCGACTGTATGGATATTCACCTAATTAGTCGCTGTTCACTCTAGTGTCGAGCGTGTCATTGAGTTGATGATTACCAAAAATCTCACCGAATGCCTCAACCATCCTTTGGACGACCTTGAAGTTCAAAAAGAGCGGTGAGGAAAACCTTATCAGACAAAATAATCTCAATAGCTTGGTTGTCTACTGAGGTTTATCTGTTTAAGGTATAAAATACGATTTAAACTATCGTTTCTCTTTAGACAATGGAACACACTCAATAGATAAAAGAAACTCTTAAAGAAGTATCAGCTTCGGGGAAAGAGCGAACTTGTTTACAGCTACGTTGGTAGAAAAGAGCATCTCGATATGGTATAATAAGACTAAAGGAGGCAAGTAAAAAATGGACTTATACAAAAAAGTGGAAGAAACCCTAAACAAGCTAAACATTCCATTTGAAATCGTAGAGCACGAACCAGCGCTTACAACCGAGCAAGCCGACAGCTTCATCGAAGGTATCGAGGGTGTCCGCACCAAAACCATGTTTCTTACTAATAAAAAGAAGACTGACTACTATTTACTCATTATGGACGACAAAAAACGCTTGGACATGGACTTGTTTAAAGAACTGGTCGGGGCCAATAAAATCCGCATGGCATCATCTGATAGTCTGTTTGAAAAAATGATGTTGCCAGCAGGTGTTGTTTCTCCTTTTGGATTGTTAAACAATGTAGACAAAGATATTCAAGTCTATTTTGACAAAGAAATCATGTCGGAAAAACGAATGAGTTTTCACCCCAATACCAATGAAAAAACACTCTTTTTAGACACAACGGACCTACTCAAATTCCTAGAAGCTATTGATTATGAGCCACATATTATTGAGTTATAGGTTGGGCAAAAACTCAATTTCTAGTCAAAATGAAGCAATAAACAAAAAAAGCTTAAAATCACCGTTTTTGATAACTTGATTTTAAGCTTTTTACTATTTTTGGAAGGTTTTTATTCAGTTTCTTTTTTCTTTTCTTATTCCACCTCGCCATGCCAGAAATTCATGCCCCCAGCTACATTGGTTACATCAAATTCTTGCGCACTTAAAAACTGACACGCAGCCGCAGAACGTGCGCCAGATTGGCAGATGACATAGTATTTCTCCTGCTGGCTGAGTTGTTTGTAGCTCGTCTCAAAAGTGCTTAATGGCAGATTTTTTGCCGTCAGCACGTGTCCCATTTGAAACTCATAACCTTCTCGCACATTAAGAATGGATAAGTTTTCTGTCTGATATTTTTTATAAAATTCAAGCAGGCATGCTGATGCTAGTTTCCATATTCTACTCCCTCTGGTTTTACCATTTTGTACAAGGCAAAGGCACCGTCTAGATTTTGAACAGAAAATCCTGCTTGTTTGAGAATGCGCTCGGCAATATAGCTACGAAGTCCGCTATGACAGCTCACGATATAATCCTGCGGCTTGTCTAACTCTCCTAAACGCTCACGCAATTCATTTAAAGGAATGTGAACCGTATCCACTTTCAAACGACCTTGTTGAAGCTCACTGGCCATCCGCACATCTAGGAACTTCTTACCAGCAGCTAGTTCATCTTCCAATTCATACCACTGGATATTGTCACTCAAACCTTCTACTAAGTTTAAGGCTGCATATCCCAGCATATTGACCGGATCTTTAGCAGAGCCAAACGGTGGCGCATAGGTAAATTCCAACTCTGGCAAATCAAAAATGGTTAGATTACCTTTGATGGCCGTTGCCAAAATATCAATCCTCTTATCAACGCCTTTTTTCCCAACACCTTGTGCACCATAAATTTTGCCACTTATTGGCTCAAAGAGGAGTTTCAAGGTCACATCAGTTGCACCCGGATAGTAGCCAGCATGATCCTTACCACTGACATGAATAACTTGATAAGGCAGGCCATTCATACGAAGAATGCGCTCGCTCAGCCCTGTTGAAGCTGCCGTCATGTCAAATACCCGAACGATAGCTGTACCAATGCTGCCTTTATTCTTGCGAGCTACTCCAGCAATCACATCCGCAACTTGGCGACCTTGACGATTGGCAGGCGAAGCCAATGAAATCAGTGCATCTTCTCCTGTAACTTCTTGCTTGACAACAATCGCATCGCCGACCGCATAAATATCAGGTTGACTGGTTTCATAACGCTTATTGACTAAGATACCGCCACGCAATCCCAACTCAATACCTGCTGTCTGTGCTAAAGCATTCTCTGGTTGCACCCCGACAGATAAAATGGTCACATCAGAAGCAATTTTTTGCCCATTCTCCAGCACAATGACCTTTCCCTTGTTCTCAAACCGCGTAGCAGACTGAGAAGTAACTACTTGAATGCCGTTTTTTAACAATTCAGTTTGAACAAAAGCAGTCATTTCTTCATCAAGCGATGGCAAAACATGCGGTGCTTTCTCCACAATCGTCACATTCAAACCACGCTTACGAAGATTTTCTGCCATTTCAAGCCCAATGAATCCAGCACCAATCACCACAGCTTCTTTTGGTTGTTTTTCCAAAGCCAACATAATCTTATCTAGATCAGGAACATTGCGTAAAGTATAGATATTTTCAGCTGTTTCCAAACCTTCAATCGGAGGTATAAATGGCTTTGCCCCCGGAGATAAAATCAACTTATCGTAACTCTCTGTAAATTCCTTTCCGTTATGCCGAACCGTCACCATATGTTGATCTGGTGAAATAGCCGTCACTTCATGAAAAGGTCGCACATCTAAACGAAACCGCGCCTTTAAACTTTCAGGCGTTTGTACTAACAAATCTTTCCGCTCAGCAATTTCCCCAGAAACATAGTAAGGCAGACCACAGTTCGCAAAGGAAACGAATGGTCCCTTTTCAAAAATAATAATTTCAGCGTCTTCCATTAGCCGTCTTAAACGCGTCGCCGCAGACATTCCACCCGCAACACCACCAACAATGATAATTTTCATTCAACTTCCTCCTTTATAGCTTTTAAACAATTTTTCCAATCTAAGCACTCATACCGCCTTGAACATTGACGACATCGTAACCTTTTTTCTTTAACTTTTTTGCTGCCGCTTTGAGTGACAAATGACATATATTGTCTCATTTATTTTCTATACACACCTCGTGATTTCATTGTGCAGAGCATTCTTTTCGTTCTTTATATAACCATTCCAATCTTCAAATGGCATTCGTACATCTACTAATTGAATCTTCTCTTTTTATTTTTTATCTAATTCTCTTGTAAATAAGTGAAATAACAGAAACTTTAATTATACCCTTACGAGGGTATAGTAAACTATAAACTACTTTTTTGTCAAGAATAGTGTTTCAATCTTTGTATAAAAAAAGAAGCCTTAGAAAATAGGCACTCTATGTTAATTGTGAAGCTTTTTCTTTCTACTGAATGAAACATTTTTGGATTTTTACAACATTTTATTTAAAAGAAAATCCCCCACCACTAGGTAAGGGATCTAAAATCTTTATTTCGCAATCGGATAAACAGAAACTTGTTTTTTATCGCGACCTTTGCGTTCAAAGCGTACAACGCCTTCTACTTTCGCAAACAAAGTGTCATCTCCACCGCGACCAACGTTTACACCTGGGTAGATGTGAGTTCCGCGTTGACGGTAAAGGATTGAGCCACCTGTAACAGTTTGACCGTCAGCTGCTTTAGCACCAAGACGTTTTGCTTGTGAATCACGTCCGTTAGACGTAGAACCTCCACCTTTTTTGTGGGCGAAAAGTTGCAAATTAGCAAGATTCATTTTCAACATAATGTTTTTCCTCCGTGTTAGTTTTCTGTGATAACTCTTGTCTGGACGAACTCAGCTGAGTTCTCCGATAAGTTTGCCACTCCTAAGAAGAATGATTCAAAGAAAAGTTGAGTCATTTCTCTTTGGTGAGATGGAATATCTGTAGGAATTTCTACTCGTAAAAATCCACCTTCTTCTTCGTTTAATTCTAAGATTGGTTCATAGCCTGCGAATTTTTCAATCGAATTGATAAAATTTATGGCAAGCGTAGAAACCGATGCACACACGACATCAAAGCCGTATTCGCCACTTTCGGCGTGTCCAGTAATTTCTGCACTCCTCAGCTCACCATCTTCGGCTCGTTCAAAGACTGCTTGTATCATGTGCTCTCCTTAAAAATTAAGCATTGATTGCATTGATGACAACCTTAGTATATGGTTGACGGTGACCTTGTTTACGATGGCTACCTTTTTTAGGTTTGTACTTGTAAGTAACAACCTTCTTTTGCTTTCCTTGTTTTTCAACAGTTCCAACAACAGTAGCTCCAGAAACAAGTGGGGTTCCGACAACAGTGTTCTCACCACCAACAAGAACAACTTCGTCAAATGTTACATCTTGACCAGCTTCAACGTCCAATTTTTCAACGTAAACTGCTTGACCAACTTCAACTTTAACTTGTTTGCCGCCAGTTTTAATGATTGCGTATGTGCTCATTATGCACCTCCTATAATTTTTAGGGTTTCCCCGAATTTTTGTGAAGACTCGCCTAGCATCGTGGGACGAACCACTTCTCTCTCACTAAGTGAGCACTACGATGTTCGTGCGGTTGCACAGGAATGTGCATAGTCAACTCTATAAGTATAGCACTTCTCTTCTCTTTTGACAAGCCTTTTTACCCAATGAAAACGAATTTTTATTAGATTTCAAGCATTTTATAGGTACCGTCTAACCTTCCTCATATAATCTCGATATGCTTGATCAAACTGAGTCAAACACCACCTCTCTTCAGAACGGATAATCCAGTGCCCTGACAGTTGGAAAATGATAAGAATGATAAAGAAAGTGAGCGACTTAGTCAACAAAGCCATTCCCAAAAAGCAAACAAAGTAAGCTACATACATGGGATTACGGGAATAGCGATAAAGACCCTTTGTATTCATGCCGTTTGCATCTGGTCTAGCGAAACCCCTCATACTGATAGCACACAAAGTCAAGCCAAGGAGGTAGATAGCCAATCCAGCATAAAAGAAAACAGAAAAATCAAACTTGATTTCAAGCAAAAAAGAAGTTATGAATAAGGTAGATTGCTCAATTGATAAATCACATAAGCTACCTTTTCTTTTCCTTGTACCGGTGCAAAATAAGCTGCGCGTGACAAAGCGCTTTTGCCGAAATGACTCAATAAAGGAAAACGAATCAGCAAAAAAGGAATTAAGAAAAAAACCGCAAACATAAACGTCACCTTCTCTCGCTTTTACAACAGCTCCTCAATCAGCTCGTCAACTTCATCAGTCTCTGCTTGTGGTCTGATTTCTGTAATCATGATGCCTGCAACGGCGCGTTCTACCAAACCTTCAACATCTAAGCGAGTCTCGTACTGCTCGGCATTCTTGATTTTCGGATTGGTTTTAGGCCTGTCTGGCGCAAAGATGGTACAACAATCCTCAAAAGGCTGGATAGAAACTTCAAAAGTATCAATTTTTTCAGCAATATCAATAATTTCTAACTTATCCATAGTTACAACTGGACGAATAATCGGAGTGTTTGTCACAGCATTGATTGCTTGCATACTCTCTAGCGTTTGGCTGGCAACTTGACCAAGACTTTCTCCGTTGATGATAACAAGCCCACCGCGTTCTTCACGAATGCGATCCGTGATCCGCATCATAAAACGACGAGTTAAGGTCATAAGATAAGCTTCTGGCGCTTTCGCTTTGATTTCTTCTTGAATTTCCGTAAATGGTACTTCGATAAATTGAATATTTCCACCAAATTTAGTTAATTTGCGTGTCAAATCCTGCGCTTTTTTGAGAGCACCTGGACTTGTATAAGGCGGGCTCGCAAAGTGAACCGCTTCAATATCCACTCCACGTTTAAGTGCTAGATAGCCCGCAACCGGTGAGTCAATCCCGCCTGACAACATCAGCATGCCTTTTCCGGATGTCCCGACAGGAAGCCCGCCTGCTCCACGGATTGTTTCATAAGACAAATAAGCTGCTTCCTCACGTATTTCCACTTGTAGAGTAATATCTGGCGCTTTCATCTTGACTTGAACATGTGAGATGGCATCAAACACGGCATTTCCAAGAGTTTGATTTAGCTCACGACTATCCAATTCAAAATTGTGGTCGCTACGTTTGCTGGCAATCTTAAACGTCATTCCCTCTTTATAAATTTCTTTCATAATTGTCTGTACTGCTTCAACCAAAGCAGGAACTGACTTCTCAACTTTATAAGACGGAGAAAAATTTTGAATCCCAAAAATTTGTTTGAGGGATTCTGCGACTGGTTGATAAGCCGTTCCATGAAGATAGACATGTGCGCGATCTCGATCTGCTTTCACATGAACCTCTGGATAAATAGACAGGACTGCTTGCATATTGCGTTTCAATTTGTTAATGAAGCGCATTCGATTTTTTCCTTTAGTTGAAAGCTCGCCATAGCGAATCATAATTTCTGAATATTCCATTGTTTACCTTACTTTTCTAGTTTTTTCATAAATGATTTTGAACGTTGTTAGAAATTGCTCCATCTGACTCATATCATTCTCTGCATCCAGACTGATACGAATAGCCGTCTGAGCTAGGGATTTTTCAACACCCATGGCTATCAAAGTTCCAGCTGGTTTGCCCGCTTTAGAGGAACAAGCACTCGTAGTAGAGATATAAATGTCATACTCTTCAAAAGCATGAACTACCACTTCACCTCGTACGCCTTTAATTCCGAAAGTCAAAATATGGGGTGCAAAATTTTCTATTCCTGAAAAAATTGTTACATCAGGGTATTTAGCTAGCTCTTCTAGGATAATCCCTTTCATCTTGGCTGTCTGTGTAGTGAAGGATCCCAGATTTTCTATAGATAAACGCAAAGCTTTTGCCATTGCTGCAATACCAGCCAGATTTTCAGTCGTAGAACGCTTATCTGATTCTTGACCACCACCATTCAATAGCGGACAAATTTTCTTGCCAGATTTGATATAGACAAATCCAACACCACGTAAACCATGAAATTTATGACTAGAAAACGTCGCAAAGTCCACTCGCTCTGTCACATAATCTTCTGTCGGAATCTTTGCTATTGCTTGAACCGCATCCACATGAAAAGAAACTGTTGGCCTGTCCGCTAAAAGCTTTGAAATAGCTTTAATCGGCTGAATAGAACCGATTTCATTGTTGATAGCCATCACAGAAACTAAAGTCGTATCCGGTCTGATTAGTTTTGCTAATTTTTCAACCTCTACAAAACCTTTGTTATCAACAGGTGCAAAGTCTACTTCAAAGCCTTGCTTTTTCAGCCAGAGTGCAGATTCTTTCACTGCTGGATGCTCAATATCAGATACAATGACATGCTTGCCATAGCGTGCTTTTTCAAAAGCCACACCCTTGATAACCCAATTATCTCCTTCTGTCCCTCCAGACGTAAAAAAAATCTCCTGAGAAGATTTACCTAAAAGACCTGCAATCTGCTTGCGTGATGCATCTAACAAGCGCGTTGCTTGACTACCCAAACTATGAAGGCTGGAAGGGTTCCCCCAGATTTTTGAAGCAACTTCCGTATAAGTAGCCAAAGCCTCTGGGTAAGGCTTTGTAGTTGCCGAATTATCTAAATAAATCATCTTAAACCTCTATATTTCAATACCCTTATTGTAACATGAAATAGAAATAGGGACAACAGAGAAAGTCGTAAATAAAAGCTCTCTAAGCGGAAAACTTAGAGAGATAACAATTATATTATTTTCTTAGTAGTCATAAAATTCATGTAAAAGAACAGATAATTCCTGTTGTTGTTCAATAAGGCTTTGTCCGATTGTCGTTGATTTTATCAAGGTTCGCTCGCGAACGTGCTCAATTACTCTCTTCAAGGAAGATAAATCTAAAGCTTCCTCAATCATTTTTTGGACATTTTGAAAAGGTTGATGTGTCACAATCTGGAAACCATAAGAATTATTAAGCAAGGAATAGCCAGCAATTCCTGTTTTCTTTTGATAGGCTTCGCACAAACCACCATCAATAACGAACAGCATTCCTTCACCTCGAATCGGTGATTCTCCCTTCAGCGTTTTCACAGGTGTATGCCCATTTACAATCCTAGAATCTTCAGAAACGAGACCGAATTCTTCTAAAATCAACTTGCAAATCTTAGCAGAATTTCGATAGGAAAAATAAGGATTTTCCTTTTCAATATGCGTTTCCTTATCCTCGATAAAGTAACGCTCCAAGGTGGTCATCTTGTCCTTGCCAAACAAAGGAGATAATTTGCCATTCCAACAATACCAGATAAGGTCGGTTGAAAAGTCATCTTGGATGTCTGGATTTTTAGAACTTTCTCGGATGTGGTATTCAAAAAACTCGAGTAATTCTTTACCAGTATAGCGAATTTCATTGATCTGCAAAGGTTCAAAGTCTCCGGATTCTCCCAAAGGAATGCAACCATGAAAGAGAAGATGATTATTATAAATCTTATACATAGAACCCTTTTTCATCAAAAAAGAAATGTGACTCTTGAGTTGAAGAGAATGTTGGAAAGAATCCAGCAAAGTAGCAACCACTTCTTCTTCCTCATCCGTTAATTCCTCTGGCTTTTGGGGATTAATCGTTTGAAAACAAGTATTAGCTAAGAAATGCTTCTTTCCTCCAACTAAAATACTCTCTTCCCAATAATCAATCTTATCAAGCGTCACATTTTGAGCCATATCAAACTCTGGTCGCCTTTGAATAAGCTGGCTTTCCAATTTAAACTGGATGATCGCTAATGCTTGGTGGATTTTTTCCAACTGGAGAATTTCTTTCGGAGCATAACTATCGCTTCTTTTGCCTAAGTTAGGTTTAAACTTTGCATTTTCAGAATAAGTCTTTTCTGCAAAGAGAACGAGCGATCTTAGATTAAGACCATAAGCTCGTTCAATATCGTAAAGATACCCATATCTAGCAGCTATTCGCAAAAGAGTAAGCAAACATTCTTTCGATCCAAAAAAAGCTCCCATCCAGATGATGTCGTGGTTTCCCCATTGGAGATCAACAGAATGATAAGCCATGAGTTCATTCATCACTTTATCCGCTGCCGCTCCACGGTCAAAAATATCACCAACTATATGAAGATGATCAATAATTAACTGCCGAATTACCTTTGAGAGAGCCAAGATAAATGCATTTGCCTCACCCAAGTCTATCAAATAGTTTTGAATTGTTTCAAAATAAATATTGTTATCTGGCAGATTTCGATCAGTATAAAGCAATTCCTCCATAATGTAAGTATATTGTGGTGGCAAAGCTTTCCTTACTTTAGAGCGTGTGTACTTGGCTGCTACAAACGCGAGCAAAGTAAATAAATTTTGAATGATTCTTCCATACCAGTTTTTATCTTTCAACGGATAAAGGAAGTCATCATTCAAAACTTCCTGAGGATATGCAATCAGCAAGGTCAGCTTATCTTTTTCCGCTTTTGCTAATCCTTCTCCAAAGCAGTCGTTGATTTTTTCGTTCAAATTTCCTGCACAGGTTCTTAGGATATAATCAAAAGCTTCAAACTCACCATGAATATCGCTAAGGTAAAGTTCTGTTCCTTTGGGTAAATTCAAAATAGCTTCCAGATTGATTAACTCTGTGATAACTTTTTGCTTGGAATCAAACTCTTTTAATAATATTCGTTTGTATTGCTCCATTCGTTCACCTCGTTTACATACACCACATCAACTCTTTAATCCTTCGTTGAAGCCAGAGACTTCAAATGTTCTTCAATAATACACGCTGTCTCTTCAATGGATTTATCGGTAATATTGATAATGTAGCTCTGATATTTTTGGAAAACCTTCTTAGAGTAGTCCAATTCTTCATAAATTTTTTCTACATCTGTATAGCTTGTAGCTTGTGTCAAACCGAGAGCATCCAAACGATTGCTTCTTATTTTGGATAATTTATCTGGATCGCAAACTAGTCCAATCATCCTTCTTTTATCTACCTTATCTAAAATTTGTGGCAGCGGAACTTCAGGAATCAAAGGAAGATTTGATACTTTGTAACCTTTATTCGCTAAATAAATACTAAGCGGTGTCTTCGATGTTCGAGAAACTCCTAGAATTACAAGGTCTGACTCCAAAAAACCTTGTGGATTCTTACCATCATCATATTTAACAGCAAATTCAATAGCAGATATTTTGTTGAAATACTCCTTATCCAAACGGTGGAGAACTCCAGGAACCTCAATCGGTTGAGTGCCTGTTTTTTTCTTGATAACCTCAAAGAATGGATTCATCAAATCTAGGTAAGACAACTGATTGACTCTGCTAAATTCCCTCGCAGTGGCTGCTAAATGACTATCTACCAAGGTACTGATTACAATTGCATCATCTTTGATAGCATCCTGCAAAATATCTAACAATTCAGATTCCTTATTAATAAATGGGAATCGATAACTATTATTGAAAACCAAATCTGGGTATTGAGCCATGACGGCTGATACTAACTTTTGGGACGTTCCTCCCAAAGAATCAGAAATAGTGTAAATAGTAATCTCTTTTTTCATGAAAACTCCTTTTTATCGGTTTACTTCTGCATTTCTTGCTTCTTGAATAATAAAGTTCAATAAAGTCGACTTGGTAATTGTTCCAATTATGTGTCCTTCATTTCGGTCATCCACAACAGGTAGTGAATCAATGGCGAAATCCTGTAAAAGCGCTGCAGCTTCAAGAATATTCAAATCCTTATGACAGGTTTTAATATGTGGCATTCTCGTCATACAAACGGCTACTGGTGTCACGTTTATATTAGCATTTAGTGCAGCTCTTAATAAATCTTTTCGCGATAAAATACCTAGTAATTTCTTTTCTTCATCTATCACATAGAGAACATCCGCATCATACATAAATAATGTAATGATGGCATCTTGAATAAACGAATCATGTGAAACCAATACAGGAGAGGTCATTACATCCTCTATTTTCTTCTGAAACGTATCAAAGAAAAAGAGCGTTTCCAAATCAGAACCAGAATATGTATAGCCAACTTTCGGGGTTGCTTTTAAAATTCCTACTAAAGTTAAAAAAGATAAATCAGACCGCAAAGTTGCCCTAGATACATCTAACAGCTCTGATATTTTTTCTCCGCTGACTGGTTGATTCTTTTTTACAATTTCTACAATCTCTTTTTGTCGCTGCGATAATTTCAATTGTTACTCCTTTTCAAAACTCTAAGCTTTAATAATCAACATTATGTGTCATATTATAACAAATAAATCCAAAATGTCAATATTTTTTATCTATTGTTTTCTGTTGACAAACATATATGCTGTATATTAAAATGTATTTGTCGTTTATTATGACGCATATTTAACAAATTGGAGGCAAAAATGGATAAATGGATTTATTCCTTTAACGAAGAACGCGCTGGCGACAAAGCATTGCTTGGTGGTAAAGGGGCTAATTTGGCAGAAATGACTCATTTAGGACTCCCTGTGCCAGAAGGCTTTACAATTACAACTCAAAGTTGTCTACGCTATTTAGAAACTCCTTCCTTTTTTGAATCTATTTTAAAAAAGGAAATTTTGAAAGCGATTACTACTTTGGAATCCCAAACTAATAAATTTTTTATGGGAAATGAATCTTCACTTCTACTGGTCTCTGTTCGTAGCGGTGCAAAAATTTCTATGCCTGGTATGATGGATACGATTCTCAATCTTGGTCTAAATGACTTGCGTGTTCAGACTTTAGCAGACACAACAAATGCCAATTTCGCTTACAATTGTTATAGACGTTTATTGCAGATGTTTGCAGATGTCGTCTATGGTATTCCAAAAGAAGAATTTGACCGCTGCTTAGCAAAGACCGAAAAACAATTGAATAAAACAGTCAACAACTTCTCAAAAGAAGAGCATCAAACACTGATTCAACAGTATAAAGAAGTCTATCAAGAACACTATCAAAATTTTCCACAAAACCCTAAAGAACAGCTCTATGCTGCTATTAAAGCTGTGTTTAAATCATGGAATAATCCACGTGCTAAAGTTTACCGTGAACTAAACCACATTCCACACGATTTAGGTACTGCAGTCAACGTGCAGAGTATGGTTTTTGGAAACAGCGACCAGAACAGTGGAACGGGTGTCGTTTTCACAAGAAATCCTGCCACTGGTGAGCATCACTTATTTGGTGAATTTCTGATTAATGCTCAAGGAGAAGATGTCGTCGCTGGTATTCGTACCCCAGAACCCATTGATGCTCTTAAGCGAATACTACCACAAGCCTATGATAACTTTTGTAATTATGCCAAGGTTCTTGAACAACATTACAAAGATATGCAAGATATTGAATTTACCATTGAAAAAGAGAAACTGTACATCCTGCAGACTCGAAATGGGAAGCGTACTGCTAAAGCAAGCTTAAAAATCGCTTTGGATTTAGTCGATGAAAAAATGATTTCAAAAGAAGAAGCTCTCCTACGAGTCAGTCCTTCTGCTATTAACCAACTAATCCACCCTGTTTTTGAAGAATCTGCTTTGAAATCAGCTCATTGTTTGACTCAAGGACTTCCTGCTAGTCCTGGCGCAGCAACAGGAGAAATTGTCTTTACCGCCGAGCGGGCTAAAGAACTTCATGCACTAGGGAAAAAGGTTATTTTGGTTCGCCAAGAAACTTCTCCCGAGGATATTGAAGGAATGGTGGTCAGTCAAGCAATTGTGACTAGTCACGGCGGAATGACTTCTCATGCTGCCGTTGTAGCTCGTGGTATGGGGACTTGTTGTGTCGTAGGATGTGGTGAATTATCTATCAATGAATACGATAAAACAATTGTATGCGCCAATACAATCCTAAAAGAAGGGGATATCATTTCTGTAGATGGTACTTCCGGCAAACTCTACACGGACAGTATTTCAACTACTATGATTGACAACAATGACGAATTACAGTTGTTTCTTTCCTGGGCAGACGAAATTGCTCAACTGAGCGTTCGAGCAAATGCAGAAACGATTCAAGATTTAAAAACAGCTATACAATTTGGTGCCAAAGGAATTGGTCTTGCTCGCACAGAGCACATGTTCTTTGGTGAAAAACGAATTTTAGAAATGCGCAGATTGATTTTATCAAACGACGAAGCAGAAACAAACTCCGCTTTAAAGAAACTCTTGGCTTTCCAAGAAGAGGATTTCTATCAAATGTTTCAAACAATCCAGAATAAAGCTATGATTATCCGTTTGTTAGATCCTCCT
Organism: Streptococcus sp. SI1; assembly: GCF_030439945.1. Taxonomy (NCBI): domain Bacteria; kingdom Bacillati; phylum Bacillota; class Bacilli; order Lactobacillales; family Streptococcaceae; genus Streptococcus; species Streptococcus sp. SI1. Next base: position 244,455 of record NZ_JAQFJE010000002.1, read on the forward strand.
ATGCATGAATTTCTACCAAAGAATAAATCGGAAATTGAGCAATTAGCTGAAAAACTACAAATCTCTGCTGAGACATTAACACAGAAAATTGCCTCTCTGCAAGAAACAAATCCAATGTTAGGACATCGTGGCTGTCGTTTGGGAATTACACAACCTGAAATTTATAAAATGCAAGTAGAGGCTATTTTCAATAGTGCCATTCAGTTAGTAAAAGAAGGCATGGTTATTAAGCCAGAAATTATGATTCCTTTAATCGCAGAAAAGTCAGAGTTGCTGTTAATTAAAGCCTTTCTTTGCCAACATATTGATAGTATTTTCAAGAAACATCATATGCAGCCATTTCCTTATGAAATTGGTACAATGATTGAATTACCACGTGCTTGTTTCATAGCGGATCAGCTAGCCAAGGAAGCAGACTTCTTTAGCTTTGGTACCAATGATTTGACGCAGATGACCTATGGTTTTTCTCGTGATGACATTGGCAAATTTATTCAGCATTATAAACAGAAAGAAATTATGTTGTTTGATCCTTTCCAAACTATTGACCAGACTGGAGTTGGGGAACTCATGAAAATAGCCATTTCGAAAGCCCATCAAGTGAATCCAAATCTCCCAATTGGAGTTTGTGGTGAAGTCGGAGGAGATCCTGCTTCTATTCCATTCTTCCAAAATATTGGCATTACTTATGTTTCTTGTTCGCCTTATCGTGTACCTGCCGCACGATTAGCCGTTGCACAAGCAACTATTTCCTAGTCCTTCTTTATAATTACATCAGCTCTTTTCATCTGACAACAAGGACAGATAAAGATTGAGCTGATTTTTTTATCCTTCTAGTAGAAAATTACATTTGCTTTCAAACGCTTTACACATAATTTTCAACCTTTCAAATTTTTTTAAGACAATTTTAAATAAAGAAGGTATAATGAAAATGAGAAAGGAGATTATCAATTTACCATGGAAAATTATTCTCGAAAAAATAAAATTTCGACTACTAAAGAAGAAAAAACACCTACCCGCCACCATATCAAAAAGGGACTCTCTGCTTTTCAGAAGACCCTTGCTACAATTGGGAGTATTCTTGGAATTATCACTGCTACAATCACAATCATGACTTTCATGAATAATAATAAATCTAGTAATAAACCAAAGAGTAGTCAGACGACACAAACAACCATTATCAAAGAAATTCAAAAGAAGACAACAGTCGAAAAATCGAAGGCTAACGACACGAATACGACTAGTCAAGGTCAAACAGAAACAAGTAGTGCTAGTTCTGACACTAAACAATCCAGCAATACATCAAGTAATACTAGTTCTAGCCAAACTAGTACAAGTAATAATAGTAATGGCAAGGATACAACAACATCATCAAGTTCTAGCAATTAAAAAAAAACGGAAGCGTAACAACAACCATCAGACCAATGTCGAGAAGTTGTTCAAGCTTCCGTTTTTTCTTAGATTAGGCCCTCCAAAAGCCCTTTCATAAAGTTTTCAGAGTTAAATGCTCCAATATCGTCAATTTTTTCTCCGAATCCAATCAGTTTAACTGGAATATCAAGTTCTTGGCGAATCGCAAGAACGACACCACCACGTGCAGTTCCATCAATTTTTGTCAAGACAATCCCCGTTACTGGCGTAATCTTTGAAAATTCCTTCGCCTGAACGAGGGCATTTTGTCCCGTCGAAGCGTCCAGAGCTAAGAAAGTTTCATGTGGTGCAGCGGGATCCACCCGTTTAATAATTCGTCCAATTTTTTCCAACTCTGCCATGAGATTATCTTTGTTTTGCAAACGTCCAGCTGTATCAATCATGAGAATATCTACATTTTCAGCCTTTGCTTGCTCCATGCCATCATAAACAACGCTGGCTGGATCACTCTTTTCTGGACCTGTCACAACAGGAACATCTACTCGACGCCCCCATTCTACCAGTTGAGCAACAGCTCCAGCTCGGAAAGTATCTGCTGCAACCAACATGACTTTCTTACCAGCTTGTTTATATTTATAAGCCAATTTCCCAATGGAAGTGGTCTTTCCAACTCCATTCACACCCACAAAAAGCATAACTGTCAGACCGTCTTGTAAATTGATTTTTTCGTTAAATTGACCATCTTTCTCATAAATGTCTACTAACTTTTCAATGATGACTCGACGAAGAATGTCTGGCTTTTTAGCATTTTCAAGGCGAGCTTCTTGGCGTAATTCCTCAGCCAGATTGGAAGCAACTTGCACTCCGACGTCACTAGTAATCAAGAGTTCTTCTAACTCTTCAAAAAATTCCTCATCTACAGAACGGAAAGCTGCAAAGAAAGCATTAAGGCGAGCTCCAAATCCTGTCCGTGTCTTTTTGAGACTGCGGTCATACTTCTCCTGAACAGTTTCTTCCTGAATCGATGCTCCCCCTTCAATTGGTTCACTCCCAACTTTCTCCACCGTAGTAGATGCTTTTGAACTGGATACTACGGCCATTTGTCCCAGTTTTTCTTGTTCTGTTTGTAGGCGCCTAGCATCCGATGGATGTTCCTGTAAAACTGTAACAGCACCTGCTTGCTGGGTTGGAGTCTGAGAAACAGCGTTTTCCTTGTTTACGGGTTGTGAATCTGCCATTTCACTTTGCAATGCATTGCTTTCTGGAACTTGTGAATCACTTTCATCTGACTCTATCCTTGCTTCTGTCTCGGCTGTTTCCGAATCTATTTCTCCTACTTTTTCTTGAATGGTTTCAAGACGCGTTTTATCCTCAGCAAGCCGTTCTTTGAGTTCTGTCTGGAGCTTTTGTTCATCTAGATTCTCAGATTGGACATTCCCTATAGAAGCCTTTTCTGCTTCTAGGTTCTTTCTTTGGTTATCCTCCGATACGACTTCTACAGGTTCTTCAGGAACATTTTCAACTGGTTTTTCTTCTTTTTGGCGACCAAAAAGGCGATTAAATAACCCCATCAGATTCCTCCTTTATTTCAGTACATATTTTTCTATAGCCCAAGCTACAGCATCTTCATCATTTGTCATTGGTGTCACCACATTGGCAACCTCTTTGACTGCTGCTACTGCATTTTGCATTGCTACACCAAGGCCTGCCCATTTTATCATAGATAAATCGTTAGCTTCATCTCCACAAGTCATAACTTGGCTTTGTTCAATACCTAAGTGGGCAATCAATTTTTCTAAGCCGTTTGCCTTATGAACATTCTTCGGTGACCATTCTAATAACATATCACGTGACTTAAAAATCTCATATTTATCAAATAAGTCATCTGAGAGCTGAGCAATTCCGCGATCAAGTGAATCTGGTGCATATGCTGTTACACATTTATTATAAGTTTGTTGGCTAGATAAATCTGCAAAGGAAACCGATTCAAATGTTAAAGCAGGATTGCAAGTTTGATAAAGCGATTTATGATCCGATTGAATTTGGTAAACAGTTCCGTCACAGATTGCATCCAATGGCAAGCCCAACTTTTCTGTTGCCTCAAAAATACGTGCCACATCATCATAGGAAAAGACTGTTTTATCAAGAATTTCACCTGTGTTACGTTGAACCAAACCACCATTAAAAGTAATAGTATATTCATCCGCTTGATTCGCAAGACCGAGTTCATTTAAAAAAAATTCCATTGCTTTAAGAGGCCGCCCCGTCGTCAAAACAATCTTAGTTCCTTGTTCTTGAGCCAGCTTGAGGGTTGCTAAATTTCGATCAGAAATTTTTTTGTCAGAATTTAGCAATGTTCCATCTAAGTCTAGAGCAATCAATTTTATATCTGCCATTATAACCCCTCCATATAAGTCATCACTGAATGTGCTGCATGGTGGCCAATAACTTCTTTGGCTACTTCCAAAATCTCTGGACGAGCATTTTCAGGAGCAATGGGATAACCTGCTACTTGCATCATATGCAGATCATTCAAATTATCTCCAAAAACCATGACTTGATCCATTTCAAGATTGAGCTTCCTTGCCAATTCAACAATAGCAACTCCTTTATCCACATAGCCCAAGACAATATCAATGGACTTATAACCCGTCGTCATAGCTTTAACACCAGGAACATGTTCATTGACCCAAGCCTCACCAGCAGATAGAGTTTCTTCAGAAAAATTAGTTGTAAATTTGAAAATTTCATCTGTAATATCCTCTAAACAAGCAACTTTTTGAATATTTTCATTATAATGAGCACTAAACGCTAAATAAGTTGGATCAACTGTTTCTAGAACATAACAACCTTTTTTTCCTGTTAGAAGCAATTCATTAGTGTTGACATAAGGAGATGTTTTTAATTTTTCAAAAGCTGATAAGTAAAAGTCCTTGGACATAGTTGCCTCATAAAGAGCTTCTCCACGGAATTCTACTAAACTGCCATTCTCTGCAATGAAGATAATCTCATCTCGCACATCATCAAATAGCTTTTCTAATGACAGCAAACCACGTCCACTAGCCACTGCAAAATAGATACCTTTTTCTTTAAAACGAAGCAATAAGTTCTTGAGTCGAACCATATCAAACTGACCTTTGTCATCTAAAAAAGTGCCGTCCATATCTGTTGCAACTAATTTTATATTCATTTTACATACTTTCTAAATCTTTTAATTTAACGGAGACAATCTTTGACACACCAGATTCTTGCATCGTCACTCCATAAATGGAATCTGATGCAGACATCGTGCCTTTACGATGTGTCACTACGATAAACTGACTGTCTTTGTCAAAACGATTGAGATAGTCTCCAAAACGTTTGACATTAGCTTCATCAAGGGCAGCTTCCACTTCATCCAAAATGACAAATGGAATCGTCTTAACGCGAATAATGGAGAAGAGTAAAGCCAGAGCTGACAGAGCTTTCTCGCCACCACTCATCAGATTGAGTGATTGGATTTTCTTGCCAGGTGGTTGAACAGAAATTTCAACCCCTGCAGTCAAAAGGTCACCTTCGGTCAGAATCAAATCTGCTGAACCACCGCCAAACATCTGTTTGAAAGTCACTTTAAAGCTTTCGCGAATCGCTTCAAAAGTTGATTTGAAGCGCTCTTTTACTTCATCGTTCATTTCTTCAATTGTATCCAAAAGCAGATTTTTGGCAGAGAGTACATCATCTCTCTGGGTATTGAGGAAATGGAGACGTTGACTAACTTCTTCAAACTGATCCACAGCCTCAAGATTGACTGGTCCCAACGCTCGAATGGCTTTCTCCAAATCCTTAACTTTGCCTTCAGAAATTGCCAGATTTTCTAGCGCATGTGCTTGTTTACTAGCTTCATCAAAGGACATCTGATAATCATCTGTCAAATTTGTCAAAAGACGACGAAGGACATCTGCAATCTTATCTTTTTCAGCTTCTGTTTTGGCTTGTTTGCGAATCAAATCCTCATTTTGTCGGCGAGCTTGTTCCAGATGATTCGTTAGATCTTCCGTCTGACCTTCCAAATCATCCAATTCAAACTGCCGACGAATAGTTGTTTGGTTCAAATCAGTTTTTTCTTGTTCTGCCTTTGCTAACTGCTCTTCTAAAACAGAAACATCTACTTTCGAAACGTTTTCTTCCTTTTGTTCCATCAAGAATTGCAAAGTTGAAATCTCTTTATCCAATTCAGCTTGTTCATTAGATAAACGGGTGAGATCTGCCTGAACATAACGCTGATGACCTGTCACTTCCGTACGAGTCAAACGAAGCTCAGATAAGCGTGATGTTAACTTATCTAAACGTGCTTGAATAGCATTTTTATCTGATTTAATTTGCTCGATTTCTGTTTCAGTTTCGGTTTTTTCCTGCTCAATCTCTGCAAGGCGCCTGATTAGTGTTTCTTTTTGTTCTGCCATGTCAGGAAGCACTTCGCGAGATAGTTCGCGTTCTTGCAAAGTCAGAAGCTCAGATAAATCTTCAACTTGTTTGTGCGTTTGCTCATAAGCTAATTGAGCCTTTTGTTCGGCTAACCGTGCTTCCTCGCCATCTGTTTTTATTTCTTCTAAAAGATTCGTGGATTGAATTGACAGCGTGTGCAAATCTTCCACTCTCTTCTCTTGTTCTGCTAAAATCACATTCTTCTCAGAAAGTTCTTTTTGCAAAGCATCAAGCTCCGGTTTGATGAAAATCGTACTGTTATTCCGATGAGTACCGCCTGCATAAGAACCACCTGTCCGCAATTCTGTTCCATCCAGTGTGACAATTCGTACTTGATACCGAACCTTGTGAGCAGCTACTCGCGCATTTTCTACTGTATCAAAAATAGCGGTTGTTCCCAGTAAATTTTGGAAAATATTCTCTAAACTCTTATCATAATGCACCAAAGACGAAGCCAAACCAAGAAAACCCGTGCTTTTTTCAATACTTGCTCGATGATAATCTGCTAGGTACCGTGCTTTAATCGTTGTCAACGGTAAAAAAGTCGCCCGTCCTGTTCGATTGCGTTTCAAGAATTCAATTGCCTGTGTCGCAGACTGCTCATCTTCAACGATAATATGCTGGCTACTTCCGCCAAGTGCAATTTCTAGTGCGGTTTGATAATGCGAATCAAAATTCAACTTCTCACTAACAGCACCAATAATACCACCTAATCGGTCTGCTTCTTGCAGAACACTCTTTACTCCAGCATAGAAATGACTATGATTTTTCAGAATAGCTTCTAAACTACCAATGCGTGCCTTTTTATTCTTTACATCATCCATCATATCAAACATTGCTGCTTGACTTTGCTGATAGTCTTCTTTCACACTTTGAACTCGCTTAAGCTGCTCCTGATAATCTACTAACAACTGCTGAACCAACTGTCGAGCTGTTTCCAAATCTTCTAGTTGACTCTGCTCGTTTGCTTGTATATTTTTTAAATTCTCTTGTAGCTTAGCAAACTCTGCTTGCTTACTTTCAGATAATTGTAATTCATTGGCTAAACGGCTTTCCAAAGCAGTTAGATCATTTGACAAATCTGCTTCTTCTTGCATCAATTGAACAAATTTACCGCGTAATTTTTCAATCATCTGGTCGGGATTATCCGAAAAAGTCTCAATTTCAGCTTCCAATTTATGAATAGCCTGTTGATTTTGTTCTAACTCTTTCGAAAAACCAATCAGTTGCTCATTTTTTTCCTGCCATTCTTTTTGAGCCACAGCTCGTTTTTCTTCTAGTCCCTGTAAACGTTCTTCATTTTCTTTCCGACTGCTGGCAGCTTGGCTAGACTCCAATTTTGAAACTTCAATTTGACGTTTTAAATCACTAATTAAACGTGTTAATTCCAATAGACTTGCTTGATCATCTGCCATTTGTTTTTGCAAAACATGTCGTTTTTCTTTTAGAAGAACATTTTCTTGCTCCAACTGATCCCGTTTATTGTAATAATCAGATAAATCTTGTTGAATGCCTGCTAATTGTTCATTCGTCGTATTTAATTGTGTTTTATTTTCTGTAATTTGTGCAATCAACACATCTAGGTAGAGGGAACGACGCTCCTCATCTAATTTCAAAAACTGCTTAGCTGTTGTAGCTTGTTTTTCAAGAGGCTTCACTTGACTATCTAGCTCATAAATGATGTCTTCTAAACGATCTAAATTATCCTGCGTTTGAGCTAATTTACTTTCAGTTTCCTTGCGCCGTGTCTTGTATTTTAATACACCTGCAGCTTCTTCAAAAATGGCACGGCGCTCCTCTGGCTTACTATTAAAAATCTCTTCCACTTTACCTTGAGAAATAATAGAAAAACTATCTCGTCCCAGTCCAGTATCCATAAATAAGTCATGAACGTCTCGTAAGCGCACTTTTTTGCCATCAATTTTATACTCGCTGTCTCCGCTGCGATAAATATGACGTTCTACACGAATTTCATCTGCTGCTTGTTGGATGAAACGATCTTTATTGTCCAAGACAACAACAACAGAAGCATAATTTAATGGCTTTCTACTTTCTGTACCAGCAAAAATGACATCCGGCATTTTACCACTGCGAAGGCTTTTTACACTGGATTCTCCTAACGCCCAGCGCAAGCTTTCTGTAATATTCGATTTTCCTGATCCGTTTGGACCAACAACAGCAGTCACTCCTCGGTCAAAAACAATCTTAGTTTTGTCTGCAAAAGATTTGAAACCTTGAATTTCAATTTCTTTTAAATACATGAATGATTTTCCTTTTCATATGCATTTTTTGCGGCTTCCTGCTCCGCTAGTTTCTTAGAACGACCTTTCCCGTCACCAACCACTCTACCGTCTACTGAGACAGATACAGCAAATTCTTTGGCATGTGCCGGACCAGTCTCTGAAACGACCTGATAGAGAATCTCGACATCACCATTTACTTGGAGCAATTCTTGTAGCTTTGTCTTGTAATCAATCACTTGCTCAAAGTCCCCAGCCTCCACCTTTGGAATCATAATCTGATAAAGGAAAGTCCGAACAGCTTCCACATCTTTATCTAACAAAAGTGCTCCTAAAAAGGCCTCAAATAAATCGCCGAGAATGGTATCACGATTTCGACCACCTGATTTTTCTTCGCCACGACCCAATTTGATAAATTGATCAAACTGACAATCTCGACTAAAACCAGCTAAACTTTCTTCACGTACAATTGTCGATCGAAGTTTTGATAAGTCTCCTTCTGGTTTCTTCGGATATTTTTTATACAGATATTCTGAAATCAATAATTGTAGAACAGCGTCTCCTAAAAATTCCAAGCGCTCATTATGTGAAATGTTTAAGAGGCGGTGCTCGTTAGCATAGCTAGTATGCGTAAAAGCTGTTTCCAGCAATTGCTCATCTTGGAAGGCAATTCCGAATTGCTGATTTAAAACTTTATGTAAATCTCTCATTTTTTCTCCTTTCAAAAAGAAAGTTTTTTACTATTCAATGAAAATTACCAACTTAATGCTGTTCACTTTGTGAACTTTATCCACCACCCCCAGTTATCTAGGAGATAGTTGAATCTAAGAATAAAATTCACTGGTAAGGCCAAAAAACGGATAAATCTTTGGAGTTGCAAACAAAACTGATGAAGTCAATAATAAAGAGAACGGAAAATTTGACAAAAATTATTTTCTTTATCTTGTGGTTCACAGAATTGAGATCTGACGAAGTTTAAAGAAATTCCCACAAGGTATAGGTGTAAACAAACACTCTATCATTATATCAAAAAAATCCTTGATACTCCAACGATACCAAGAATTTGATAGCAAAAGTTCACTAGAACCGAAATGAATTTTCATTCCTTATCTGGAATAACTTTGAATAAATAGTAAGTTATAAAAAGAGTGAGTCCCACCAAAGAAAGTTTGATCCAAATAATTGGTGCAAAGAAGATTGAAATTCCCATTAGAATATAAATGGAAACAAGAATTTTTCTTTTACGTTCACGAGTAATAGTACCTGTTTCGCGAAAGTCTGCTACATAGATTTGATACAACTTAGTGTGGTATAACCATTGTTCAAACCGCTTAGAACTGCGTGAAAAACAAGCAATAGCCAACAATAAAAAGGGAGTCGTTGGCAACAATGGTAAAACAACACCTAAAAGTGCTAATCCTAATGAAGTAAAACCAATCATCAAATAAAAAATTCGCATAACTTCTCCTAAATATTAGTTAAAGGTGTCGCCGTATCTGGTGAGGTATCATACACATGAAAATCATGCTCCACTGCCAAGTCAGCTTGTGCCAATTGATTGACCATTGTAATATGAGCCAATTCTTTAGTATTATTTTCCTTGCTGAGATGTCCTAGATAGATTTTCTTTGTCCGAATCCCAAGAGTGCGAATCATAGTTTCAGCACCATCATCATTCGACAAATGCCCTTGATCAGACAAAATTCGCTGCTTTAAACTCCAAGGATAAGCACCACTGCGCAGGATTTCAATATCATGATTTGATTCAATCAAATAGCCATCTGCATTTTCAATGATTCCTGCCATCCGATCGCTGACATAACCAGTGTCCGTCAGCAAAACAAAACTTTTGTCATCTTTCATCAATCGATAGAATTGTGGTGCAACCGCATCATGACTGACCCCAAAACTTTCAATATCAATATCACCAAATGTTTTCGTTTTTCCCATTTCAAAAATATGCTTCTGACTGACATCAATCTTTCCAAGTGCTGATTCCATGGCATTCCAAGTATCTTGATTAGCATAAATATCTAAATGATATTTCCGTGCTAAAACACCCACACCATGAATATGGTCTTTATGTTCATGCGTCACCAAAATAGCATCCAAATCCTCTGGCTTACGATCAATTTCGCTCAACAAACTAGTAATTTTCTTTCCGGATAAACCTGCATCAATCAACAATTTTCTCTTCGGGGTTTCTAAATAGAAACAATTACCAGTAGAACCCGACGCTAAAATACTGTACTTAAATCCTTTCTCGTTCATGCTATCCTTCTAATCCATCTTCTTCCCAATCATCATCTTTGACGGCTTCTTTGTCATAAGGCAGAACGATTGTAAATATCGATCCTTTACCATATTCACTCTTCGCCCAGATAAAACCGTTATGCTGCTTGATAATTTCTTTAGCAATGGCCAAGCCCAGTCCCGATCCACCTTGTGCACGACTTCTCGCTTTGTCTACACGATAAAATCGATCAAAAATTTTTGGTAAATCTTTTTTGGGAATTCCTAAACCTTCATCTGATATAGATAAAATCATTTGAGTCTCAGTTGTTTTCATACTCACCGTAATCTTACCACCATCAGGAGAATATTTAATGGCATTATTGATAATATTATCAATAACTTGTGTCATTTTATCTGTATCAATTTCGACCCAAGTAGAATTAATTGGATAATCTCGGATAATTTCGTACTTTTTATCATCGTTCTGACTTCTAATCTTGTCAAAACGATTCAAAATAAATGTGATGAAAGCTGTAAAATTTGTCAGTTCAATATCCAAATGGCTAGTCGCATTATCAATCCGCGACAAACTCAGTAAGTCCGAAACCATTCGCATCATCCGATTGGTTTCATCTAACGAAACCTTGATAAAATCTGGCGCAACTGGCTCAGACAAAGCGCCTTCATCTAATGCTTCTAGATAAGACTTGACACTGGTCAAGGGAGTACGCAATTCATGACTGACATTAGAAACAAATAGTCTCCGCTCACGTTCCTCTTTTTCCTGCTCCGTTGTATCATGCAGCACCGCAACCAACCCAGAAATAAAGCCTGACTCTCGACGAATCAAGGCAAAGCGAACACGCAGGCTTAAAAATTCCCCATTTTCATCCTGTGAATCAATGGTCAGCTCTGGAACTTTCGTAATCAAGTCCCGTAAATCATATTCATCTTCAATCCCCAACAGTTTTAAGATATTCATCTTTCGTGCATCAGATTCCTTGACTCCCAACTGCTTGGTCGCCATATCATTGATCATGATAATTTGCCCACGACGATTGGTCGCAAGGACACCGTCCGTCATGTAGGACAAGATACTTGATAACCTCTTAGTTTCTTGTTCTAAATTTTCATGCGTTAAGCGAATCACTTCAGATAAATCATTGATACTATTGGTAATGTCAGTGATTTCTGGACCACCTTGCATATCTAAAACTTCTGAATAATCTCCCGCAATTAAGTCTTTCACTTTTTGATTCAATTGGCGAATACGAACATTATCACGTCGATTTTCCAAGGACAGCAACGTAATGACCAAAATAAATCCTAAAATGAGTAGGACAAATACAAAATCTTTTGATACAACAAATTGTCTTATATTATCAATCATTGTTTCTCATATAATATCCAACACCACGCCGTGTTAAAATATACTCTGGGCGGCTAGGAATATCTTCAATTTTTTCCCTCAAACGGCGAATCGTTACATCAACAGTCCGCACATCTCCAAAATAATCATAACCCCATACTGTTTCTAGTAGGTGTTCACGCGTCATCACTTGACCAATATGTGTAGCTAGGTGGTGTAGTAATTCAAATTCACGGTGTGTTAAATCCAATTCTTCACCATGCTTTTTCACAACAAAAGCATCCGTCAAAATCTGCAAATCTCCAATCACAATTTCTGTTGGAGCAGCTTCTGCTTCTTGATTTTCAATTGTCAAATCTGTACGACGTAAAATAGCTTTGACACGCGCCTGTAATTCACGATTAGAAAACGGCTTTGTCATATAGTCATCTGCGCCGATTTCGAGACCAATGACTTTATCAAATTCGCTATCTTTAGCAGACAGAACGATGATTGGTACATTGCTCGTTTTCCGAATCGTTCGCGCTACCTCTAAGCCATCTATTTCAGGCAACATCAAATCCAAAATCAAAATATCTGGACGTTCTGCTTCAAACAGCTCTAACGCTTCACGACCATCGAAGGCTGTCACTACCTCATAACCTTCTTTTACCATGTTAAATTTTATGATATCTGAGATTGGTTTTTCATCATCTACAACTAATATTTTTTTCATCTTATTCACCTTTTTCTATCTTTTTATTATACCAAAATTTCCTTAAAATTCACCAATTCAACTCATAAAACAGTATTTCTTTACTTTACAATTTTAGAACAAATATGTTAAATAGGTAACACTTCGTCTTTGTGAAGGTATTTCTTCCATGAGTATTAAAAAAGGGTTGAGACAACAGTCATCCCCCATTCATAAACTGTTTCGAAAAACATTCCAAAACGCACTACAATTGTTCTAGTTTTTTTACTGCTACTTTAGGATGCCCCTAATACAGCAAACATCTGAACTACTGGATTTTTATTGAGTTCCCCTTCTCCAACGAAACACTCTATAACCTAAACCTGTACCTACTAATACACATATAAAATAAATCGCATGATATAGTAAAATCCATTCGCCAAAGGTCAGAATGGTCACAAAAAACATGAGTGTCACTAGAAGCAAGAAACGATGAGAAAAACCGTACAAACCCGTATAGATAGCTGCCACAAGGACTGTTATGAGGGGTGAATAAACAAAAATATTTTGAATCATCAACCCCTTTCGTAACAATTCCTTCATCGGTATCACTTGGACAATTTCATAAAATAATAAATAGAAAAAGAATAGTACAGCTAAAAAAGGAAGAGTACGTTTCATTTTCTTACCTCACTTATTTAGGACTTCTATTTCAGGTATTTCTGTATATTTTTGATTTGTCGTTTTGAAGCTTTAAACATTCGTGCCGAACCATTTACAGGGAGAGCAATCGCTTTTTTAGGAAGATAGATAACCGATTTCGCTAATCGCTTACTAACAGTTTCCTCCGGATGCAAATCATTGGCAAAATCTTTTGAAATAATCAAATCCAAGTAGAATTCATATACACGACGCCCAAAGTTTTCAGCAGAGATTTCGTATAATTTTGTAGCGAGACTCTTTTCATCCAAATCTGGTGTTGCAATAACAGCTTCCAAAATCGCTCCCGCCAAGTCACGTTCTTCATAATAAAGTGTTCCAAACATTTTATCATTGATAACATTGTCTAAATAAGGATTTCCATGCGCAATTATCGGAGTACCACTAGCTAGACTTTCTAAATATGTCAATCCCTGCGTTTCACTGGTTGAAGCTGAAATAAAGAAATCAGCAGCTTTATAATACAAAGCAGTTTCACTCGGCGCAATCATGCCTGTAAAAATAACCATATCTGTGACGTTCAACCGTTTGGCTTGTGCCTTTAAGTCCGACAAATAAGGTCCATCTCCTGCTACTACCAGCTTCACATTTGGATTTTCTTCTAAAACCTTCGGCAGAGCAGCTAAAACCGCTTGAATGTTTTTTTCATATGAAACACGTGACAAACTCAGCAGCATGGTTTCTTGGTTCGAAATACCTAATTTTTCACGCAAATCAGCAACATTCTCTTTAGTAAGTTCTGGGCGTTCAAACTTGGCCAGTTCAATTCCAGTCGGAATAACGCGCTTTTCTACTTTCACCTTGTATTTCATGAGTAGGTCATAGACAATCTCACTTGGGCAAATCACACCATCCAAATCACTCATGAATCCGCGAACAATATATTTGACCATACTAGGGCGAATGACCATACCTTTAGCAATATACCGTACATAGTCTTCATATTGCGTATGATAGGTATGAACAACAGGGATTCGCAACTCCTTAGCAATCCAAACCCCTAATAAACCCAAAGAAAATTCGGTTTGAGTATGGATAATATCTAATTGATATTGACGTGCAATTTCTAAAGCTGTTGAAAAACCTCGATAAGCAATTCGTCGATCTTTAAAAGCAAAGAACGGTACACTTGGAATTCGAATAATTTGCCAATCTTCATAACGATTGACATCCTTGTCTGTTGTTGTAAAAATAAAAACAGTATGACCAAGCTTTTCTAATTCTGTTTTTAATGTCCGGATACTGGTTGCCACTCCTGAAACCTGAGGAAAATAGGTATCCGTAAAAAGACCAATTCGCATGCTACATCTCCAATACTTTTTGATAGGCTTCCACTAGCTTATAAGCAACGTCATCAATGGAACGACTCTGAGCCACTTTATAGCCAGCTTCTCTCTTATCCACCTTTCCATCCAAAATCTTTTGGATAGAGTCTACAAATTCATCTACATTGTGTCCCAATTCAGCTGATTGCTCATCAATCCAGCCTTCATATACAGGAATATCTCGCAAAACTACATGTTGACAACTAGCTAAAGCTTCTAACACAACAATCCCTTCCGTTTCTTCATAGCTTGGGAAAAAGAAAAGACTGCTACCACTCATAGCTCCTTCAAAAACAGCACCTTTGAAATAACCCGGAAATTCAACATTTTTAGGATGATTAAAAAGGACAAGATTTCTAATTTTCCGTGGAATAATCCATTTATTAATACTACCCAGCCAAATAAAGCGAACATCTGGCATTCTGCGTGCCACTTCTACAAAATCTTCAATGCCCTTGCGCCTGAAATAAAGTCCTGCACAAACAACTACCTTATCTCCTTCTTGAATATGAAAATGATTCCTAAACACTTCTTCTTTATGTGGATTCTTTTTATATTTCTGAAGGTCAATTCCATTAGAAACAGCCACAATTGGTGTTGTCACACCATAACCCTGAATCAATTTTTTGGAATACTCAGATGGTGTAATGATAAAATCTGCCATTTGATACATATGAGCTAGATACTTACCAAAAGCAGAGGCAAAAAGATTTGACCCAATAAAAGAATTACGAAAATCTTCCTTAGTCGAGTGCCCATGCATAATCACCTTTTTCCCTTGCTTTTTAGCTTTATGCAAAAGGCGCAAACTCCTAGGTCCATAGGTATTGATGTGCACTACATCATAATCTCCTGAAGGGTCTGTTGTGTATGGAATTCCAGCCAAATC
This sequence comes from Streptococcus sp. SI1, assembly GCF_030439945.1. NCBI lineage: Bacteria > Bacillati > Bacillota > Bacilli > Lactobacillales > Streptococcaceae > Streptococcus > Streptococcus sp. SI1. The sequence continues at coordinate 259,738 of NZ_JAQFJE010000002.1, forward strand.
TAGAGCTTTCATTTGATGTTGCAAGGCGCGTCCGATACCTGACTTTTCCAAAACTGCTTTGCCCTCTAAATAAAGTAATACTTTCATGTCTTCTATTATACCCAAAAGATGGAAAAATTAAAACCAAGAAGGGTATCCCATTGTAAAAGCAAAAGAAAAAAGGCCTGACGGCCTCTTCTTTATTTCCTTGTTGAACAACGCTCAATCAGACCATGTGCCAATACCACTTCGCGTTCTTCTAATTCTTCTTTGTGCATAATCTTTGTCAACATACGCATACTAATTGCACCAAGGTCATACAAAGGCTGACCAATAGTTGTCAAATTTGGGCGAGTAAAACGTGCTACCTGAGAATCATCACTGGTAATGATTTCAAAATCTTCTGGTACATTCACACCTTTATCTGATAAGCCATTCAACAGTCCAGCTGCCAGCTCATCACCAGTCACAAAAGCTGCTGTTGCTTTAGAAGCAATAACGCGTTCTGCTAATTGATAACCATCATCATAACTATATTTAGACTCAAAGACTAACCCTTCGCTATAAGAACATTTTGCTTTTTTCAAAGCTTCTTTGTAGCCAGCCAAGCGAATCTTACCATTAATATCATCTACCAAAGGTCCACTTACAAAAGCAATTTTTCGGTTGCCTTTTGCAAGACATTCTACCGCATCCATAGTTGCTTGTTTGTAATCAATATTAACACTTGGCAATTGATGTTCAACGTCAACTGTTCCTGCAAGCACAACTGGCGTCCTTGAACGAGAAAACTCAGAACGAATTTTTTCTGTCAGATGATAACCCATAAAGATAATACCATCTACTTGCTTTGAAAACAGCGTATTAACAACAGAGACTTCCTTGTCATCATCTTCATCACTATTAGCTAGGACAATATTATACTTATACATCTCTGCAATATCATCAATTCCTTTCGCAAGTGTTGCAAAATAACTGCTAGTGATGTTTGGAATGACAACTCCTACTGTAGTCGTTTTCTTGCTGGCAAGTCCACGTGCTACCGCATTTGGTCGATAGTCAAGGCGGTCAATGACTTCTAAGACTTTTTTTCTTGTGTTTTCCTTTACATTTTTATTACCGTTTACTACACGGCTAACGGTCGCCATTGAAACTCCCGCTTCACGGGCGACATCATAAATTGTTACAGTATCGTCTGTGTTCATAAATAATCCTTTCTATATTGAAAATATCGTTTTCACATTCCTACCAAAATCATTTTATCACTTATTGGAAACACTTTCAAGCATTTTGATAACTTTTTGAAAAATATTGTTTTTTAAGCAACATATTAACAATTTTATCAATTACTTTACAAGAAAAATTTATCTAGTTGTTGTAATTTCTGAAGTCAAAAAAAATTTTATCGTTTCCTTGATTTTTACTCGTTTTTTTGCAAAAATAGAGCATAGAAAGAAGGTAATAGAATGACAAAAATAAATCAAATTATTTCTTATCTAGAAACAGAAAAAACAGACGTTGCTGTGATTTCTGATCCTATCACGATCAATTACTTAACAGGATTTTATAGTGATCCTCATGAACGTCAGATGTTTCTTTTTATTTTCACAAACCATGAACCACTGCTCTTTGTTCCAGCTCTTGAAGGAGAGAGAGCTAGTGCGATTGTTGATTTCAGAGTTGTGGGTTATGTTGACTCTGAAAATCCTTGGAAAAAAATCAAAGAAAACTTACCTGCTGGCAGTTTCCGTAAAATTACAGTTGAGTTTGATAATTTGATTTTGACCAAATACAATGGTTTACGCACTGTTTTTGAACAAGCTGAATTTACCAATTTAACGCCTTACATCAATCGTATGCGTCTCATCAAATCAGCCGATGAAATTAAGAAAATGTTTGTCGCAGGAGAATACGCGGATAAAGCTGTCAGCATTGGTTTTGATACTATTTCTCTCGATAAGACAGAAACAGATATCATTGCTCAAATTGATTTCGGTATCAAACAACTTGGCTTTGAGATGAGTTTTGAAACGATGGTTTTGACAGGTGATAATGCTGCTAATCCACATGGTATCCCAGGCGCCAACAGAATTGAAAACAATGCCTTGCTTCTATTTGATCTTGGCTGCATGGTAAATGGTTATGCTAGTGATATGACACGGACAGTTGCAGTTGGGAAACCAGATCAATTTAAAAAAGACATTTACAATCTGACCTTGGAAGCTCAACGGGCTGCTCTAGACTTTATCAAACCAGGTGTAACCGCTCATGAAGTCGATCGTGCTGCTCGCACGGTCATTGAAAAAGCCGGTTATGGAGAATATTTCAATCATCGCTTAGGACATGGTATTGGTATGAGTGTTCACGAATTTCCATCTATCATGGAAGGTAACGACATGGTTATCGAAGAAGGCATGTGCTTCTCTGTCGAACCTGGAATTTATATTCCAGGAAAAGTTGGTGTTCGTATCGAAGATTGCGGCCACGTCACCAAAGATGGCTTTGAAATCTTTACAAGTACAAGCAAAGATTTGCTCTATTTTGATTAAAAGACTGAAATTAGACTTACTATCAGAAAGTGGAAGCGAGAATATAGGCTGTCAAGAAAATATTTGACAAAGCTTTCATCTAACAGTTATCAGATTCAATTTTAGAAATATAGATAAAATGCGCTCTCAAATTATGGGAGCGCACTTTATTTTACTCAGTTTATAGCGTCAGTTAAGTTACTATTATAAAATCTCAGAGTATTTTTTATACTGAACTCGGCAAATGAAAAAATCAACATTTTCAGAGATAGATTTTTGTTCACTCTTTACGTTTTTTGTGCTGAAGACAAGAATAATTCTGCATGATTTCCTAAAAAGAGTTCCTCTGCACTATAAATAACTCGAGATTTGACTGATAAGAATCCAGTTTGAAATAATTTCTCTTCCAAATCATCAAGCTTAAAACCATGCTGATTTATATCTGTTTTAACAAAATCAGCGATAAAAAGTCGGCCATCCTCAACAAGATGATTTCTAAACATGGCTAAAGTCTCCTCAACATTTGGTACATGATGAAGAACGCGGCTAACCACGATGATATCAAATAATTGATTTAAAGGATTCAGTAACAAATCCCGTTCCAATAACTGAACATTCTCAATGCCTTGCTTCTCCACTTTCAAATGAGCCTGTTCAAGCATTTTTTCAGAAATATCTACTAGTGTTACTGAGCCTGACTGTTTTGCTAATGGTAATGACACTAAGCCTGTACCGCCCCCGAAATCTAAGATATGCTTATCAGAAAAGTCTACAACTTGATTTTTGACTTCTTGACGAATGAGATCGGCAAGAAATTTATTCTTGGGAGAATCAAATGATTCTGCCTTATGATTAAAATGATGTTCCATGCTTTAAGTTTAACAAAAAGTAAGTTATTTTTCCAGAAAAAACTTAACTGGTTTTCTAATTTTCAATAACCCCACTTAGAAATTGCCAGCAGGTTATCATCGATACAAGAATCCTCAGAGTAACTAAGCCCCTCCAATTCCACAAGTTTGAGTAGAGCATTCTTCCAGATTTGAAAGTAGACAAATTTACCTCGCAAGAGCTGCCACAATCTCAATATAATATTTTGAATAATCAGTTACTGTATCAGATTATTTTATTAAAAATAAGGCTAAGATAATAGTATCTCAGCCTCATCTACTTTTAATATATCCCCTCATTTACTCCGCAAATCCATTTGGGTGCTTACTTTGCCAATGCCAAGCATCTTGGCACATACGTGTAATATCAAACTGTGCTTCCCAGCCTAATTCTTCTTTTGCTTTTGTAGAATCAGCATAGCAAATGGCAATATCACCAGGACGGCGGTCAACAATTTTGTAAGGAATTGGTTTGCCCGCTGCTTTTTCCATATTTTGAATGATTTCCAATACAGAATATCCTTTGCCAGTACCGAGATTGTAGATATTCAATCCTGCATCTCCTTCAAACTTTGAAAGAGCTGCGACATGTCCTTTTGCTAAATCAACAACGTGAATATAATCGCGAATACCTGTTCCATCAACTGTTGGATAGTCATTACCAAATACTTGAACCTCTTTTAATTTCCCAACAGCAACCTGTGTCACATATGGCAAGAGATTATTTGGAATACCATTTGGGTTTTCACCCAAATCACCACTTTCATGAGCACCGATTGGATTAAAGTAGCGAAGCAAAACAACATTCCAATCTGAATCCGCTTTATGGATATCTGCCAGCACTTCTTCAATCATTAACTTGGTGCGCCCGTAAGGATTGGTGGCTGAGAGAGGAAAATCCTCTAAAATTGGAACAGTCTGAGGGTCACCATAGACAGTTGCAGAAGAGCTAAAAATGATATTTTTACAATTGACTTCTTCCATGACACGCAACAATGTCAAGGTCCCTGTAATATTATTTTCGTAATATGTTAGTGGAATCTGAGTTGATTCACCGACTGCTTTTAACGCCGCAAAATGAATAACGCCTGTCGGTTGTTCGTCTTTAAAAATTTCAAGTAAAGCCTTCTTGTCACGAATGTCTACTTGGTAAAATGGAATTTTTTGATCAACAATTCGTTCCACAACTTCTATACTTTTTTTACTGCTATTCACTAAATTATCAACAATAACAACTTCATGTCCGGCGCTGATTAACTCAATAACAGTATGAGTTCCGATAAAGCCAGCCCCACCTGTTACTAAAATTTTATGTTTCATGATTCTCCTTTAAAGACAAAGCTTCAATAATAGTTTATTTCAACACTTTTTGAGTCTTAGCATAATTGGCTTCGACAGCTTCTTTTTCAGCTTTCCACCAATTCTGGTGATCTGTGTACCACTTGATTGTTTCTTTCAATCCAGCTTCAAAGTTAGTGAATTCTGGTTTCCAGCCCAGTTCATCTCGCAACTTGCTAGCATCAATCGCATAGCGAAGGTCGTGACCAGCACGATCTGTCACATGATCATAAGCATCAGCAGGCTGTCCCATTTCTTTGAGAATGAGCTCCAGTACTTCCTTATTGTTCTTCTCACCGTCAGCACCAATCAAGTAAGTTTCACCGATTTGTCCCTTGGTCAGAATCGTCCAAACACCTGATGAATGATCATTTGTATGAATCCAGTCACGAACATTCTTTCCTTCACCGTAGAGTTTTGGCTTGATACCACTCAGAATATTAGTAATTTGACGTGGAATGAACTTCTCGATATGCTGGTAAGGACCATAGTTGTTTGAACAGTTAGAAATAGTCGCTTTCACGCCAAATGACCGCACCCAAGCTTTAACAATCAAGTCTGAAGCTGCCTTGGTAGATGAATAAGGCGAACTAGGATTGTATTTCGTTTCTGGGGTGAATTTTTCACCCGGTCCTTCACCGTGCCCTGGAAGATCTTCACGAAGAGGAAGATCTCCGTAAACTTCGTCAGTCGACACATGGTGGAAACGAATGTTGTATTTACGAGCTGCTTCAAGAAGCGTATAAGTTCCAACAAAGTTCGTATCGATAAATGGACGAGGATCATTTAGCGAATTGTCATTATGACTTTCTGCTGCATAGTGAACAATAGCATCCGCATTCTTAGCTACTTGGTCAACAATCTCTGCATCTGCAATGTCTCCTACAACTAACTCCACTCGATCGCCTAGAATTTCTTCAATGTTAGCTCGATTACCAGCATAAGTTAGCTTATCCAGAACCGTGATGTGCACATCTGGGAAGTTATTGTACACATAATGAACAAAGTTAGAACCGATAAATCCTGCTCCACCTGTTACTACAATATTTTTATATTCAGTCATGAAAAGATTTTCTCCTATTCTTGTCTTGATGTCTTATAACATATCTTTTGTCAAAGGCTTAACATCTTTGAGGAAAGGATGATGCTTATCCGCTTCAGAAACTTCTGCCTGGTCAAGATTTTCCCACTTGATGCCTAGAGCTGGGTCTGCATAGTTGACAAAGGCATACTTAGGTTTTAATTCCAAGGCCCAGTAATCATTGACCAAATAACTATAAGAAACCGTATCTGACAATACTTGAAAGCCATTTGCTACACCGCGAGGAACGAAAATTCCCTTGCTGGCATCAATAACCGTTTGGTAGGTATTTCCGAATGTTTCCCCTTCACGCAAGTCAACCCAAGATCCGAGAACTTTCCCACCATCTGCGACAGATATGTATTTATCCCAAGGCTCTGCATGAAGACCACGAAGTACATTTTTACGGGAAAAGCTGACATTGTTTTGGAGCTTACCTTCAACAAAAAAACTCTCTGGGAAACCTAGTGGAAGCATTTTTTCTTTTTGAAAGTTTTCCTTGAACCAGCCACGATTGTCTCCATGAACTGGGATATCAAATTCCAACATACCGGGAATAGTCTCAATCTTGCGGGCTGCTAATTTTTTTTCAAAAAATTGTTCCGACATGTCTTATTCTTCTCCAATCAAACGTAGTAAATAGTGACCATATTCATTTTTCTTTAAAGATTGAGCCAAATCATGAACCTGCTCTTTGGTAATATAACCCATACGATAAGCAATTTCTTCCAGATTTGCCACTTGAACATTCTGCATACGCTGAACTGTTTCGATATATTGAGCTGCTTCCAATAAGCTTTCGTGAGTGCCTGTATCCAACCAAGCAAAACCACGTCCCATCAGCTCAACAGACAAATCACCACGTTCTAAGTATGCCTTGTTGACATCAGTAATTTCTAACTCTCCACGTGCACTTGGCTTGATCTTCTTAGCAATTTCTACAACATCGTTATCATAGAAATAAAGTCCTGTAACTGCATAATTAGAACGTGGTTGTTCTGGTTTTTCTTCAATAGAGATTGCATTCATATTGTCATCAAATTCAACCACACCAAAACGTTCTGGATCTTTCACTTGGTAACCAAAAACAGTCGCTCCTTTTTCCTTCGAAGCAGCTTTTTGAAGCATTTTGCTAAGGCCTGGTCCATGATAAATATTATCACCTAAAATCAAAGCCACATGATCATCGCCGATAAAGTCGGCACCAATAATAAAGGCTTGAGCCAAACCATCTGGACTTGGTTGCTCCGCATAAGAAAGTTTAATACCAAATTCTGAGCCATCACCCAACAAATCCTCAAAACGAGGGAGATCTGTCGGAGTTGAAATAATCAAGATATCTTTGATACCAGCCAACATAAGGGTTGATAACGGATAATAAATCATGGGTTTATCATAAACCGGCATGAGTTGTTTAGACGCGGCTCTAGTTAAAGGATATAAACGTGTACCCGAGCCACCTGCAAGGATAATACCTTTCATAATGAGTTTCCTCTCTTAATGTATTCTCTTCATTTTACCATTTTTGAAAGCGGATGTCACTTATTACTTAACAACCAAAATTTAAAGCAAACTCCTGTAACTGTTTTGATATTTCTATTCAACCAGAAATCATTGTTGACTCAATCATATAAAATCGTCTTGGTTTCTTTGACACAATGATGCTCTTCATCCCAATAGTGAATGCGCTCAAAAGAACCTCGTCGCCAATATAAAGGAAGCCTAGTCCTAATGTCATCCTGCATATCCAATTGCTCAAGCTCTGAAATCTTCCACCATTTGGGTTCCCCTTCCCGACTAGTTCCATGAACTTGACCTGTAAACTCAGTACAGAGAAAATCATAGTAAACATAACGCTCCTGTTTGTCAGGATTTGTAAAACCAGAAATTCCCTTTAAAACTAAATTAAGAGCTGTCAATCCTGTTTCCTCTTTCAACTCTCGCACAGCTGCTTCAAAAAAAGATTCTGGAAACTCAACTTTCCCACCTGGTTGAATCCAGCCTTTAAAATCATCGTGTTGCCGATTGAGTAAGAGAATCTGATTCCCCTTTTTTACACAAATATTAACCCAATTTAAAATATTCTCTGTCATCTACTTCTCTTTCTTAATCGATCTTTTAGAAGAATAAGCAACTAGACTTCAGCTACCGCTTATTTTCTGCCCCAATAATGGCTATTTATTTATATTTAAACGGATTTGTAGAAACCTGACTGGCTAAAAATTTAACTTCCCAGCCCTCTTCTACTTTCCAGTCTTGAAACTTTTCAACTAATTTTTCTACAAAAAGCACTTCTATATGATGACCCGGATCCAAAGCTAGAAGACCCTCACTTAGCATATCTTGTGCTGTATGGTAGTAAATATCGCCCGTAATATAAACTTGTGCTCCCTTAGCAAGCGCCTCTTTGTACAAGGATTGACCACTGCCACCACAAATCGCTACTTTCTCAACCATTCGCTCCAGATCCGTAGCCATATAACTCACCAAACGCAGACTATCCAGACCAAATTTTTCCTTAACCTTGATTGCAAATTCTCCAAAAGTCTGAGGCACGATCTTGCCAATACGCCCAATACCGTACCCGGGAGCCGTTTCGCTAAGATAATCCGTATCGGTGATTTCCAGTAGATCACAGAACCAGTCATTAAGACCATCATCTACAATATCAATATTGGTATGGCTGACATAAACTGCAATATCATGCTTAATTAGATCGATGTAAATTTGATTCTGAAATCGCTCCGCCACCAAATCTTTAATAGGACGAAAAATTGGAGCATGCTTAACCAAAATCAAATCCACTCCCTTTTCAATCGCCTCTGCAACTGTCTGCTCGCGGATATCCAAAGCCACCAGCACACGCTTAACTTCCTTATTTAGAGTTCCAATTTGCAGTCCTCGAACATCTCCCTCCTCGGATAAGTCCTGAGGGCAGTACGCTTCATAACGATTAATAAAATCACTCGCTAGCATGGAGTACCTCCTTGATTTGCTTGATTTTTTGGGACATAGCTGAGCGTTCCGCTAGATTTTTCTCTGGAATTTTAGCCAGTGCTTTTTCCAACTTATCTGCTTCCCAGCGCCATCTATCTCGAAAAATTGTCGATTGTTCTCTCATCAGATAAGGTCCAAAGCGTTCTTGATCAGCATTCAACACTTGCTTCCCCTGCTCAGCTATTATAATCTCGTAGAATTTCCCATTTTCTTCCACAAGAGCTTCCTTAATAATTTGAAAATCATGACCACACAACCACCTGCGAAGTTCATCTTCTCGATTGTTGGGCTGAAGAATCAAACGCCTAACAGATGCCAATTTAGTACTACCACGTTCTAAAATATCTGCAATTAGCCTTCCTCCCATCCCTGCAATAACGATATCATCAATCTGATCTCCCACATCAAAAGCTGCCAAACCATTTGCTAAACGAACAGAAATTTTATCAGATAAACCATTATCCCTCACATTCGCAACCGCAGACTGATATGGTCCTTCAACAACTTCTCCAGCAACAGCCGACACAATACGCCCTTGCTGTATTAAATAAATGGGTAAATAGGCGTGATCACTCCCCACATCCAAGATTTTATCCCCCTGTGGAACAAAACTAGCCACTTTCTCCAATCGTTTTGAGATATTCTTTACTTGCATAATAACTCATTTCTAAAATAATCGTTTTATTTTAGTATATCATTTTTAAAGAACTTAAAAAAGAGCCTACTCCCAGAGAAATAAATAACCCCCACTTGTCAAGCTAAGCAGGGGAAAATATTACGATTATATCTATATCATACTAAATATGGAAGTTATGGACATGTACATTACAATTTTTTATTCACTCTGTACTTTGAAAAAATCTTTTGTCAAATAGCCTTTCCCAGCCACTATATCATACTGGATTAGCTTCAGATCTTCTGCAATTTGCCTTCCTTCTGCATCCAAATTTTTTTTACCAACACTTGCCTTATGTAAAACTTCTGTTAATAAAGCATAATAAGGGGACACTTTTGAATTGGTCTGTTCTAATAATAAAGCTGTGAAATCACTTGAATTTACAATTGGATAGTTCAATTTCGGGGTTTCATAATTACTCCACACAAAATAATCTGTTAAATATTGACTCTCTGGATTATTCTTAAAAGCCGATTGAGGATATAATCCTGGTAAATGATCTCCATAGAAAACAACCGTAACTTTCTTATTGATTTTCGAAAGCCGATCAAGAAAATCTTTTGTGGCGATATCTGTGTGGTGCAATAGGCGCGTGTAGTTGGTCAATTGTTCATTTACATCACTAGAAAAATTTGAATTAGAAGCTTCAATATTGTTTGGTTCTTCTTCTTTCCAAGGAGAATGATTTTGCATCGTCATAACAGAGAAAAAATAATTCTGATTATCTTTCATGTTATCAATAATTAATTGATAAGTGGAACTATCACTATAATTTACTCCCTGATAATGAACATCCAGTCCTTTTGTTAATAAACTAATAAATTTAGAATAACCTAAAGATTTATAAATAACATTTCTAGAGTAATTTGTTGGCGCAGCTAAATGAACAGCAACCCGATTCTTGGCTTCAAACTGGTTACTAATGACAGGAAATTTATTCATTTTAGGAACAACTTCTGTATAAGCAACAGAAATACTGGGTGATAAATTATAGAATGGTAGACCGGTTAAAGATTGAAACTCCATGTTGGCTGTCCCACCACCATAGCCATCCGATTTCATTAAACCACTCGTATTCTGCTCCTTAATTGTTTGAATATTTGAAATAGGATTTTTAGAAAGCTTAACCCCTTCAACACGAGTAGGATCAGAAAAACTTTCACTTAATATGTAAATAACCGTTTGTTCTTCTATTTTATTTGTTCGTTCTTTATTTAAAATTTGAGAAGCTTTTTGATATTTTTGCTCAATTGCTTTAATTTTTTCGGCACTATACTTCTGAGGTTTATACATTGTACTATCTGACAGCTGTGATAACCATACAAATACAAGTGAACGTGAGCGAGCATTTATCGTGTTTCCATACCAATTCAAATCTTCATAATTATTAAGAACAGAAATTATAGGTATATTCTCTTGGATTTTACCATCTTTTTTATTTGTAAATATTCCCACAATTGACATTAACAATACTGCAGTTAGTATCAAAATAGATAAGCGATATTTATAATTTGGTATAATCTTATTTGCCAATATTTTTTTTCTGAAAAAAATATACAAACTTACTATAATAAAAAGCCCCAATAAAATATATACTATACATGCAAATCCATTCACGAATTCTAATAATAATTTAGGCTCCTTTAACCAAACAATATCACTAGGTAATATCGGTTCTTGACGGAATTGAAATTTAAGGCTACTCGCTATAGTTACCCCACTAATAATTAGTGAAATAAATATAGTAGAAATTAAAAAACGATTAAATATGAGATACATAACCAAAAAAATAGCAAAGAAAATAATAATTTGAAACGAGGTTGCTCCTGTTGAAAGACGAAATTCGGTATCTCCTCTTATACTATTTTGTATCGTAAAATTAAAAATAATAGCAAATAATAAACTAAACAAACTAGCAACTGAAAAACTAGCCTTATTCTTACAAATATCTTTTATTGCTTTTACCGAGAAAAAACTAGGAGTGGCAAGTAAAATAGTTAAATAAACAAGCAAACCTATTAAAGAGAAGGCGAAGTAATCAGTTATTTGAAATTTATTATTAACGATAAATTTTTTTAAAAAACTGGTTTGCTTGAGAAACTCTAAAGTCTTACTATCCAATAATATAAAATTTAATAATACCTGTGATAAAAAGAATGTTTTTAAAATATCACAATTTTCTTCATTGATTATCAAACTATCTAAAAACTTTATATTATTTAATTTGGGAGTATATTTAAAAACAATTGCTAACAATAATGTTGGAATAATAAAAATCAAAGAGTTTAGCTGAAATAAATGGTTAGCTTTAAAATCCCACAAATCATAAGAAGGTACAGTTAAATGTATAGACATTTCTAGCAAATAAGAGAAAAATAAATATTCCATATAAATTAATAATGTATAAAAATAGAATCTTTTATTTAAAACCTTTGATATAACATACCCTAAACATACTGCAATTAACAATACACATAGTAAACCAAATAGCATATAGGAAGTGATTGTTTTGCTTTCATTTTCTTCTATAAATTTTAAACAAACTCCTATTACATTAAAAAATAAAAAGCTGATTAACAATATACTAAATTGTCTATAATATTTATTTAATATTTTCATAATTATCATCCAATAAAATTCATTGTTTAAATTACTAAAAAACAAGCCTTGATAATCTTTGATAGAAAGATTAATCAATGCTCATTAATAAGATAAAATGAATTTTAAAAACTTCACGAAGTAAATTTTCGTTTTAATCTTTTCAGCAAATACTTAATTGCACTCCCTGGTCCACGATAAATATATTTCAGAGCACCTTTAATACCACCAATATTATCGAAATTTATATAGGTGTTTGGTAAGGTATCTGGACGAATATTTAAAACGATATTATCCACAAAAGGAGTAATATAAATCTCATTTTTAGAGATTGCGTAGTCATAACGTTGAGACCATGCTAAATAAACCAAAATTCGTTCAATAGAATGTAAAATGGTATGCTGTGGTAGTGGTTCTGATGGAATATCTTCATCTTGCAGATTCAAATCAAATAACGGTTTCAGGGCAGCATATTTAAACCAAATAAAGGTTCCATAACTCATGACAAATGTATTTAATTGATTGAAATCTATAGACCGTTTAATATTCATTCGTTCCCAGAGCAGGTTCATATCATCTGCGAATTTATTTTCATTCCACGGATCAACAATCTTTGTATAACGGAAAAAAGATGGAATATCAGCAATAACTAAACCTAACCGTTCATCATTTTCCAAACTAGCTATAACTTTATCTGCCGGTTTGATTAACATATCAAAAAGTTCATTTCTCCATGAATCTCCTACCCAATGCGGATACTCTGGAGATTTTTTCGTATGAAAATGACCGATATAATCATATTTTGACAGTTCTTTTTTAAGTTTCAACATCGGAATAACATCACGACCCCGATTTCCAGTAATATAAACTTTACCTACCTTACCATATTTTGTTAAAATCTTTTCAATTTCCGCTTTCTTTTTCTCAGAATCTGTTGTCAAAAATAAATCGTAATTAAAATGAAAACCTTCAAAAGCTATTAAAAATTCTTCCAAAAGATCCACATAATAAGTATGGAGATGCACCGCAACTTTCTTTTGATTTGAATACTGAAATTGATTATCTTTTAATACTTTTCTATCAAGCAAATATGGAGGTGTTGGTAAACTCATATCAGACATATGAGATAAAATAAATTCTGTCGGATAATCTGATTCCTGTTCAATTGCCTTCAGTAAGTAAGGAGATAAATGTTGAGTCAAATCAAATGTTTTTATCTTAATAAAAGGAACATGATTTTCCAATAAAACATGCGGATAATGAATTGTGAAGTTACTATGGAAAAAGTCATCTTTTAAAGGAATCGTATTCAAAATTGTCTGATATTTAAAACCTGCATCTACAAATTTCTTGGTGTACTGGGTCTCATAATTATCAATAACCTTTTGTACATCTATATAATTTTCAACTGATTGCCAGAAATTTTGAAATACGGTTGACTGAACTAGTCTATTTTTAAAAGAAATAAAATAAGATTGAAGATGTTCATTAATGAACAGATTTCTTTGTTTAACTTCCTGATGATTCGTCATTCCCCAAAAGTCTACTTCTGAATTAGACTCATATTTTTGATAAATAGGTTTCATATCCCAAAGTGGACCAAAACAAGTATCGTTCATCACAGTAATTGAATCGTATTCTTTCAACTTGTCAAAACCAACTAAAGCCATACCATCATGCCATGCTCCAAAATCATAACCAGTATTTTCACGTTGAATAAATTCGTCAATTAACTTTTTTTCACGAAGTTTTTCTACTTCAGATAGACTTAACTTGCTATTTGAAATAAAAACAAGTTTTTCAAATAAAGGCCGCATATGTTCAATTTGGTAAAATACATGTCGACTGATATGATCGTATTTATTAAAATGAACATAAATTAATAATCGTTTCATTGTCTTCTCCTAAAGAAGTTAATAATTTTAGTTGGAATGATCCAGCGTCTGCTTCCTATAACCGCATTGTGTTCATGAACTAATTTTTGATAGTCACATTCTAACTGTTGAATCTGTCCTTCTAAATCCGTAATGTTCCCCAACAATTTCTGGTTAAGTCCATTCGCCTCTGATAATTCAGTCAAAACCGAACCTTCTTTCATAGGGTCAAAAATATCTTTCATTTCATACGAAAAAAGAAATTCTGAATCACCAACAGTATCAATCTGATAGTGAAGCTGAGGATCATTTTTCCCGAAAAGTAATTCATTAGAAAGCAAAAGTCCATTTGTAAAAGTAACTTCCACTTCTGTCTGCTTATGGTAAGTTTTTAGGCTAACATTTTTATAATAATTAGGAACCTCAGATAAATCAATTCTCAACCTAGCCGCTTCATATGGAATCTTAAAATAAAGTTCATCTGCATACTGTAATGGAAATTTCAGACTATTTGTTTCCGAAAATTCTTCATCTGCTCGTGCGTAAAAAATCGTAATAAGCTGCTTCTTTATATTCAATATGGAATGATTTGGCAATATTTCTCCTAACAAGGGGCTAAGAGCTTGTAGGGTTTTCTCTGTTCTTGTTGAAAGGGATGCTATATTTGCAAGTAAACTATCATAACACTTATCAAGTGTATAAAGCTGTTTAGCTCTATCTCTTGCAAGAACTGCATTATTCTTATATATATCGAAATTTTCAAGAAAATCTGCCATCTTATCAACCAATGAGTCAATATTTCCCAACTGATATGTCGTACCCACACCAAAATACTCTTTCACTGATTTATAGCCATTATTATTCGAAACTATTGTAGGAACTCCCCTCAAAATAGATTCAATAAAAACGAGAGGAAAGGCTTCGGATTTAGAAGTGTATATACAAATATCTGAATCTGTCACTTTTTTCCACGGTTGGTCATTATAACCCCAAAATTGGACGTTAGTTAATTCATATTTCTCAATAAAAGCATCGCACTCCTCTTTCGCCTCTTTTTGCCAGCCACCAATGAAAATTAAGGGAATATCATTGCTCCCAAGTTTTTTATATGCTTTAAGAAGCTCAATTTGATTTTTATTTTCATTTATTACACCAATTGAAACGATTCTTCTTTGATTGGACTCTGCCAAAGCTTCAGTTGTAAATTGTGTATAAGGAATAAATGTTTCTAAATTAACAGGATTATTATTTAACTCAGCCAATTTTTGGGCTAGATTTCCCCGTACAGAAAAAACTTTATCCGAACTATCAAAAATAAACTTCATTTTTTTGGCATAATATTCAAATTCTCTCTCTGGAAATTCATGGATAAGCCAAAAATGTGGGATATTCTCACAAGCTGCTGCTACAGCTCCTTGAAAAACATTTGCCGTGTTAGAAATAACTAAATCAATATCTTGCTCAATAATAATATCTCGTATTTCTTTAATATTCTTTTGATAAAAAGCAATACGTTCTTCTCTAGAAAATAGTAATTCACCAGGTGCTTCTTCCCACCACCATTTTATCGTAGATAGTGGAAACAAGTGAACATTGGCATTAGACAGCTTGCTTTTATAACTTGTATGAGTCGGGTGCCCATTTTCAGGATAGACGTTGTAAATATCATAGCCGATTTTAGATAAATAAACCATTAAATTCGTTATTGATTTTTCAGCTCCATTGTCTAATGTCCCAGTTGGAGAGATAAATAAAATACGCTTTACCATAATTCAGCCCTCGTTTTGTAAAGTTTTATATGTCCGATTCTTGCCAACTTCCATTTCTAACAAGTAAGCCCGTTGCAGAATCTAATGCAGATTTATCATCCTCTGGAATATCATTCCGTTCAATAAAGACGATTGGAGCTTTTGAAGATACTGCAAAAGCTAAAACACGCTTGTCAGTATCACGAACTGTTGCTTCTAATCTTAAACGAGCACGGTTTAAATAAGGAAGCTTACATGTATAAGTGACTTTCTTTTCGCCTGTACCACCGATTTTTAAATCCATAGAATTATCATTATAATACCCATAATTAGTGTTAATATCAACAAATGACATAGCAATATGGGTTTCAATGTTTTGGAGTTGTTTAAAGGTAAATTCAAATTTCAACTCATCATCTGGCGTGACTTGATTTGGAGATAACAATTTTACTTCAAAGTTCTCAACTAATGCAACTTGTTTCATTTTATTCTCTGAAGAAGTATCTTTCTCTTGCGTTGGTTGAATAGCATTATCAAAGCTATACTGATTCGCAACATCATCAGGATTTCCAATCGCCTTAATCAACCCATCCTCAATCAAAACAGCTTTATTGCAATATTTTTTAACAGCACCCATATCGTGCGTAACAAGAATAGTTGTTTTCCCAGATTTTTTTCGTTCTAAAAAATAATCGTTACATTTTCTCTGGAAAGCTTCATCACCGACTGCAAGAACTTCATCAAGAATGAGAACATCACCTTGTGCTTTAATCGCGACCGAAAATGCCAAACGAACCTGCATTCCGCTTGAATAATTCTTCAATTTTTGATTCATGAATTCATGTAATTCGGCAAAATCAACAATGTCATTGTACATGGCATCAATTTCTTCTGTTGTAAAACCAAGCATAGCACCATTCATATAGACATTTTCACGTCCAGTCAATTCTGGGTTAAAACCAACACCAAGTTCAATAAAGGAAACCATTTTCCCATTGACTGTGACTTTCCCTTTCTCAGGAACATAAATTTGCGAAATGATTTTTAAAAGAGTAGACTTTCCTGAACCATTACGGCCCACAATCCCAAAGAAATCACCTTCCTCAACCTCAAAGTTAATATCTTTTAAAACATCTTGTTCCGTATAGCCTTTAATCCCCTTAAAATAATTGACTAAATTGGTACGTAAACTTTGCGTTGCTTCAGTAGGAAGTTTAAAATACTTACTGACATGATCAACTTTTACTGCAATTTTTTTATCTGACATTATAAAATCTCCGCGAATCTCTTAGCATTTTTATGGAAAATATAATACCCAATTCCAAAGATGAAGAAAGGAAGAATGTAGGGCACTATAGCAACACCTTTATGACCAATTAAATCCCAGCCACGCATGCTTCCTGAAAAAACAATATAGTGCCGCAAATCTTGAATGATCTGTGCCAAAGGATTTAACATCATGAGTTTTGCAATTGTCACTTGACCACGTTGCAAAATAAAGGTAAGAGAGTAGATAATAGGTGTCGCATACATTCCTGCTTGCATCACTACTTCCCAAATCGGACCAATATCTCTATATTTAACAAATAACGTCGCTAATATAAAAGCAATTCCTGTTGAAAATAAAATCAATTCAACAAATAACGGAATAACTGTAAACCAGCCCATGGATACTGCTACTCCATTAACTATAGCAAAGATGAAAACAACCAATAAATTAATAGAGTAGTTAATTGCTGCACCAACAACTGAAGAAATAACAATGATCTCTTTGGAAAAGTTAAGTTTTCGAAGCAAATCACCACGAGCAACAATAGACATCATCCCCATATTTGTAGCTTCTGAAAAGAAATTCCAAGTTACCATACCAACTAAAAGACCAATAGCATAGTGTGGTGTTCCATCATCGAATCTTAAAAATCGCACAAAAACTAAATACATAATCGTAAACAAAAGTAAAGGTTTCAAAATGGACCATAGATGGCCAATTAAACTTCCTTGATACCGTAATTTAAAATCCGTTTTAATCATCTCGCGTAAGAGAATCATATTTTTTCGACTAAATAAGTCCATCATTACTCCTTATAAGCAAATTTTGTAAGAATTAGAGTGGTAAAGACCAAAGTATGGAAGGTGCGATTTTTTCGGAAACCATATTTCCGTAGACGCTTATATCGTTCTGTCAAAGGTACTTCCATGATTGTCACAAAATTTTCAATCATTTCTTTATTTTGAGTAGTCAGAGGCAAAGCTAATAAATTCTTTGCTTGTTTTTGACTCGCTTGGATGAGATTCCAATATTTTGCAAAGAGAATATGCGGGCGAATCCAATTTTGCATTCTTTTTCTGAATGTTCTTGCACCTAAAACATTATTCGAATGTTGCCGATACAATTCTCCCTGCTTATCAATATAAACCAGCTTGCCAAAAGCTGTAGCTAATAGAGCTAGATACCAGTCGTGCATGAGTAAGTCATACTCCTCCTGCCCAGTCCATAAGTCAGCCAGAGCTTGATTAATCATCGAAACGCCACCAGTCACAGTATTTTCTGTTAATTCTTGGAGCAATTCTGTATTGGCATGATCCGATTGTGTTTGAATCATACTTTCATGAACAACATTGAGTTCCTGATCTACTACTTTTAAATCCATATAAACAAGTAAAGGTAGCGTATTATCATATTTTTCTGCTTCTTTCAGCTGCAGCTCTATTTTTTCAGGCAGCCAAACGTCATCCTGATCGCTAAATAGATAGAAATCTGACGTTTGATATTTCAAAAGATGAAAGAAACTTTTAATAACCCCAACATTCTCGACACTATCAGGATTCACAAAACGAATGCGATTATCTTTTTGACAAAAATCTTGAATAATCTCACGCGTCCTGTCTTTAGATCCGTCATCTCGAATTAACAGCTGCCAGTCTGTATAGGTCTGCTGCCTAATGCTCTCAATTTGTTCTGCTAAAAATCGCTCACCATTGTAGGTGGACATGAGAATCGTCACTTTCATGATAAAAATAATTCCTCGTATTCACCCACAATTTTTTCCCAGGTGTAGTTTTCTTTCATATTTTCTTTGGCAGCTTGCCCTAATTGGGAGAAATCAGCTTTCATATCTACTTGGTCAATCAATGCTACTAAAGATGCATCTGCTTTCTGCCAGTAGAAAGCAGTTTCCTTTGCAACTTGATGATTAAAATCGACATCTAAAACCAAGTTCAAATCCGTTTGCGCCAACGCCTCCAGCAAGCCAGGATTGGTTCCACCGACTTCGTGACCATGAATATAAGCAAAGGCTTGATTACGAATGTACTTCAATAATTCCTGATCATAAACCGTTCCAACAAACTTAATCCGCTTATCTTGGTCAAAACCTGTTTTATTTCGCAACTCGTCAAAATAAACATTCCCTTGATAATTGCAGACAATCAGTAAATCTCGTTGCGTCTGCGACTTCATAAACTCACGAATGATACTTTCATAGTTATTTTCTGGAACAAAACGTCCAACAATCAAATAATAATTTTTTTCTTTACTCTGCCATTGGTTAAAAAAATCACGCACTTTCGTAGTCTGATCTGTCAAAGAAGATAAATTTAAATCTGTTCCATAAGCGATAAAAGTCGTTTTAGACCAAGGATAGATCTTGTTGATGTACATTTCAATTCCTTGATTATCTGAAATTACCAAATCTGCATGTTTAGTCATCAACTTTTCAGAATACTTGAGATAAGCTTGAACTGGTTTTGCCCACTTTGCACGCTTCCATTCCAGACCATCAGGATTGATGTAAAATATACCACCGGCATGGTGAATTTTTCGAGCAAAAGGTGCAATAAAAGCTCCGATTGTATTTCCTAAAATATAAAAAACTGGTTGAACTATTTCTTGCTCTTTCACTAACTTCAAAGCGTAGTTGATTGCCATCATATCATAGGCAATAACACGAGCTGGACCAAATTTTGGTGCTTGAATCGTAAAACAATCTACGCCTTTGTAGTCAAAATGATGATAGGCTTCTTTATCTGACAAGCAAGCCACATGATACTGAATCTGTGGTGAAACCTGGTGTCCAACCAAATTTTCTACAAAAGTTTCAAATCCACCATATTTTGCAGGAAGACCACGACTTCCAATAATGAATACATGCTGCATGATTTTCCTCACTTCAAGATTTTACAATCCATACTATTATACCACTTTATGAACAGTTTGTGTAACATAAAAGAGAAAAGCAACCTTTCGGCTGCTTATACCTTATTTCTTTCCTTGCCTATAAAATTCTTGCAAAGCATCTTGCCACGTTGGAATGACAAAGCCGGTTGCCTTAGCTTTAGCTAAACTCATGGTCGAATTCAATGGACGTTTCGCTTTCGCTGGAAACTTACTAGAGTCTACTGGCAAAACTTCGACATCTGTATTCTTTAAGATTTCTACTGCAAAATCATACCAAGTCGTATCCTCTGTAGCATCATTTGACAGATGATAATAACCAAATTCTTTTTGATTTTCTGCTAAGTAAGTCATGAATTCGGCTAACGTACGTGTCCAAGTTGGACGACCATGCTGATCATTAACAACTGTTAGGGTTTTATGTGTTTTGGCTAAATTCTGCATGGTAAAAACGAAGTTCTTTCCATAATTTCCAAAGACCCAAGCAGTGCGAATAATATAGAAACGACTAGAATATTTCTCAACAAGTTCTTCTCCCATACGCTTCGTGCGACCATATTCTGTCTGAGGGTCTGGTTGATCATCTACCTCCCACTCCTGACCAACTGGCCTATCTCCAGCAAAAACATAGTCAGTAGATATATAAACAAGTGTTGCACCATACTTTTCTGCTGCTTTAGCAACATTCTCAGTTCCTGTAACATTGATTGCATAGTCCAATTCTTTTCCTTCATCTTCCGCCGCATCAACTGCTGTATAGGCAGCACAGTGATAGACTAGACTTGGCTTCACTTCGGAAAAGACCTTCTCAACCATTTCGGCATTGGTAATATCCATTTCTGCCACGTCAACTGCCACATACTCTTCGTTGCGTTCATCTAAAAGATAACGAAGTTCTGTCCCAAGTTGTCCATTAGCACCTGTAATTAAAATCATTTGACATTCCTTTCTGAATAATAAACATTCAATGAACTTAATTATACCAAAAAAAGTAGAAAAAATCTGGTTTCTACTCACTCTTCTCTTTAATGATATAAACTGGCCTTTTTTTGGTTTCCATGAATATTTTACCCATATATTTCCCTAAAATGCCAATCGTCAATAATTGGAAACCGCCTAGAAAGAGAATAATTGAAATCATCGAAGGCCAGCCAGATGTAGGATCCCCAAAAATCAAGGTACGAATAATGACAATAATGATAAGGAAAAATGCCAATAAGCAGGCAACAACTCCTCCCACAAAAGCTATTGTCAATGGAGCATCTGAAAAATTGATAATTCCTTCTAAGGAATAATTAAACAACTGCCAAAAATTCCAGCTCGTCTGACCTGCTACGCGCTCCACGTTTTTGTATTCTAAATATTCTGTCTTAAAACCAACCCAAGCAAAAATCCCTTTTGAAAAACGATTATACTCAGAAACCTCTAAAACGGCATCCACCATCTGTCTGCGCATAAGACGAAAATCACGCGCTCCATCTACCATCTCAACCTGGCTAATTTTATTAATCAATTTATAAAACATCTTCGCAAAAAAACTACGAATCAGAGGTTCTCCCTCGCGTGTTGTACGACGCGTTCCTACGCAATCCAATTCAGCATTTTCATCTAGCATATTTTTCATTTGAATCAATAATGCAGGTGGATCTTGCAAATCCGCATCCATAACAGTTACATAGTCACCCGTTGCATGCTGCAAACCAGCATAAAGAGCTGCTTCTTTCCCAAAATTTCGCGAAAAAGAGAGATAATGAACATTTCTATCTGTTTGATTCAAATCACGTAGAACTTGCAACGTCCTATCTTTTGAACCATCATTCACAAAGATATATTCAAACCCTTCCTTTATCTGCTGTTTTATTTTTTCCATTTCTGTATAAAATAATGGAAGCGACTCTTCCTCGTTAAAACAAGGAATGATGATTGAGATTGTCATTTTAGCCTCCTTATGTCGTTAAATATATTCTAACATAAAAATAAAAAAGTTAGGAACAAGGCCCAACTTTACAAGGGATATTTAAAATAAATGATTTGCTAACTATTCACAAGCAACCCCATCTCCGTCTCTATCCAATTTACTACTATAACCAGGCTGTCCACGATAAATAGGAGTTACACCGGCTCTTCGGGCAGCTTCACAATTTGGATATATTTCCGGATTCACTATATTTCCTGAATTAGAAGACGATCGATGAGAAATTGGAGCCCCTAACCCAACAGCATACCAACTAATGCCTTCATAACGCCAACCAACGTGAGTTAAATGCACTTTTTCTACTTCAGATAATGTGTAATGATGACTACCTGCTCTAGCATTTGGATTATAAAGTCTATACAATGGATACTGACCAGAGGATTTCCAAGCCACTCCTTCATATCTCCAGCCAGACTTAATAAGGAAATCTCTTTCATTAGCATTCAAAGTATAATGATGATCGCCAGCATTAGGGTTGTACATTCTATATACATCCTGTCCTTTTAAGGAAGCAATCCAGCCTCTCCCCTCATAACGCCAGCCAACTCTTGAAAGCATTTCTTTTTCATTCCAATTCGCTGTATAAAAATGTTCGCCACTATTTGGATTATACAAACGGTACATTTCGAAACCCTCATTATCAGCCTTTGCCTTTTCAATTCCCAACAACATTATTAATGTTAAGAAAACAAAACTGCTTAGTGCTTTTTTCATTTAAAATCATTCCTATCTTTAACTATTAAATTTTAAAACCATAATATTGAAGTACTGTTAATACGACAGACATCATTATAAAGACCAAGGCAATAAATAAAATAAAGGTATCTCTTTTTTCCTCTTCTTCTGAAGAGAGTGTCGGATATACTGGTACAAATAGTTTAATACTATTAAATGTTAAACCTAAAAGTAAAATAACCCCAGTAAAATATCTACCTTGAACACCTTGAATAGCAATTTCATTAACTTTTCCCCACATTAAATAAGCTGTCATTAAAATGCCAAACGTAACTCCAATACCGACTAAAAAAGTTCCATATTTACTAATTTTAGGCAAAGGATTATATTGAGGTATCATAAATATGACACAACTGATAAATATTAAATAGAACCATAGTAAATTTCCTAAACCATAGGTTAACCAACCAAATGTAAATAGGGAGGGAATTTTATTTGGAATTAAATTCACCCACTCTTGCACAATCATTCTTGTAAATTCACTCATATGCTCTAATGTGTATTTAATCTTTTCAACTGGATTTACATTAGAAGTTACCTGATTCATATTAATATTACTAGATAAACGTAACCAAAAGAAACTTAAAATTCCTACTAACAAGATTAATCCAATAATAAATATATAAGCATACTTATCTGGTAATTTCTTTTTTGGTATAAATAATAACAGTCCTACCAATAATACATAAGGCAATTTCATGGTAGCCATTATTAAACACAATATTGCAAATAAAAGGATATTTGATAAGGAAACCTTATCTTTTTGAATATACTCACAAAATAAAGCAATAATTAGAAAGAGAAGCCCATTCACCATGCCATCTGTGCTAAAAGAAGATGCTAAATATACACTCATTGGCAACATCCCTAGACTTGCGAACAATAATTCTTTCCCCTTAGCTTTTTTTATAGCCACCTTAATTAAAAATGCATAAACAAGAAGATTACATAAACGACCTAAAATAATTGAGGATAGAACACTCAATCCTAAAGTCTTAGAAATTATCAAACCCAATACTTGAGGTAGATAAGGGATAAACGATGAAGCATTCGTTGCTAAAAATTTAGGATAACGTGCAGTCTTTGAAGAAGTTTTAACCTTATCTAAATCTGAATGTATCAATGGTTTTTTAAATACTTTTTCAGCTTCTATGACATCCTTAGAAACTCTAAACTCTGAAGCTTTTTGGGGTAGGTAGAGATGTGCCTCTGATATATATAAAGCTCTTGAATAATGGGCTGTTTCATCGGGGGCATCTAAAACAGGAGTTAAAATAACAAAAAGACTTCCTGAAAAAAGAATGCTCAAAAATACCTTATTATATAATTTTCCAGGTAAACAAATAGTTATACTAAAAACTAAGCCGGTTATAAGCAATAAAGTTCTTGGAACGGTAGTCGTTGAGCCACCTAAATAGAAATAAGTAAGTAATAACAACACCCATAATCCAACTAAATATTTCCATCGTTTTGTTATATTCAATGCAAAAGAATAAAACCAGTCTTTTGCATTGAATATAAATGACCAATTAATAGACTTCTCCATCACAATGACTTATTTCTCCAATCTTCTTTTGTTTTTATATAGAGTATTAGTTTTTCCTAACTAGCAATAACAATCGAAACCATTCATTCTTCAACACTTTTAAAAACAGTGGGACAATGTAGGCTAATTTAGAGTGAATGTTCACTTTTTGTACACCTTGTTTTATATATTTATTCTTCTCCCAGTTTTTTCCAAAATACTTTTCCATAAAGAGAATAATATCTTTGAAATCTTGCTTTTTCACTGCCGGATATTTTAATAATCTGTAGGTATGACCAATGCATAGATGCTCCAAGGCTAAATATTGCAATTCTTTTTTATATTTATCAAAATCATCACCAAATAAAGTAAATAAATATTTCAACGCATCATAGATATCAAAAATATTTGACTTGCTTGAATTCATGATTGAGCCTGGAGTATTAATGACATAATTAATTAGTGGTTTTTTTATATATGCAATATCAGTTGATTTTGACGTTAAGTATGGCATTACTGCCAAATCTTCATATAATTTTCCTTTCGGAAACTGTATCCCATTATACAAGCTTGTTTTACAAATTTTAGACCAAGCAGCATGCTTTACGACCATGTAATCCTCTTTTTTTCTATATTTCTCAGAGTAAGGATGAACTTTTAAAACATTGATAAATTTTCCTTGAAAATCTACTAAATTAATATCAAAAAATATTATATCCGCCCCTTGTTCTTTAACCTTTAAAAATTCTGTAATAAATGATTCTTCCCAAAAATCATCTGAATCGAGTGAAACAGTATACAAACTATCTTCAATGTGAGCAAGACCAAAATTACGAACATCTGCAAGTCCTCCATTTTCCTTTGAAAACAATTCGATAAATGGATATTTTGCAGCATACTCCTTAATAATTTCTTCCGAACAATCAGTACTCCCATCATTGACACAAATAACGCGTAAAGAGCAATCTTTTAAATTATCTTGATGAACAATACTATCTAAGCATCTTCTTAAATATTTTTCTGTATTATAAACAGGAATAATGACAGTTAAATCATACTTCATTCTTTTTTCCTTTTCTTCTCCCAACTACCATATAAATAGCAAAAATACCAGCTAAATAAGCAATCATAACAATCAAAAAACTGAGTGCTGCACCTAACATATGATAACGATAAATAAATGGTTCTGTTATGAATTTAGTGATAACTAATAAAACAATATATAAGCCTACTAATAAGTGTTGTTTTCGAATAATGGTTAGAATATTTTCAAAAATAATGGCTAAAGCATATAAAACTCCTGCAAAGATTAAAATTGTAAAAGGAAGGGTGTATTGTGATAATGTAATTCCAAATACCAAACTAAGAATTGGAGTACCTATGAAATAAGCCACTATCGTAACAGTTACCCCCCCTATAAGTAAATAGAATAAAAGTCTTTTCACAATTAGAGAAAATTCCTTATATTTTTCTCGATTCCACAAAATAGCCATTTGGGTTATTAAGGGTCTCACCATTAAAATAATGAGACTCATAAAAAAAACAGGCATAAAAAGAATATTAAAATCACGTTGCATCCCTGTCGACAAAACTTCTTGATTTAACCCTTTTTCAATAATGATTTTAGGTTCATTAAAAATATACAATAAAATAAAACCATTTACAAATAATGGCCAACAAGCCAAAAAAATATCTTTTATATCTTTTTTGTAATTACAAGAGAAGATCTCTCTCCAATGAATCGTTTCAAAATACTTAAGAAAACTAATTTCATAAAAAACAATAACCAAACCATTCCAAAAAACGAGAGAAAATAAACCTACAATCACAGATTTGGATGCCAAAAGGCTAAGAAATAAAATAATTACACTAGTGGAATAGCGGTAAAACATTGTTTTTCCAGCAATATCCATACGCTCTCTTTGCTGAAATAAACCTTGAAACAAATCAGATACTGCATCCCACATACGATAAAGAACCATTAAAAATGTCAAGAAAATCGTTTCAAAAGAATAATGACCTTCACTTACAATATATAAATAAGGGTATAACGTGATTAACATTACTAGAATTGTTACCATCCTAGTTTGAAAATATCCTATAAAAGAATACTTTTGATTCACATCCGTCCCTTGATAATTTCTTACTTGAAACAATCCAATAACAATCCAAAGAGTACCAATAGAGTTAGCCAAACTAAACTGATCAGCTACTTTCGCAGAAGTTAATCTTGTTACAATCAGTAGATAAAGAACTGAAACTCCTGACGCTGCTAAATTTCCTAATAAGTTCCAAAAATAAATCTCTTTAGCAGAAGGATTAGTTTTTATTTTCATCTTTATCCCTCAATGCTATTGTTTGGACTAAGTTTTTAAATTTCGTATCTAGTTTTGATAATTTAAGAGTAAGTTGAAATTGATTGATGAGCAATAAAAAAATGACAAATAAAAAGATAAAATTGACTGCTGATACAATTCCTAATGCACTTGCAATTGCTTCTGCTAAACTCGGAAAAATACTAAATACCAATAAAATTAAAGAGAAGAATACCCAAAAAATAGCATCATTGATTTGAACTTGTGATTTGCGAATACTACGTAAAATAAAGACACAAGTCATAATGGAGACAAAAATTAATACAATCTGAAACCAAATAGTCATTTAATGTTTACCCTCTCTTTCTGAAATTTTGAATAATCAAGATAGACACAAACATATGCGTCATATATTGAATAGAACGAGAAAGCGTCAAATAACTTTCACCAGCTTGTCGTTCTTCCATTTGAACTTGAGCTTCTGCTACTTTTACACCATGACGAATTAGGTATGAAACTGTATCGGGTTCTGGTCTATAATTGATATTGAGTGCAAATTCTTTGATAAGTCCTTCAGAAAACATCCGCATACCAGAAGTAGGATCGTTGATTGTTTTTCCTGTAGTTAATTTAATAGCTGCACTAATGAGAATATTTCCCATCATCCGCAGAGACGTTTCTCGCTTTTTCGTCACAAAACGAGATCCGATAACCACTTCATAACCTTCGTCCATTTTTTCTTCCAAACCTGAGATGTATTCAGGCAAATGTTGACCATCCGCATCAAACTGTACTGCTTTTTTATACCCTTGCTCATGAGCGTATCTAAGTCCTGTCTGAAAAGCTCCTGCCAAACCTAAATTAACTGGTAAATCAACAATATTATAACCATTATTATGGCAAATAGCTGATGTTTTATCCTTTGATCCATCGTTGATAATCACATAATCATATTGCGAATAATTCGTGATAATATTTTTTACAACATTTTCAATAGTGCCTTCTTCATTGTAGGCAGGGATAATAATCAATAAATCCGAAGATTTCACTTAATCTCATTCTCCTTCAAAATTATATAACCATATTATACTACATCTACGCTCCATTTTCTACTATTTCCATAAAAGAAGCAAAAAATCCTCAATGGGATAGATTTAAATACTTTTATTTTATACCAATGATTCAGTATTGGAGAAAGAATGTTATAATCACTAAATTTTAGTTGAATATTTTAACACATTTTTCACAGCCTTATTTTATTTAACGATGATATTTACCAATGCACTTCACGTACTTGGAGGTATTTTCCTATGCTATGAAACGTTTAATGATTCTCATTTAGAGAATCATTAAACGTAAGGTTATTAAATTCTAATACAAAAGCCTAAAACTGTGAGTATTTAAGACGCTATAATTTCTGGAGACTATAGCAAAATAGATGAGGAAGCTAACCATAGATTATGTTTCAGTAGTTTCCGATTTATATATTCAGCAACCTCACTTGTCAAAGGCTGTCAAATGTCCAGTTTTTTCAGAATTTCAGCAATATCATCTT
Source organism: Streptococcus sp. SI1 (assembly GCF_030439945.1). Lineage (NCBI taxonomy): Bacteria > Bacillati > Bacillota > Bacilli > Lactobacillales > Streptococcaceae > Streptococcus > Streptococcus sp. SI1. Next base: position 287,723 of record NZ_JAQFJE010000002.1, read on the forward strand.
TCTTTGGATTCATTTTAGAGACTGGCTCACTTTGTATTATCTCTGTATCTTTATAAAACTTTTTATTCTTACTCTCTTTATCTAAAAAGCTATCATAATCCCCCGAAAGTTTGGCGTAGTTTAAAAATCTTTTTCTAGCTTGAGCAACAGTTAGCTGGTACAATTTCTCTGCTTCTTCTCTATTTACAATTTGAAGTGCTGAAAAACGCTCTTGCTTTAGCATGAATGAAATCATATTTTCAAACTTAGGTATAGAAAAAATGAAAAATGCTATCCAAGTATTTGAAATTTTAGGAGAGAATAATCTAAAAGCTCAATATACTGAACATTATTCTAAAAATGTGAAGAAAATTTAAATCCTTTCTTACAATGAGTTTTAAAACATACCAAAATCTTTGTAGTCTTATTGAAAATTAGTTAGAAATATCTCAAAAATTGATTGGTATTTATATCCCTATCACTCGTCTATAGAAATAAAGAACTTCAACTTACTCGAATCAATCAATATCACTTCAACTATTTTAACTTAAGCAGTTACTTTAATACATTCCCACTAAAAGTAAAAAGCCACTGTTTCCAGTGACTTGAAAAGTCTTTCGCTAAAGGGGTTTTCTAAGCTCTCACGAGCAGAGCAACACACTCAATGTGTGCTGACGGTATCTTCCTATACTATGAAACGAAATATGGACTGTCTGAATATCTGAGTTAAACTATTAAACGTAACTTATCCGGTTATTTACAGCTTCATCTATATATAGGACGGTATTAAAGATTTTCAAAAATTCCTTCTTGCTTATCTCTCCTGCCCATCTCCCATGATTAACCATATGACGATTCGGCCAGTTCAGTGTGAACTTATTAGTATTCTCAAAAAAGAGATAAAGCCACTTAAGCAATCCAGTATCTAATAACGATTTTTCGACGAATTTCTTACTTAAAATGCCTACTGTGGACCTTCCAACGGGAACATAATTATCTTTACTATAATTTTTCTCAGATACCCTGTTCATTACTCCGTCAATTATGATTGTAGCCATTGTATATGCCGCGTAATAATTCTCAGACTGATAACTCTGAATCATGGCCTGGATTAAGACTGCTGGAATGAACTGAGATTTTTCCAATTTAAATATAGTCTTCTCATCAGCTATATCATTCTCTAACATCTCAAACCAGAATTCTTCAACTTCCTCAAAATCCTCAGCTTCTACATCATAAGAAAAATTACTATCTTGAAAGTAGACAACCCAACCTTTTGTAGCTAAAATTTCAAGTTTAGATTTTATATCTGCAATTTCTTCTTCAGAATAATGGTCTGAAAGAGACTTTAGAACTTCTGAAATAGCTGATATATCATTAAAAATAGTAGTCTGATAGCTATTTAAAAAATCTCTCATCGCAATTGATAAGGAATTTAGACTATTAAAGCTATAACTTGCTGGGATTACCTTTTTTATATTAACAAGTTCTTTGGCCATGGAGCTAGCTGCTTCTGTAATATTCATATTTAACGGAGTATTTATTATCTTGGTAAATTCCCTTATCGGTTCCATTATCTTGGCGATTTGTTCAGCATTCATACTTGCATACAACTTCGCAAACTTAGTCCTAGTAGCCGCTACACTCCCTATAGTTTCCTTTGGTAATTCTATCTTTTCATCATCCAAAATTATATCTCACCTCCAACTATTCTTCCTTAGCAGATTGCCCTCCTAGCTTCTTATCTGCATTTTTCTTTGAGTTCACTAGTACATCATATAATTCAAATTCTATCTCGATAAAATAGATAAACGCATCCGCAATTTCTAAAAGGAGAGGGTTAACCTCTTCTCTGATTGGAAGACCAACAGAATAATGAGGGATATCTTCTTTATTACCCCACCAACTCTTATGAACTGCTATATCTGAAAAATGAACATAACCCGATGCTTTCACATAAACATCATCAATCTCAGGACAATAAACTGATATTCTTTTCCTGAGATTATAATCCGTCATCTTATTTCCTTCATCATCATATAGTTTTCGGACAGGTGTACCTTTTAAAACCTTCTTTATAAATTCTGACCTATCTGCAGCTATAAAAGCCGCAAAAACTCTCATCAAATTATCTAATTGTATCCTGACTAAGATACCTGCACAAGTAATATTCCTAGTTTCTAAAAGGTTTGATATTCCATCTAAAATATCCACTGTTCGTCCAATGGCTGAAGAAAAAAACAAATCTTCTTCAAATAAATGTTCTCCTATTACTCCAGCAGCTAAAGTTATAGCTTCTTTTCTTAGGACCTTGAATCTATCTATTCGCTTACTGAGTTCTTCAAAATAGTCCTCATTCAACATTTTTAAATTGATTGATTCATTAGACTGTGATAGTTCATCATTACTGCTCATGCCGTACTAGATCTCCATTTTATTGTTAGTTCTATTTTACCGTATAAAAACAAAAAAGGCCACAGCTAGAGTGCTACTCTCTTAGCTATGGCCTTATAAATTAACTTCCGTTCCTTCTAAAAATTTGATAGAGATGCTGCCGTCTTCACCAAGAGTAATCTTCTCAAGTACCTGGCACATCTTTCTTCCATTAAAATCTTTCTGATCACTGCCCAGCAACTCCTCCAATTGAGTCGCATAGTATTTCTCCAGCTTTTGTTCTTCGCTAAAGTTAGCCCACTTTTCTTCTAGCTTTCCCTTATTTTCTCGAAGAACCTCTATGGCTCTGAGGAAAGCCTGCTGCAGGGTTTCTTCATCAATATGGCGATTAGTGCACCCCTGGATTCCTTTTACCTTGTACCGGTTATTGCACTGCCAGACAGGACGTTTCCCTCTGCTCGTCGTCCAGTTCTTTCTGCCAAATAGACCACTGCATTCTTTACAGAATACTTTGCAGGTGAATGGGTTTTGTTCGCACTGGATAATGTAAAAATTGATGTAATTGTCATGCCGAAACTGGTTTCTCCGTTCTATCTCAAGCTGAACCAACTCCCATTCTTCTTTATCAATAATAGCTTCATGGTTGCCTTCGATATAGTATTGATTGACTTGTCCCTGATTCTCACTGCGCTTTTTGGTCAGAAAATCCACCGTATAAGTCTTTTGCAAGAGAGCATCTCCCATGTACTTCTCATTCTGAAGCATCCTTTGAACCGTAGTGGGATACCAATTGGCTTTCCCATTCCAACCACTTCACCTTGAATGATTACTTTGATACATTCCCACTAAAGCCAAAAAGCCACTGTTTCCAGTGACTTGAAAAGCCTTTCGCTAAAAGGTTTCTAAACTTTCACGAGCAGAGCTACACACTCGACATGGTGCGTTTGCGGAAATAGATCCACCGGCTGTACTTTCTTCAGTTCATAACCCAGCTCTTGATAGAGCTTGATATCACGCGCCATGGTTGCTGGGTTGCAGGATATGTAGATAATTTTCTTTGGTTCCATACTAACACTGGATTCGATGAAGCTTTCTGTCAAGCCTTTTCGTGGTGGGTCAACCAGAATAACGTCTGGCTTGATGCCTTGCTTACTCCAGTTAGCCATAGCATTTTCCGCTGAATCACAAACATAATGGGTATTAGTAATGCCGTTGATTTCCGCATTCTTTTGGCTATTTTCGACAGCTTCTGGAATCACTTCTACACCATAGACCTGCTTGACCTGCTTAGCAACTGACAGACCGATAGTCCCGATGCCTGAGTAAGCGTCAAGCACCACATCATCTGCTGCCATCTCGGAAAAGTCAATGGCTGTCTGATAAAGTTTTTCTGCCATCTCGGTATTAACTTGGTAAAAGGCTGGCGCAGCAATCTGGAAGTCATTATTCAGCATGCGGTCTGTAATATAGTCTCGACCGTGAAGCGTTCGCCAGTCTTTTCCAAAAATAGTATTGGTATTCTGATCGTTGATATTCTGCATGATGGACTCGATAGCTGGAAAGGCCTCTACCAAACGCTCAATCAGTTGCTCCACTCGGAAGATCTTGGGCCTGGTTGTTACCAAAATCACCATGATTTCACCAGAATAATGGCCACGGCGAACAACTAGATTGCGAATGAGACCAGTCTTTTCCCTCTCATCATAAGGTTTGAGATCAAAACGACGGAGCAAGTCGCGTGTAAAGAGGATAACTTGGTCAATAACTGGATCCTGAATATAGAAATCTTCAATCGGCAGGAGGTCATGGGAATTTTTTCGGAAAAATCCTGTTTCCAGTTGTCCATTGACACGACGAACAGGTATCTGAGCCTTATTGCGGTAGCCCAGCGGCTGCTCCATACCAAGTGTCGGCGACACCTCAACATTGGACAAACCAGCAATCTTATAAAGACTGTCTTTGACTTGCTTACGTTTGAAGGCCAGCTGGGATGGATAGCTCAGATGTCCCAAGTCCGCAATTCCCGCACGCAGATAAGCCATATCAAGATTCTCATTACGCTGGTCTGAAGCGCGAAGAAACTCCTCTACTTTACCAAAGCCGATTTTTTTATTGACCTTGAGAACCCGCATAAGGATTTTTTCACTTGGTAAGGCATTTTCTACAAAGAAAACCAACCCTTCTGCCTTAGCTATTCCTGCACCATCATGACTCAAATCTACAATTTCAACTTCTATCACATCATTCTTTTTTAACATATTTTCTCTTTCTATCTGCTCTGCCATTTCCCAAAAAAAGAAAGCGACAGAATTATCACTTTCTATTATATCATTATCTGAGTCCAAGTTTTGCTAATTTAGTCTTATAAGCTTCAAAATCAACAAGCAATCCTTGACCACCATACATATCATAAGCGTCTATCCAATCACCATTTTTAGGAATAGTCATCTTTTCAACACCATTACGAGCATTGGTAAGAGAAGATAAGCCATGTGTTAGTAAAAAGCTATAAGGAATATTTGTCGAAGTTAACGCAAAGACTTTTCCAAGTGCTTCAGATCCTGTAAACAGTTTCGTTGGGTCTTTTATTTGCTGAATAATCGCACTCATCACCTCTTGCTGACGACGTGTACGTCCAAAATCTCCCTCATCATCCTTACGGAAACGCGCATAATTCAAAAGAGTACGCCCGTCCATTCTTTGTTTACCAACTTTAATCGTCTGCTCTGGAACCACACCATTTTTTATATTGAGATCATCCGGCACCTGAACTTCACTCACTTTTTCACCATTGATAGTTGAGAAATTCGCATTCATTTCAACACCATTTGGAAAAAGTGTATCAATCGCTGTTGCAAAGGTCGAAAAATCAACCAAAGCATAATATTTAATATCAATGTCAAAGTTATCTTTCAACACCTGGCGTACTAATTCAGCACCTTGATTATGATTTTGCTCCCCAATAGCATAAGCAACGTTTAACTTTTGATCGTAACCTGCCCCTTTGCTAACTCCATCAATGTGAACAAGCGTATCCCTCATGAAACTGACGAGTTTCATTTTTTTATTTTTTCCACCTACATTTAAGACCATGATAGAGTCTGTACGTGTTTCAGAAGAAGATTGACCAATTCGCCCATCTGTTCCCAAAATAAGAATATTCACACCATCTTTTGTGTCCTTGCCGTGAAAGACTTCCGTTTGAGCGGCCTTTGCGTTTGGATTACTTTTAGAGGTATTTAGCCCCTTTATAAACATAAAAAGCATCCCCCCGACAATTAGAATCAAACAGGCAGCCAACCAACCTAAAATCCGCTTCACACGTAATTTTCTATGTTGCTTTTCCTTTTTAGGCTTAGGTACATCTTCTACAACATTTTTAACTGCATTAGTTGGTATGCGCTCTGACTTAGCTCGTTTATCACGACGATTTCTTTCTGGGTATCGAGGCAGGCCTTGTTCAGTATAACCAAAATTCTCAGGAACCTGTTGGTCAGAAAAGTTACTTCTCACTGCTCGAGCTGGCTCTATTGTTTGGTTTCCTTCTTGCTTGCTAAGAAGATATTGATATTCTTTTTTCTCGCGTTCATTTAAATAATGGATATTTTTGTAAAGATAGTCCAGTCTCAACTGCTCATGGTGGCTGAGATTATCAGATTTTTTACCCATAATTTCTCCAATCTACTTTTCTGAAATGGTATAAACAGTATAATTTCCTAAAATTTTATAAGTAATACCAATTGTTTCTAACTCTTTTATCGCAAATGACACCAAATTCGCTTTTTCATTATTGATATCCACAATGAAAAAATATTCTCCCAAAGCTGTCTTCAATGGACGGCTTTCAATCTTTGTCAAACCAATTCCCCGCCATGCAAAAGTTGCAAGGGCTTTGTATAAAGCACCAGGTAGATTATCTGGCAAAGTTAAAGCAAGCGTCATTTTCTTTTCCTTCGGATACAATGGCAAATCCGAGATTGACTGTCCAAGCAACCAAAAACGAGTGAAATTCTCATCCATTTCTTGAATATCTTCTGCAATAATCTGCAGACTATATTCACTGGCTGCAGTTTTAGGAGCAATAGCTGCATAATTTTCTTCAGGATGTTGAGCCACAAAACGGGCTGCATAAGCTGTGCTAGCTGTTATTTCGATTTTAGCTTGTGGATAATGCTGACGGATATATTTTTTGCCTTGCGCAATTGCCTGCGGATGAGAAAAGATTTTTTCTACTGGCTTCTCAGTTGCTGTAGCCAATAGCTGTTGTTGTATCGGTTGTACAACTTCCGCCACAGCATAAATGGCAGCCTGATGAAAAAGATAATCCAATGTTTCATGGACACTGCCTTCAATTGAATTTTCAACCGGCACCACAGAATAATCTACTTCACCTATTTCATAAGCCTTTACAACATCTGTGATATTTTCAAAAGCAACTAAAGTATCTGCTGGAAAGGCTTCTTGTGCCACATGATGAGAAAAAGACCCTTTCGGACCTAAAAATCCAATTTTCATTGCAACACCTCCACAATTTGTTTTGGTGTCAAAGTAGTCACATCAATAACTTTTGTAGCTACTTCTTCATACCAAGCCTGACGTTGATTAAAAAGACTTTTTAAATCAGCTTTGCTATTATTCAAATAAAGCGGGCGCTGGTGTTTCTGATCTTCTTCAAGGCGCTGGTAAAGTGTCTCAAAATCCGTTTTCAAATAAATGTTTTCAGGATTTTGTTTTAATAACTTGCGATTTTGAATACTGCTTACGATTCCGCCACCGGTTGAGATGACTTGTTCTGACTGCAGCAATTCTTTTAATAATTCACTTTCTCTTTGTCGAAAAGCTTCTTCACCATACCGCTCAAAATATTCTTTAATCGGCATCTCTAGTTTTTCTGACAAAGACTCATCCATATCAATAAAATTCTCATCTAACAAGCTAGCAATTGTTGATTTTCCAGCCCCCATGAAACCAATCAAAATTTTAGGCATGAAGTAAATCCTCCAAATCATGAAAGAAATTCGGATAACTCGTATTGATAGCTTCGGCTCGTTCCAGTTCTACTTGATCATCGTTTACCAAAAGAGCTGCAATAGCTGCCATCATACCAATTCGATGATCGCCAAATGTATTCACTTTAGCACCATGAAGAGGGCTTTCCCCTTTGATGATCATGCCATCCTCTGTCGGAGTAATATCGGCTCCCATGCTATTTAGTGTATCTGCCACAACTTGAATACGGTCTGTTTCTTTTACTTTTAGTTCCTCTGCATCACGAATGACCGTTTGCCCCTTAGCTTGAGTAGCTAAAAGTGCAATGATAGGCAATTCATCAATCAAGCGTGGGATAATTTCTCCACTAATTTCTGTGCCAACTAATTCAGATGTTTCCACCGTCATAGTTGCAGACTTAGCAATATTGTCTACATCCGCCACACTTAACTTCCCACCCATTGCTTGAATGACATCCAAAATGCCAGTCCGCGTTTCATTGATTCCAACATTTTTCAAAATAACCTTAGAATTTGGAACAATAAGTCCTGCCACCAACCAGAAAGCTGCACTAGAAATATCTCCTGGTATTACAACATTCTGGCCTATAAACTCTTGTCCACCCTGAATACGAATTTCCTTATCATTGATAAAAATCTGACCACCAAACTGCTCAATCATATCTTCTGTATGGTTGCGGGTCATCTCTTTTTCGAGAATGACGGATTCACCTTGCGCTTGCAAAGCAGCAAATATCAAAGCAGACTTAACCTGAGCAGAAGCTACAGGTAATGTATAATGAATTGGTTGTAAGGTCTTATTTCCATAAATCGTAAGCGGCGGCAGGTCACGATTGGTTTGCCCAGCGATTTGGACTCCCATTTGACGGAGAGGAATTGTTACACGATCCATAGGACGTTTCGATAAGCTATCATCGCCAACCATTGTTGCTGCAAAATCCTGTCCAGCCAGTACGCCCGAAATCAAGCGAATGGAAGTACCAGAATTTCCCATGTTCAGTGTATTTGTAGGAGCTTTAAGGCCAGCAAAACCCACTCCGTGAATCGTTACTACATCGCCATCATCGTCAATCCGAACACCTAAATCGCGAAAGACTTGCATGGTAGATAGAACATCTTCCCCTCGCAAAATATCATGAATCGTTGTGACTCCTTTAGCTAAACTACCAAATATAATTGAGCGATGACTAATAGACTTATCCCCTGGCACATGAATGCACCCTGCTAACCCATTTGCCTTTGTTCGTAATTGCATAGAAAACCTCATACCTGATCCTTTTTACATATTGTACCATAAAAAAAGGAGGGAAACAAAAGTGAGTGGGAGATGACTTCATTTCTTCAGATTCTACTTGCCCTCAACCTCTTAAGACGATAAAGTTTCTAAAAATTTTCGCTCGATGAATGGTGCAGAACGAGCTAAGTTTCATTCTCTTCTTCTGTTAAGCTAAGTTGAACTTGTTCCAGAATTCCCTCACATCCTACAATGGCTGGATACCTCAAATAGGTGTCTCATGGTTGATAATATATTGAAAATTTGTCCAGTAGATATAATTCATTATACTCAGAAATCATTAAAAAACAAGCATTTTCCAAAAAGATGCAGAAAATTCACATATTTCTGGAAGAGACTTGTTTTACAAGGTTTATTTGCCCTGACCAAAAAAGCTGATTCAAATTTTGAATCAGCCAACCTGTGTATATTGTTTATTTTAGCAATTCTTGAACTGGATCAAAAATGATACGTTCAATGTCCGCCAAGTAAATAGATAATTGCTGTTGTTTGTTGAAAAATTCAGTCAGAGCAGGATTTACTTGAATTTTTTCCCCAAAGGATTTCATATTATCTTGTACTTCTTGCGTGGGCATTTGACCTGATTGTGCCATCGCTTGCAATTCTTGTTGAAAAGCTAGATAATCCTTTAAAAGGGCTTTCGCTTCACTATCAGCATCTACTGCTTTTTTACTTTCGACAACAGCTTTGTACTCAGGAAGGTCACGCAGAGTACGGCTAAGTTCATTTGCTAAATCATAAATATTTGACATAGTCTTCCTCCTTAATCTAAAAAGACTGGATAATGTGTCTTTTCTCTTATTATTTTAGCAGATTTTTCCAAATCTTCACGATTTTTAAAGGTGATTTGGAGAATTCCGTTAATGTCTTCACGATTTTCTTCGTTGATGTGAATGTTAATAATGGACGTTCCTCTTAGAAGTTCTAGGATACCTAAAATAGCGTCTTCTTCATCAGGAACATTGATGAAAATGTCATAAAAGCTATCCACACCAGCTCGTTTATGAATTTCCATAGCTTTTCGGACCTGCCGCCCATGTTGAAAAAATTTCCAAATTAGATCTTCATTTTTATTCTGAATAGCACTTGAAATGATATCTAATCGCTTCTTAAAATCCTCTATTCTCTCTAAAATAGCATCTGGATTGGTCAACAAAATCGAAGTCCACATGCTTGGCTCACTCTCTGCAATCCGTGTCATATCACGAAAGCCTCCAGCAGCGAAATGTTGTGTCATTTCGTGCTGTTGAGTATATGCAGCTGCTTGATCCATAAGACTCGAAGCTAGAATATGCGGAAAATGACTAATTTGGCTAGTTACATCATCATGCTCTTTGGCATCAATCTCGATAAACCGAGCATGCAGACCCGATAAGAGATCTTTCATTTCCTCTATCGTGCCATCTTTCGTCAAATGAGACGGAGTAAAAATATAATAGGCATTTTCAAACAGATTCACATCTGCTGCACGAGCACCCGTTTTATGACTACCTGCCATAGGATGCGCACCTACAAATCGAATATCTTTCTCCCTTAGAGCTTCTTCAGCAGCAGTTACAATTTCAGCTTTAGTAGAGCCAGCATCTGAGACAATGACAGCTTTTTTTAAATCTAGTATTGCCAATTGCTGAATAAACTCAATCGTTTGCTTGATAGGAATAGCAAGAATAATCACATCTGCCAAAGGAGCAAATTCAGCAAACTGGTTGGTCACTTTATCCACTAAGCCTTTTTCAAGGGCGATCTTTCTTGACTCTTCTCCACGATTATAGCCTAATATGATATAGTTTGGATGATCACGCCGAATTCCAAGTGCGATTGATGATCCAATCAAACCAAGACCTGCAATGTAAATAACTTTCTTTTCCATGCTCACTCCTTTACTTTGGTTCAATGATAAACCCTAGAATAATCGACACCAAAATAATAATCATAACAATTGCTGTGAACATCATGTACATTTTATCTTTTGTTTTGAAAAAAATGATAAATGTCGAAATCACTCGAAAAATCGGTGTCAAAATAAGCATAAAAGATCCTAGTAACATAAACGTTACTGCATCAAAAATGGAATGGCTCTTCACGTAGTCAACTGGATTAAACTGTTCTAAATTTCCTAAAGAAATCACCTGCTGCCCACTAAAAAAGTAAAAAATCAGACCAAGAAACATAAAAATAAGGGATAATAAAATTCCTACGCGAAGAATTTTCCCCATTACCAAATCCAGCTGTTCTTTTTCTTCTCGCATCTTATCTGTCATTTCACACCTCGTATAAACATTTGCATACCAAGAGCTAACAAAGCAACAAGAAAAATCCATCGCAAAACTTTTACAGGCACATATGGCATGATGCGGCTTCCGATAAAAGAGCCGACTAGAACACCTAAGGCGATTGGTGTCACTAATACCGGATTGATTTGTCCTACAAAAAGATAAAAGATGGCTGAAGCAGTTCCTGTAACTCCCATCATAAAATTAGCGGTTGCTGAACTAGCTTTTAAAGGCATTTTCATCACCGTATCCATAGCCAAGACTTTAAAGGCGCCTGCACCAATGCCTAAGAGAGCCGACATAACGCCTGCAAAAAACATAACAATGGAACCACCTGGAACATTAGCTACTTGGTATTTAATCGTCCGATTTAAGCCTTTATCAAAATATTCCCCACTGAGATTCAGCTTTTCAGCAATAACATCATTTTGACTAGGTAAATGCTCTTCTTTTTTAGAACGAATTTTCTGGTACATATTAAATGCTTGAAAGAGCATAAGAGCTCCATAAAGGAAAAAAAGAAACTGTGAATCTGTTATCACTGATAACACCGCACCCACAAAGGCGCCTAAAGTTGTAAAAATTTCTAAAAACATAGCAATCCGTAGATTGAGCATATCATCTTTAAGATAAGCAATAGCAGAGCCTGAACTAGTTGCTAAAACTGAAATAATAGAGGCTCCCACTGCATACTTAATGTCTACTCCAAATAAGAGAGTGAGTACAGGCGTGATAACAATTCCGCCCCCAAGTCCTAATAAAGCCCCCAAAATCCCCGCAAATAGTCCTACGAGTAACATGGTACAAATATAAATAAGCATTAAAAACCTTTCACATAATCACGGTATTGTTGAACTGCTTCTTTTAATTCGTCTAGGTTATCCGAAGAAAATTTCTCCAAGATCTCCGTTGCAAGTACTGTTGCAACAACAGCTTCCATTACTACACCAGCAGCTGGCAAAGCAGTCGGATCACTCCGTTCTACTGTTGCCTTGTAAGGTTCGTGTGTTTCAATATCAACACTCATAAGTGGTTTATAGAGAGTCGGTATCGGCTTCATCACTCCGCGTACTATGATAGGCTCTCCATTAGTCATACCACCCTCAAAACCACCAAGATTATTGGTACGACGAGTAAAGCCATCCTCTTTAGACCAGAGTATTTCATCCATAACCTGACTTCCCTTAAGCCGCCCTGCTTCAAAACCAACCCCAAATTCCACACCTTTAAATGCATTAATAGAAACTACCCCTTGAGCAATTTTAGCATCTAATTTCCTATCCCACTGAACATAAGACCCTAGTCCAACTGGCACACCACCGACAATGGTTTCAACAATTCCACCAATGGTATCGCCATCTTTCTTTATCTGATCAATATAGCTCTTGATTTCCTCTTCCCGTTCTGGATTGACAATCAAAACTTCTGATTGACAAGCTCGTTTCTTGATTTCAGCAACAGTCAAATTTTCCGGAATTTCAACATCAATACCACCAAAACTTACGATATGACTGGCTACTTCAACTCCAATTTCTTCTAACAGTCGCTTGGCAACAGCTCCTACTGCAACCCGCATGGTCGTTTCACGTGCAGAAGATCGCTCCAAAGAATTGCGCAAGTCATCAAAACGGTACTTCATACCTCCAACCAGGTCTGCATGACCCGGGCGAGGCCTAGTTATCTTACGCAGTTCTTTTTTTTGGTCATCCACATCTGCCACCTTCATAATGTCCAACCATTTTTGATGATCCAGATTTATCACATTGAGTGTAATCGGACCGCCCATGGTTCGCCCGTGACGAACACCAGAAGTAATTTCCACTTTATCGCTCTCTATCTTCATGCGAGCTCCACGACCGTATCCACCCTGACGGCGTTTGAGTTCTAAATTGATGTAATCTGTCGTAAGAGGAAGTCCAGCTGGTACTCCCTCAATGATAGCTGTTAAACGCGATCCATGTGACTCCCCAGCAGTTAAATATCTCATTTAGTTACCTCATATTTTATATACACTAAGCTCTTATTTTTCTAAATAAACCTTCATTTCTTCTAAAGGAATCTGATAAATGGTTGCCGTGCCCAATTTTGGAACAAGAACCAATTTAATCATCTTTCCTCTAGCTTTCTTATCATGAAGTAAAGCTTGATAGAGTTCTTCCTGACACCAAGGTTGGTAATCAGTCGGGAGACCAAACTTACAACACATCTTCTCAATCTCTGTGGTTATTCCCTTAGGCATTAGCTTTTCTTTTTCTGCCACACGTGCGACCTGGACCATTCCAATAGAAACAGCTTCTCCATGCATGACTTTTCCATAACCTGCAGTCGCTTCTACTGCATGACCAATAGTATGACCAAAATTTAGATAAAGACGCACTCCATTATCAAGTTCATCTTCTACTACTAATTTTCGTTTGACATTGCAAGAATGATAGATGATACTTTCTGCGTGCTCTAAAATAGACTCTGGATTACCGTCCATATCAGACAGTTCCTTCCACAACTCTACATCTTCAATCAAACCATACTTGATAACTTCTCCCATACCTTCAATCAGCTCCCGTTGTCCCAAAGTTTTTAAAACATCTGGATCAATCAGAACTCCATCTGGCTGAGTAAAAGTTCCCACCATATTCTTTGCCCACGGTGTATTGACACCCGTTTTCCCACCGATTGAAGAATCTACTTGAGCAGTCAAACTAGTCGGTATCTGTACAAAATGAACACCCCGCATATAAGTTGAAGCCACAAAACCAGCTAAATCACCAACCACGCCACCTCCTAAGGCTACAATACCATCGCTACGGGTCAATCCAACTTTTGCTAAAAATTCATAAACGTTAGTAACTGTTGTTAAATTTTTACTGGCTTCACCTTCCAAAAAATTAAACACAAATACTTCAAAACCTGCAAGCTCTAAACTACGTTTGACTGTTTCGACATATAAACTTGCCACATGATTATCGGTGATGACAACAAGCTTTTGAGCTGACCACAAACTTGCCAGCCATTCTCCAGCCTTTGCTAAAATCCCCTTTTCAATGACAATATCGTAAGGATGATTGGGGAGGTTCACATTTAATTTCATAGGCAACTCCTTAATTGTACTCCTGTTCCAATGCCTGCCAAATTTCCTTAGTTGGCATATCTTTTCCTGTCCACAAGTTAAATGCTTCTGCTGCTTGATACAGTAGCATACCTAAACCATTAACGACTTGCACATTTTGTTTTTTTGCCCATTTTAAAAATGGTGTTTCAAATGGCTGATAAATCACATCCGCCACAAGGAGGTTTTTTGATAAACGAATAGTGTCGGGGACTGGTGATGTCTTTTCATCCATCCCTAGACTGGTCCCATTGACCAACAAAGCGGAAACATTAAGCTTTTCTTGCAATAATTCTCTCTGTTCTAATGGTAACACTGAAATTTTCGTGCTAGCTGCCTGCTGAATTTGCTTCATTTGCTGTGAAACACGCTCAAAAGAGGTTTTTCTCGTAAACACAAAAATCTCATCAGCACCTTCTAAAACAGCCTGCACAATAATAGCTGTTGCAGCTCCACCAGCCCCAAGTATAAGCATTTTTTTGCCTTTGATGACAAAAGATGGCAAGCTCATAAAAAATCCCTTACCATCTGTATTATAACCAATTAATTTCCCGTTTTGATTTACAACAGTATTCACTGCCCCTATCATCTGTGCAGCCGGCGTGAGCTCATCTAAAAAAGGAATCACAGCCTGTTTATAAGGCATAGACAAATTGATTCCAAACATATCGTAGCGACGAATATTTTCAACAGTTGCTTTCAAGTCATCTTTTGAAATCTCCCAAGCTAGATAAACTCCATTAACACCCGCTTGCTCAAACGCTGCATTATGAATAAAAGGAGAAATACTATGTTTGATTGGATTGGCAACAACTGCCGCTAAACGAGTATAGCCGTCAATTTTCATTCAAAATCTCCTGAATTTGTTTCATATTAGCAAGAGAGATTTGCCCTGGAGCGCTAGACTCATCCAAACTAGCAAAAGACCAACTTGAACCTGTCAAATCCGATGTAATTCGTGAAATTTTTCCAATTTGTCCCATGGAAATGGTCACAAAATTTTGATCCGGATTGAGTGTTTTAAAACCACGCGTATAGTTCATCAAATCCAGTACATCTTGCTCACTATGCGCCATAACAGAAACTTTTACTACTTTTGGAGTCAAACTGGTCAATTCGGATAAAATTTCCATCATATTTTCAGGTGTTTCTTCAAAATTGTGATAACTCAAAACAAGATTTGGAAAATCCAACATTTCCTCAAATCTATCTTTATGAGAAAAATATTCAAAGTCAATATAATCGGGTTGATATATTGTTGAAACTTCCTTAATGATAGAAATATATTCATCATCCGTCAATTCAATCTTTCCACCCTCCCCAATTGTTCTCAGAGTGAAAATCAATTCACGACCAGCAAATTTTTCAAAAATAGCAGGCGCAACAGTCAGAATATCATCTTTTGCTAAAAAATCAGCGCGCCATTCAATAATATCCGCGTCATTATAGCGCAAGCTATCAATATTTTGCGCTTCTTCTAAATTTTTAGGCATCACTGATACGACTAATTTCATTTGTCCACCTTAATGGTAAATACCTTGAGGTAATTACTTCTTTCATCTTTCTTATTATAAGTAAAATCTGCCGGCAAACCGTATTCTTTCAGATAACGGTGCTTGCTTCCTGCAAAACCTTTTTCAATTTCTTTTTTAAACTTACTACGTGAAATATTCGCAGCATTCGTACTAGCAATAATCATTCCGTGAGGATTTAAAATTTCTAAAGACTGAGCAATCAACTTATGATAGTCCTTAGCCACTGAAAAAGTTTGTTTTTTATTTCTTGCAAAGCTCGGCGGATCTAACACAATCACATCATAGGTCAGACCATGTCGCTTTGCATATTTAAAGTAGTCAAACACATCCATCACAAAAAATGTATGATAACTCAGATCCAAACCATTCTCTTTAAAATGTGCTTCAGATAGCTCACGACTCCGTTTTGCTAAATCAACAGAGGTCGTCTGACTTGCTCCTCCCATAGCTGCTGCAACCGAAAAAGCTGCTGTATAGGAAAACATATTTAACAGAGATTTCCCAGCTGCGAGACCACCTACCAAACTTCCTCGCACTTCATGCTGATCGAGAAAAATGCCTGTCATCAAGCCATCGTTTAGAAAGACTTGATACCGAACACCATTTTCCAAAATTGCGAAAAATGTTGGCGCTTCTTGCCCATACACATGAGCGGATTCAACATTCAACCCTTTGAAACGAATTTTCTCATATGCTCCTGCAACTTCTGGGAAAACGTGTTGAAACGCTTTAACAATGGTCTCTTTCATTTCGTAAACAAAGAGATTATACCAAGAAAAGACAGCATAGTCTTGATACAAATCTATTGTAAAACCACCAAATCCATCTCCTTCTTGATTAAAAAGACGGTAAGCTGTCGTTTCTTCAGATTGTTGATAAACTTGTCGCTTTTTTTTCGCATGCTGGAACAACTGACAGAAAAACGGAATATCAAAAGTTATTTTTTTATGTGAGATAAACCATCCAATTCCCTTATTTTGTTCTGATAAATATGCGATGCCTACAAATTGCCCTTTCGTATTAATTAGTTCTACGGCTTGATGATGAAAAGTCAGAGATGGGAAATCTTGTTTTTCTATAACAAATTGTCCTTTTTTAATTTTTTCTTCAGCACAAGAAGGAATCGTAAGCTTTTTCATAAGCCCTATTATATCAAATATTATGAATTTTCTCAAAAAAATGTATTACTTATTACAAAATGATTTCAAATAAAATTAGAATGCGTAAAGATTCTACTTATTTTCAGTTTACAAAAATTTCACTCTGTTTTTTATCTGATAAAAGAGAATGCGACATTTTAAATTACCTACTTAAATCGAAAATATGTTATACTTAATAGTGAAAATTTTAGGAAATAAGATAAGGAAGTACAATTTGTGAAAAATATGACTAGGAATATACTCAATTTTATGAGTACAAGACTAGGTTTTATCTTGACCTTACTGACTCTTTATTGGCTTAAAACCATGTGGGCCTATTCTGTTGATTTTAATCTGGATATTCAAGGCGCTTATCAAGTCTTTCTCTCTATAATCAATCCTCTTCCATTAGGATTATTACTGATTGGGCTAGCACTTTATATTAAGAGAACCAAGGTTTTTTACATTCTCGCAGTTACGCTTTACATTTTATTATTTGTTTGGCTCATTTCAAATTCAATCTATTATCGCGAGTTTAGTGATTTTGTCACTGTTAATACCATGTTGGCTTCAAGTAGCGTTTCTGCTGGTCTAGGAGAAGCTGCTCTTGAGTTATTTAGACCTGGAGATTTGATTTACATCATTGATTTTCCAATCTTAGGTTTTCTTTTCTATAAGAAATGGATTAGTTTGGATGATCGGTCGTTCAATAAACGAGCTAGCTTTGCTATTACTGCTCTGTCTAGTATGCTTTTTTCAGCCAACCTCTTTTTGGCTGAAATTGACCGTCCAGAATTATTGACACGTGGATTCTCCAATTATTATGTTGTCCGCGCCTTAGGGCTACCTGCCTTTCTTGGGTATAGTGCCAATCAAACATATAGTGCCAATAAAGAACGCTCCAAAGCAAGTGCTGAAGATTTGAAACCAGTTGAAAAATATGTTAAATCACACTATGCTGAACCAAATAAAGAATATTATGGGATTGCTAAAGGTAGAAATGTCATCTACCTTCACTTAGAAAGTTTCCAACAATTCCTAATTGATTATAAATTGAAGTCTGGAGGTAAAGAATACGAAGTAACTCCTTTCCTCAACTCACTCTATCATTCAAACTCAACCTTAGCTTTCTCCAATATCTTTAATCAGGTCAAAGCTGGGAAGACATCTGATGCTGAAACTATGTTAGAAACTGGATTATTTGGACTCAATCAAGGTTCTTACATGGTAAACTATGGCGGCACAAATACACAGCAAGCTGCCCCATACATCCTCTCAAAAAATGGATACAATTCTAGTGCTGTTTTCCACGGGAATGCTGGTAGTTTCTGGAATCGAAACACCACCTACAAGCAATGGGGATATAACAATTTCTTTGATGCATCTTATTTCTCCAAACAAAATAAGTCAAACTCTTTCCAATATGGTCTAAATGATAAGATTATGTTCAAAGATTCTATTAAATATCTTGAACGTTTACAGCAACCTTTCTATGCAAAATATATCACCGTTTCTAATCACTATCCTTACACTACTAGTTTGACTGGTGATGAAACTGGTTTCCCACTGGCTACGACGAAAGATGAAACTATTAATGGTTATTTCGCTACTGCTAATTATCTTGATTCTGCTGTTAAATCATTCTTTGATTATTTAAAGGCGTCTGGACTTTATGAAAATTCAATTATCGTACTGTATGGCGACCATTATGGTATTTCAAATTCTCGCAATCCATCACTTGCACCTCTGCTTGGCAAAAACTCTGAAACTTGGTCTAGTTATGATAACGCTATGCTCCAAAGAGTTCCTTATATGGTTGTTATTCCAGGAATGACAAAAGGGAAAATTGTCAATACTTACGGTGGACAGATTGATCTCTTGCCTACTCTAGAACATTTGCTTGGTATTGACTCCAAACAGTTTTTACAAGTCGGACAAGATTTGTTATCACCAAAACATCAGCAAACTGTTGCCTTTCGTTCATCAAACTATTTTGTAACTCCTAAGTATACAAGTTATAGCGGACGCACTTACTATACTGAAACAGGACAAGAAATTACCAATCCTGATGAAACAACCAAAGCAGAACTTGAAAAAATTCGCAATACAGCCAATGAGCAGTTAAAAATGAGCGACCTGATTCAAACAGGAGACTTACTTCGATTCTACAAAGGAAATAATTTAGGAAAAGTGAACCCTAAAGACTATTCTTACACCAATTCACTCAAATCATTATTAGCTAGTGAGAAGAAAAAGGGTGCTGAATCTACAAGTCTTTATAGCAAACGAAATGGTAATTCAACCGTTGATTTGTTCAATTCACCAAGTTATCGTGCTCTTCATCCAGAACAGTTTGAATCAACAAGTAGTGGTTCTTCATCAACAGAAGAATCCAGCTCCTCATCTAAATAATTAAAAATCCCATACAAGAAATTTAATGGTTTGTATGGGATTTTATAATGGAATGAAACATTTAATCAAGCAATGTTTTGATGACTTGATTAACACGATCAAAATAAAACTGCTCTTTATCATAAGTGATACCAGTTGCTTGTGCCAGCAAAATCAATATTTCCATAAAAAATTGAGAAGAAAACCCAGTAGTGGAGTACAACTCTTCTTCATCAAAATGTTTAATCAAATGTGCCAAAGGATTTCTAACAGATTTCTCCAACTTTCGCAACTCTTTGACCATTATCTTGACTTGCTCTGACAAATCCAGTAGCAAAATCAAACTGGCTAGACTGGAAGAATGAACCGTGCTTTCGGCATGAAAAGTGCTCAAAATTGGATGCCCTATATTTTTCATCCTATCAAAGTTCCAACGATCATAACTCGCTTCTCGAGAATTGTGAATATAGGATTCAATATCAGGAATTTCCAGCTTAACCAAACGCATAAAAATCCGATAAATAGCTGGACTAACAGCACGAATAAAATCAATCACTTGTTCATTCTTCAGTTTTGCTTCTAAATCATAGAGATAATTTGCTAATTGCTCATCTTCCTCAGACTCATGACAAAAAAGTTGAAAATCATTTCTAATTTTCAACTGACATTCCATAGCAGGATGGATATTTAACTCTCTCCTTTCTGCCATGATATATAAAACTTCAACAAGCCTTGCTTCTACATTATCTAGCCTTTTAGCCAATTTATAAGCATGAGCATAATCATAGCGAGAAATAGCATACACTATCTCTTCTTTTAGATCTAAGTTTCCAACCATCACTCTGAAATAAGTGTTTCTAAGCCAACTTTCATCATATCTGTGAAAGTCGTTTGTCGTTCTTCTGCTGTTGTATCTTCATCTGGATTCACCAAGCTATCTGAAATAGTCATAATACCGAGTGCTTCAACATTATATTGAGCAGCTAAATAATAAAGAGCTGCTGCTTCCATTTCCACAGCCAGAACCCCCATTTTACCAAGTTCGATATTTTTTTCACCATAGTTTGAATAGAAAACATCTGACGATAGGACATTTCCAACATGCGTTGTCATACCAAATTCTTTAGCAATATGATAAGCCTTATCCAAAAGATGAAAACTTGCAATTTGCGGAAAATCATATTGAGGCCAATCATTACGGATGACATTTGAATTTGTCGCTGCTGCTTGCGCCAGCACCAATTCACGTACATGAACATCTTTATTCAATGAACCAGCAGTTCCTACACGAATTAAACGTTTCACACCATAGTTCACAATCAATTCATGCGCATATATAGAAATGGACGGAATTCCCATTCCAGTTCCCATAACGCTGACACGTTGTCCCTTATAAGTCCCTGTATAACCAAACATATTGCGAATTTCATTGAAGCATACAGCGTCTTCTAAAAAATTTTCAGCAATAAATTTGGCACGAAGAGGGTCTCCAGGTAGTAAAATTTTATCGGCAATTTCGCCTTCTTTTGCTGCAATGTGGATAGACATAAATAAGTTACCAAACCCGTCAAAAAACCAAACTGAAAAGTACAAGCAACAGAAATGTATCATTTTCTAGAAACCTTTTCTTTTCAGAAAAACTTTTGTGCGGGCTTTATTCCTTTCGATTTTAATTAAATTCAAAAAGAGACAGAGTTGACTTCAGCAAGAAAACTCTACGCTCTTTCTGTATTTTTTCTTACAATTCTGCAAGGATTGCTTTTACAAGTCCTTTAAAGTTTTCCTTGATACGTTCTGTAACTTCTACCACTTCTTCGTGGTTTAGCTCACTTTGGAAACCAGCTGCAAAGTTTGTAATGGCTGAAATTCCCAATACTTTCAAACCTGAATGAGCTGCTACAATCACTTCTGGAACCGTTGACATACCGACGGCACTAGCACCTAATGTTTGGAACGCACGAATTTCTGCCGGTGTTTCATAAGTTGGTCCTGTCACACCCAGATAAACTCCCTCTTTCAAGTCAATGCCTAATTTTTCTGCTACAGCATGTGCTTTTTCACGGTAAGCTTTTGTATAAGCGTCAGACATATCTGGGAAGCGTGGACCAAATTCATCCAAATTTGCTCCAATCAAAGGATTTTGTCCAGTTAAATTGATATGATCTGAAATAGCCATTAAAGTGCCGGGACCATATTCAACTCCTCCAGCAGCATTTGTGACAATAACACCTTCACAGCCTAGTGCTCTCATCACACGAACAGGGAATGTCACCACTTCCATCGGATTTCCTTCATAAAAATGGAATCGTCCTTGCAAAGCTAATACTTTCCGACCTGCTAACTCACCATAGACCAATTTACCGGCATGCCCCACTACTGTTGAGCGGCCCCAATTAGGAATATCTGCATAGTCAATACTAATACCATTCTCAATCTCACTGGCTAATTCTCCTAAGCCAGAACCAAGAATCAAGCCAAATTCTGGCGCGGCAATTCCCTTACCTTTTAAAAATTGTGCTGTTTCCTTAATTTTGTTCATTAACTTCATATCTTTACTCCTTATTCTTATACTCTTCCCTTTCAAGATTTTACCCGAAAGGGAGATGAAATATTAAACTACTTTGTAATTTTCGTTAGAACAACTTCTTTTACACGCTCTAACATTTTTCGATCTAAAAAAACAACATTTAGTGCAATACCAATTCGGACTGAATCCATGATAAGGACATGAATATAATTTTAGTCAACATAAAATTCCACTCTCCTTTTATTTTTCTTTAGTTGATTTTAAAATTTGCACGCCATTTTTTCCAGCAACAATAACCATATCCACCATTTGATTAAAGAGCCCATGTTCTACAACACCAACTACATGATCTAATTCTCGCCCAAATTCAACTGGATTTTCAATCACACCTAAGTCAAGATCGATGATAAAATTCTGCATATCAGTGACATAGCGCTTGCCATCTTTTTCACGAAATGATGGTTTGTAGCCTGCATGTTCAAAGCGATGAAAAAGCTGTTCTGCACCATATTGCACCACTTCTACCGGCAATTTGAAAGTACCTAATTGATGAACCATTTTACTTTCATCCACTACCCAAATGTAGGTCTTTGTTGGAGTTGCAACAACCTTTTCCATAAGCAGGGCGCCACCGCCACCTTTGATACCGTTAAAGGCATCATCCACCTCATCAGCCCCGTCTACCGTTACATCAATTTCTGCTACTTCATCAATTGATTTTAGAGGAATACCTAAACGTCGAGCTTGCTCACTCGTTACGCTTGAAGTTGTAACTGCCGTTATATTCAACCCTTCTTCTCTGATGCGCCGACCAATTTCTTCTACAAAATAATAAGCAGTCGAACCAGTACCCAAACCAACTATCATCCCATCTTTCACATATTCTGCAGCTTTGATTCCTGCTATCTTTTTGAGGTTTTCCATTTTTACTCCTTTAATCAATCTGCTTCTAGTATACCATGATTTGAGAACTTTATCACTCAAAAAATGAAACCACTTTCTTTTTAAATCATTGTGTTTTACAAATTAACAAAAAATCCGAATATTCAGTTTTCATTGATTATAAAATGCTGAAAATCTTTGTTTTTTTATATAATATTTTTTCAGCCAAAGACAAAAACAGAATGATAAAATAGACTGTTTTTAAATTTGGTTTATCATTTTAAAAAGACTATTGAAAATATTTTTAGATAAAAATAATATGTAAAAATCTTGCGACGAACATAGTTTTGCGTTACAATGAATATAGATTGCATTTGAATACACTATACAAGGAATAAAGGATGTTAACCAAAGAATTTGATACGATTGCTGCTATCTCTACTCCTCTTGGTGAAGGAGCTATCGGTATTGTTCGACTGAGTGGAACAGAGAGCTTTGCCATTGCTCAAAAAATCTTTAAAGGAAAAGATTTAAGTACAGTTGCCAGTCATACACTAAATTATGGCCATATTGTTGATCCAGCAAAAGACGAAATTTTAGATGAAGTCATGATTGGAGCAATGCGTTCTCCCAAAACATTTACACGCGAAGACGTGATTGAAATCAATACGCACGGTGGAATCGCTGTTACGAATGAAATCCTTCAATTAGTGATTCGAGAAGGAGCCAGAATGGCAGATCCTGGTGAATTTACCAAGCGAGCCTTTCTCAATGGACGTGTAGATTTGACACAAGCTGAAGCAATCATGGACATTATCAGAGCAAAAACGGATAAAGCTATGAATATTGCCGTCAAGCAATTAGATGGTTCTCTATCCGATCTCATCAATAATATACGTCAAGAAATACTTAACACGCTGGCTCAAGTTGAAGTCAACATTGACTATCCAGAATATGATGATGTTGAGGAAATGACGACCAAACTTCTGTATGAAAAAACGGCTGAATTTGAAGAACTTTTAACTCAACTTTTAAAAACAGCACGCCGAGGTAAAATTCTGCGTGAAGGAATTTCTACCGCTATTATCGGTCGCCCTAATGTTGGCAAATCTAGCCTTCTCAACAACCTTTTACGTGAGGATAAGGCTATTGTGACAGATATAGCTGGTACCACTCGCGACGTCATTGAAGAATATGTCAACATTAATGGCGTGCCATTAAAATTGATCGATACTGCCGGTATCCGTGATACAGATGATATTGTCGAACAAATCGGAGTAGAGCGATCCAAAAAAGCTCTCAAAGATGCTGATCTTGTACTTCTTGTGCTAAATGCAAACGAGCCCTTAACAGAACAAGACCATAAACTTTTAGAAATCAGCCAAAACACCAATCGTATCTTGCTACTTAATAAGACAGACTTGGACGAAAAGATTGAAACTACTCAACTCCCAGATGATTTTATCAAGATTTCGGCTCTTCAAAATCAAAATATTGATAAAATTGAAGAACGAATCAATCAACTTTTCTTTGA
This sequence comes from Streptococcus sp. SI1, assembly GCF_030439945.1. NCBI lineage: Bacteria > Bacillati > Bacillota > Bacilli > Lactobacillales > Streptococcaceae > Streptococcus > Streptococcus sp. SI1. Next base: position 311,786 of record NZ_JAQFJE010000002.1, read on the forward strand.
AAATGCTGGCATTGCAGAACAAGACGCTACTTATCTCTCGAACTCTCGTCATATCTCTCTAATCGAAAAGGCCATCGAAAGTCTTCATGCTGTTAATGAGGGACTAGATTTGGGAATGCCGGTAGACTTAGTTCAAGTCGATCTAACTCAGACGTGGAGAATCCTCGGCGAAATCACAGGGGATGCAGCTCCTGATGAACTCATTACTCAGCTTTTCAGCCAATTTTGCTTGGGAAAATAACAAAAGATAAATTCAGTTGAAAACAATCAAACTCTATGATTTTTTCTGTAGAAGTCATAGAGTTTTTTATTGTGTTCATAAAAAAGTCCCATAAGACCTATAATGAAAAGCGACAAAACCATCATTAGAAAGGCTCTTATGGAACAATTAAATTTTATCACAACCTTACTCGGAATGAAAGACCCTAATATTACTATTTTGGATTATCTAGATGCTGGTACACATAAAGAAATCATCGCTAAGCTAGAAGCTACTAACAACCTTATCAAGGTTATCAAGCGCAACGCTTTTGGCTTCTGAAACTTTGAAAACTTTAAAACTAGAATTCTCATCGCTTTAAATATCAAAAAGGAGAGAACCAATTTGGTCCTCTCCAGGTTGTAACTTTTCGTCACCCACTACAGTTGACAAAGAGCCTATTTGTGTAAGGCTTCGATTGCCTCCGGCAAAGACATAACAACAGCTTATGCAGAATGTGGCTTTGGCGACTATTCTGGTTTTTACCGTACATTTAGAAAAGAATTTGGGATGTCACCCAATGAATTTAAGAACTCCTCAGAGAAAATAAAATCCCGATAAGTGGCAGTTTATGTGTATTATCCCGGTACAGCCTTTGGCTTGCGTATAATTTTAACCCAGTAAATCACTATCAGCAAAATAGATATAACAGTCACGGGCAGTCCCGCTTCAAAGCCGTATCTGCCTCCGTTCAATATGGTTTGATTCATGTCCGCCTCAGTGAGAAGTACGCTTGTAGGCTGTGCAAAGCCACTCACTATAATGCCGAAAACTGGTCCCAATATGAAATTCCATCCCGAATGAAATCCGCTCACCAGCCATACATTGTCATAATAGTAGAATATAAGGCTTGCAAATGTTCCGATTAGAACGGTATTGATTAGGCTGATCGCGGAAGCACCTGAATTACTGATGTGTCCGAGTCCAAATATTATCGAATTGGAAATTATACCCGCAGCCATGCCCCACTTTACAGCAATCTGAGTAAACAACAGGCTTCTAAGCAAAAACTCTTCCATAAAGCCCTGAACTACAAATCCGGCAAACAACATTAAGAAGACTGTTATGTTGAAGTTCTTATTGAACTGAAAGCTCACCCCGCCAAGCAGAATATTAATCCCCCACACAATTGCCAGCATAACAAGAGAGACAAGCCAGCCGGCACAATATCTGAGTAAAAACTTTTCTTTACTCATTCCCAGAGATGCAAAGCTCCTTTTACCGACCTTAACCATAAAGCCCACACAAACGGGCATTGCAGCGAAGTAGCCAGCAAGAACTCCTACGATTTGTTGACTGCCTCTGAATATAATCTGAAAAATAACCATTACAGCAATATAAAGCAGATAGCAAAGTGCAAATGTCTTAAAACCTGTTCCCTCTGACTTTTTCAATTCAAGCATTGTGCTGTTAAGCTCTAATTTTCCCATGTAAATTTACCTTTTCTTAATTATACATACTACTGCAATACAAACTAATTGACTGTACCAATATTCACAATAAAATATACCAATCGTTATTAAATTGCTATGTTTTTATATATAGTACCACGGGTCAAAATATATATTTTTCATTCTCATCAGAATAAGTACAACCTACGCTCTGATTGTCATAAATGGTGACCCCTCTGTATTATCAGTTGGATCCAAACTTCGTACTCTAAATAAATAATCTACTGAATAATAGCCATTATTACTAGCATTATAAGGATCCATTACATAGGTCATTCCGTTGTTATAACCTTTCATGATTAATTCATGTGTGACAGGATAATTTGCAAACACACTAGTTCCTACTGCACCAAGCACATGGTGCCCCATAGCAAGTGCTTCTCGTACAGCTGCAGTTGACCCTAAAGTCTCTGTTTTTAGACCCCAATGCCGTGCTGCTAATACAATTCCGTGGCTCGTTGTTCCGTAACTTCTCTTATTAAATTCATTCGTAGAATGATAGAGATAATCGGCCACAGTCGTTGGTAAGACAGTCTGTCCTGTAATACCAGAAATTGCCATAGCGACTGTCGTTGGAACGCAGCCTGTTGCAGCAAACGTATAGCCACCATAAGTTCGTCCTGCCCAACGACTATCACGTTGAGAATAATATGGCGTTTCATAGACTCTTTTGTTAACTTGAAGTTTAATTCCCCCCACACCAACTAATTGACCATCATTTTGGACATAATATAGATGGACATTGTATTCACCAGTGGAGTTTTTATGATTACTAGCATTGACAAATAATTTATAAGTTCCATCAGCTTGTTTTGTGGCTGTGTACCAACTAACATCATCTTGTCCATTGACACTAGACCAAGTTGGTAGTTTCACTTCATGAACACCATTGGGACTGAAAACATTAGATACGACAACTTCAAAAGTTCCTGTGTTGGGATTGTTGTTTTGAATAGTGATTTTTCCAGTTGGTTTCAGCTTATCTGGAGAAATTGTGACATTGGTTGATGTACCACCTACTCCAATCAATGTTCCATTATTTTGAACATAGTATAAATGAACATAATATAAACCGGTCGAATATTTATGATCACTGGCTTTGACTGTGACTTTATAGGTTCCATTGACTTGCTTTGTAGCAGTGTACCAAATAATATCATCCTGCCCATTGACACTAGACCAAATTGGAACACTAACTGCTTTCACTCCACCAGCTGGATTGGAAACTTCTGATACAATCACATCAAAGGTCCCAGTATCAGGATTATTATTGGCAATAGTAATTTTCCCTTGTGGTTTAGCAATGGAAACATTGGTTTTTGTTCCAGTCACACCCACCAATTTACCATTATTTTGGATATAATATAGATGAATATTATACTCACCAATCGAGTTTTTGTGATTACTTGCCTTAACCGTTACTTTATAGGTTCCATTGGCTTGCTTAGCTGCCGTATACCAGATAATATCATCTTGACCATTGACACTAGACCAAATCGGCAACTTGACTTCGCGTACACCGTAAGGATTAGAAACATTGGACACGATAACATCAAAGGTCCCAGTATGAGGATTATTGTTTTGAATGGTAATTTGTCCTTGTGGCTTAGCTAAAGAAACAACTGTTTGTGTCCCTGCTACACCTACTAATTTACCATCATCTTGTACATAATAAAGATGAACATTGTATATGCCTGTTGAATATTTATGATCACTAGCCTTAACCGTTACCTTATAGGTTCCATCTGCTTGCTTTTTAGCAGTATACCAGATAATGTCATCTTGACCATCTACATTAGACCAAGTCGGTAATTTTACCTCGCGAACACCATCTGGGCTGGAAACACCTGATACAATCACATCAAAGGTTCCTGCATTCGGATTATTATTCGTAATTGTCAAAGTACCTTTAGGACGAGCCATCGAAACAGTTGTCGTTGTTCCAGTCACTCCTACTAACTGACCATTATGTTGAACATAATATAGATGAATATTATATTCACCTGTGGATCGTTTATGATCAGTTGCTTTAACAGTCACCTTATAAGTTCCATCAGCTTGTCTAGCAGCTGTATACCAAATAATATCATCCTGTCCACCATCACTAGACCAAACTGGAACATTAACTGTCTTCACTCCACCAGCTGGATTGGAAACTTCTGAAACAATCACATCAAAGGTTCCTGTATCAGGATTATTATTAGCAATAGTAATTTTCCCTTGTGGTTTAGCAATAGAAACATTGGTTTTCGTTCCACCTACACCAATTAATTGACCATCATTTTGAACATAGTAAAGATGGATATTATACTCACCAACCGAGTTTTTGTGATTACTTGCCTTGACCGTTACTTTATAAGTTCCATCAGATTGTCTAGCAGCTGTATACCAAATAATATCATCCTGTCCATTCACACTAGACCAAATTGGCACACTGACTGTCTTCACTCCACCAGCTGGATTAGAAACACCTGATACAATCACATCAAAGGTTCCTGTATTGGGATTGTTGTTTTGAATGGTAATTGTTCCTTTGGGCTTACCAATGGATACAGTTGTTTTCGTTCCAGTCACACCAATTAATTGACCATCATTTTGAACATAGTAAAGATGGATATTATACTCACCAACCGAGTTTTTGTGATTACTTGCCTTAACCGTTACTTTATAAGTTCCATCAGATTGTCTAGCAGCTGTATACCAAATAATATCATCTTGACCATTGACACTGGACCAAATTGGCACTTTCACTTCACGAACGCCATAAGGTGCACCGACATTTGAGACAATCACATCAAAGGTTCCTGTTTCAGGATTATTATTTTTAATACTAATCGTTCCGGATAAAGCATTTTTTGCAATAGGTGCATGATCAGTAAAACGTCCAGTATAATCAACACTTTGATCAAACACGTGGCGACCAGGTAGCAACTCAGCTTGCGAAGTAAACTGCCAAGCTCCTGCTTCACTATTATATTTCAATGTTTTTGCATCATCAGCACTTAATTTTGAAGTTGGATATTGGGCTACCCAGAAATTCTCTAAACCAAACCTCTCTGTTTGGATTGGTCCTTTCGTTCTGAGATTGTTTCGATCAAGCCAACTTGCACTTGTATAGTACATCAAATTTGAAAAACCCATACGCCGCATTTCATCCGCCCAAGCTTGAGTGGTTGTATTGATATTCGAAAGCATATCAGAATCTTCAATATCATTTACCATAACAGTTGATGACGGAAGATTTAATCGTCTGGCTTCCTCTGCAAAATAGCGAGCTTCTGCCCTTGCTTCTGCTTCATTAGTATAATGAGAAAAAGCATAAGCTGACACTTGCATACCTGCCGCCTGCGCATTTTGTATTTGGGAAGCTGCATAAGGATTTTTGTAGCTCGTTCCTTCTGTTAGTTTAACAACAACGCCACTTACTCCTTTTTCAGCTAAGCGCTGATAATCTTCTTTGCTGATATAACCATTATGACTACTGACATCTACAAAAGTTGATTTTTTCACTTGTGCAGCAGTATTACTCCTAGCTGTTGCTTGATTATTTTGCGCAGCAAAAAAAGTTGATTTATTGTCTTTTTTAGTCTCATTTGCAACTACTGGATTTTCTTTCACAACTGATTTTTCTTTAGACGCTTTAGCCTCCTCAGTTAAAGCAGTCGAGGAATCAGTTGCTTCATTTTCAGATGAAGAAGATGAAGTTACTTGATTTACTGGAGATGCCTGAGTCGCTTCTTTTGTTTGGAATTTAGGTGAAGGATCAGCTTCTTGTTTATTGAGCTCTACTGTTCTTTCTGAAGTAGAAGCTTTTACAGATTCAGCGGCAAAAACTTGATGTGAACTAGCTGCAATTAAAATAGCTGTGCTTGTTAAATAAAATAAACTTTTCTTTCTCACTTTTGTTCTCCATTTTAAAATCAGCCTGCTATGAAAGTCTAGCAAGCTGATCACTTTTTATAAGAATTATTTCACAAAGTCTAATAACGCAAGGAAACTTTCTGCTTCAAGTGATGCACCACCAACAAGAGCGCCATCAACATCTGGACAAGCCATGTATTCAGCAACATTGTTAGGTTTTACTGAGCCGCCGTATTGTACACGAACTTTATCCGCTACTGCTTGGCCAAAATCTGCTGCAACTGTGTCACGAACAACTTTACACATTTTTTGTGCATCATCTTGGCTAGCTGATTTACCAGTACCAATAGCCCAGATTGGTTCATATGCGATAACAAGTGAAGAAACCTGTTCTTCTGATAAGCCAGCAAGAGCGGCTGAAACTTGTCCACCTACGAATTCAGCAGCTTTACCTGCTTCATAAGTTTCAAGTGTTTCACCACAACAAATAATTGGAAGCATACCATTTGCAAAGATTGCTTTTGCTTTTTTATTGATATCTTCATCTGTCTCATGGAAGTATTCACGACGTTCTGAGTGACCAATTACAACGTAATCTGTGCCCATTTCAGCCAACACTTTAGGGCTGTTTTCACCAGTGAAAGCACCAGCATCTTCAAAATAGCAGTTTTCTGCGGCAATTTTAAGATCAGAACCCTTAGCAGCTGCAAGAACTGTTGACAAGTCAAGAGCTGGAGCTGCGATACCAGCTTCAACAAGTTCTGATGAAGGCAATTTAGAAGCTACTGCTTCAACAAATGCTTTAGCTTCTTCTGGATTTTTATTCATTTTCCAGTTACCAGCGATAAATGGTTTACGTGACATTTCACATACCTCTTCTTTTTTTATTTACATCTATCATTTTACCATAATTTACTATAGAAATAAAGACTGAGTCTAATGAAATCATAAAAAAGAGAGCCCCGCAATAGCGGAGCTCGTTTGTCTGACTTTAATTGTTCATCTGGGAACTTAACTGAATTAAGCTTCGATTTCTGTAACCATACCTGAACCTACAGTACGTCCACCTTCACGGATAGAGAATGTAGTTCCTTGTTCTACGGCAATTGGGTGGATCAACTCAACATCAATTGTTACGTTATCACCAGGCATTACCATTTCAGTACCTGCAGGAAGTTCGATTGAACCTGTAACGTCTGTAGTACGGAAGTAGAATTGAGGACGGTAGTTGTTGAAGAATGGAGTATGACGTCCACCTTCTTCTTTAGTAAGGATGTAAACTTCACCTTTAAATTTAGTGTGTGGATGAATTGAACCTGGTTTAGCAAGAACTTGTCCACGTTCAATTTCGTCACGTTGGATACCACGAAGAAGAACCCCTACGTTATCTCCAGCAAGACCTTCATCCAATTGTTTACGGAACATTTCAACACCAGTAACAACTGCTTTTTGAATTTCCTCGCGGATACCAACGATTTCAACTTCGTCGTTGACTTTAACAGTACCACGGTCGATACGTCCTGAAGCAACAGTACCACGTCCAGTGATTGAGAATACATCTTCGACTGGAAGAAGCAATGGTTTGTCAGTATCACGTTCTGGTTCTGGAATATATTCATCAACAGTATTCATCAATTCCATGATGATGTCTTCATATTTTTCATCACCTTCAAGAGCTTTAAGTGCTGAACCTTGGATTACTGGAATATCATCACCTGGGAAATCGTATTCTGAAAGAAGATCACGGATTTCCATTTCAACCAATTCAAGCAATTCTTCATCGTCAACCAAGTCAACTTTGTTCATGAAGACAATAAGGTATTTAACACCTACCTGACGTGAAAGAAGGATATGTTCACGAGTTTGAGGCATTGGTCCGTCAGTTGAAGCTACTACAAGGATAGCTCCATCCATTTGAGCGGCACCAGTGATCATGTTTTTAACGTAGTCCGCGTGCCCTGGAGCGTCAATGTGAGCATAGTGGCGTTTAGCAGTTTCATACTCAACGTGTGCAGTGTTGATAGTGATTCCGCGTTCACGTTCTTCTGGAGCAGCATCAATAGATGAATAATCTTTTGGTTGGTTAACTGAACTTGGAAGACGACGTGCAAGTACAGTCGTGATAGCTGCAGTTAGGGTAGTTTTACCATGGTCAACGTGTCCGATGGTACCAATGTTAACGTGTGGTTTACTACGATCGTATTTTTCTTTTGCCATTTGAGTAAAAGCCTCCAATAAAATATATTTTATAGATAGACAGTAGGCAATACAGTCTAACTTTCCTTACTATTTTATCAAATTTTCTTCAAATTGCAAGTGTTTTACGCCTTTGTTTGTGTCTAAATTTTTGAGAATAGATAGAATCCCTTACAAATCAAGAAAATTAGTATAAAATAGTTCCAAAAAAACAACTGAGACAAATTATTCTTGCCCCAGTCTTGACGTTATTGCGTTTTTTATGTTACAATACTGTTTGACTGATTAAGCAAGTGTCTTTTGTCTTAATCGGTGGTGTAGGAGTTGCTGCTTCTACACCTTTTTTGTTTTTTCAATATAATTATTATATCATTAACACTAAAATAATGCAAGCAAAACAAGCCAAAAAAGCGTTAAAAATAAGGATTTTTTGACGCTTTTTTATATTCACACCGCTGCATTAAATGACCTGCAATTCCATGAGTTTTAGTGAAAGGATTTTGCCAACTTCTTGTTTTTAGCTTGCCTGCACTCATAACAACCGACTTATACTGCTCATACTCTTGTTTCCATCTTCCAAAAAATAACTCTTCTAATTCGTCCTTTCTTTCTAAAAGAATCATTTGAGATAAGGTATTAGCTCCCTTTTCACTCCAATACATTCCGTGATGTTTCATACGATAAGTAATTTTTCGGTGTTGCGATTCCATAATCCCAATATTTACATCAGAAAGTCCTCTTAAAGTAGCTGGTTTTGTATATCTAAAATTCCTAAACAGCTTTTGTTTAAAAGATAAAAGTTGGTTCATTTCCTCTTCGTCTGTAATCAATCCTTCACAGGTATCAAATACTGTTTTCAACAGTTCTCTATCATGTGTTTGGATAGCTTTAAAACAAACATCTTGCAAATCTTTAGGATAAGGTTTAAAAAAGGATTTGATTTTCTCATTCAAATGATAAGCATCCCAAAAATGTTCATGATGTCGGATGTTTAAAGACTTCTTTAACTCAATAAAGATTCTACATGTATAGCCTTTACCGTTATCTGAATTGGAAATTAAAACGGTATTGGGCGTAATTTCAAAATAGTTATAGAGATAATCCAATAATTCCTCTTTTGCTTTCGCATGGCTACTATTGATAATCTCTTTTTTATTCTGCAATTCATAACGATTTGGACCCACTCGCTTTCGTCCTGTATGGATAACAAAATGCGCCAAATCCATATTTTTTCGTTCATCTCCTCCAGAATTGCACTTTACCATAACGCCGTCACCCTCAACATAGATACGATTACTTTTAATCTTTTGAACAGTGTTATCATCCTTTAAATAACGATAGCGCTCTTTTTCTTTCAAAAGTTTGTTTGCTAGTTTCACAACTTTTAAAACAGTATCTTTTGAAATCACAATAGAATAGTCCATTTCAATAATTTTACATACTTGACGATAAGGTAAAAATGTGGCTAATTTTGAAATTCTGAACAGCAACTCTGGAGCATAACGAACATGTTTCTTTAATCCCAATTTTTCATCAACTGGAATCCGTGTCCGTTTCCCATTTGTCCAGCGACTTCTACTAAATGTTATTTCTCCAAAAAGAAAAGCAACTGTTCGTTCACTTTCATTGATTCTTCGATACCCTTTCGCCCGCATAATCGGCGCAACGTACTTCTCAAAAGCAGAAATAAATTGATAAAATTTATCTGGTTCATCTGCTCGAAATTGGCTTAATAATTCTTTTTCACTAATCACTTTCAAATCCATAATTCCTATTTTACAAAACGCATGAATTATTTTCAAAAAAAATTATTTATATTTAGAGTATAAAAAACACCAGCTAAAAGCTAACACCTTTCTAAAACTTAGGTATTATATTATTGTTTTTTAGTAAAATTTGCAAGCCTATGATAAAAAGACCTTTCAAATAGAAAGGTCATATTTTTATAATATCTTTATGTGATTTTTAAAATACAATAATATTGCAATTCTATTCCTGAATGCCAGCAATTAAATCATTAAGGAATGCAGCAGTAGATTTCTCATAGCCATTAGCTTTTGCTAAGCGAGCCAACTTTTCTTTATTTTTTCTTTCAAGTGTATAGGTAGAGGGGACTAAATCAGGCTCCTCTCTACTCGGTAAACTAACACCAGGAATTGTTTTTTTATCTATTGGCTCTCCAAGAGCCTTTTTGATTTTATCTCTCTTTGCTTCAAATGCCATCTTATCTCTCCTTTTCAAATTATTTTTATAATATTTATCGATTAGTTTTATCATTTTATAAAATGATAAAACTATTATTTTTATATTATATCACAAATAATCTGAAATGTCTGATCCATCTCTTCAAAGAATTTTCGGTTTCTCTGCAGGACAGCTGCATCATCTGCCATTTCAAAGATTGACTGTTTATCCATCGTGGACTTATTAAACAGCTCTTTCTGTGGGATATAGACAACTTCCTGCGTACCTGGTTGAAAGATAGTGTTAGCGTCGTCAGCATTATTCAATGTCTCCAGCAGGCTTCTGGAAGAGTTGGTATTATGCTTAATCATGTTTGGTACGAAGTAGAGTTGAGCGGTGATATAGCTTTCTCTGGTTCGATAATTGATAACTTCGTTTCTGAAATTCTCCAACCTATCCTCCAGGTTAAACTTGGCATTGTAACCATGTTCACTTGGGATAATCGGACTGATAATAGAGTGACTGACGGCTATAGCATTCCTAGTAGCCGTTGAAAAGTCTGGATGACAGTCAATAATCACATAATCAAACTGCTCAAGATTTTTCTCATCGTAATGATCTTCCAACCACATATACAGCAACATATCTTTATTGACTTTATTTTCAAGATGTTTTTCGATTGTGTCTAGCTGCATATATCCAGGAATGAGAGTTATATTAGACTTAACAGGAATAAGTTTTACCTCGCCCTTACTCTGGAAGATATTAGCCACTGTGTCAGTATCATCATAAATATCATAGGTCTGGGTCAGGTTACACTGATGATCAAGATCGATTACTAGAACCTTTTTCCCTTGACGAGCTAGCCACTCACTGAAATTAAAAGCTAAAGTTGTTTTACCAACTCCACCTTTGATGGCTGCAAAAGTAATAATTTTCATCTATCGTCTCTCCTTTTATCCATTTTCTTATTCATAAAATCAACAGTTTGAGCAATTTGGATGCTTTTAATAGCCACTACAAAGGTGTTGGTATAGATTGCTAACTCTGTTTGTTTCAATATCATGGCAATTAAGCCAATCATAATCAAGGCAAAGCAGGTAATATCATTGATTTTTTTCATTTCATTTTTCATTTCATATCCTCATTTCTATTGTCTATTATATGTTAAAAGATTGATTTTAAGGTTTTGTTAGCAGCTCGTAATCTTCTGCACTCATCCCAACTTCTCCATCTTCAGCTTTTAAAATAGCTGGCGCTTGATAGTCTAGCACTAAGCTCACCTCACTTTCTAGCCAAAATATTCATCAATCATATCAAAATCTTCTTCATCCAGACCGATATATTGCAGATTTTGATAATCTTCAATAACCTTATCCCAAATGTCATCCTCAAACAAAGGCTTCAGTCTATTTGATTGGTTCAGTTGACTTATTCGTCCAGCCAGCTGATCCTCAATAATCGCAAAATATTTTTGATTGTGTACTACACTGTATAATCTTGTCATATTGCGCCTCTGATTATTTTTATATGATTTTTATAATATAATTATACTATAAAAATCATTAAAAGTCAATAAAAAAATATTATAAAAATAATATTTTTTTATTGACGATCCATTTTAATGAATAAGCTAAATTCTCTCATTCTCATAAGTATTTTCCTCCATCTACTTTAATATCTTCTATATTTCTATTATATTATTATAAATATATTTATAATTGTGTTTGTATTTTTCGCTTAAATTTCTTGCCCTTTTTCTTGACTCGACTTAGAGAGTTCTTTTCGAGTCAGCACATTTTGTTTTACTTCCTGATAATTCGTATAATTCTTCAAAGTATCTTCAAAATGCTCTCTTAGAACTCCTTTCTCTATCGTTAATTGTTGAATCAACTGTTGTATATCTTCTCGTTTCGTTCCAGGTTTCACTAACTCTTCTAGCAATCGACTAGCTACTAAAGAATTTTCAGGAGCCGTTTCTAAAGATACAAATGCTCCTTCAATTTTTCTCAACTGAACAAGACGATCATCTAATTTTTTTAATTCTTGATCTGTCTCTTTTATTTTTTGATTAAAGCGTTCCTCTAACTCATCAAACTGTTTTCCATTTCGCACATCATGATCTACTAAGAAATTAAATTCTTGAATCAGTTCTTTCATTGAAGATATATAAGGATTTTTAGTGACTATCACTTGTCCATTTTGTTTTGCCAGTTGTTTCGCAACGGTCGTTCCCATCATATAACGATTTTTTTCAGAATGATCGGGATTCATCAAATAGAAATAATCTTTCTCCTTAAGAAAAATATGATAATTTCCATTTTCTAACTTATCTACCTTATGAGCAGGGATAAGAATTGTGCCAGAATTAAAAACTCCATAATCCATTTGAAGATAAATACCATTTGTCGTTTCTGATTCCACTTGCCAAGCTTCAACTTCTAATTTCAACTCAAAATCAATTTCAGTTTTCTCTTTTTCGTTTTGATACCTTTCTCGTATTTCTGATACATCATAAACAACTTGATTTAAGCGAATCCTCTTCTGAATATTTTCCAACGAATAAATTCCTTTTTTTGATAATGTATCATCACGAGTATTTCTCTCTTGTAATTTTCCATCTAATGGAGTTAGTAGACGATACTTTACATATTTTCCAGAAAAATCAATTTGTACATCAAGTGCTTTCGCTTTCATTTTGAAATCTTCCATTGAGATGGATTGCTTCAACAGAAAATCTAAGCGCTCTTTTATTTCAAACCGAAAATTATTTTGTCTGCGCCAAGCAGCATACTTTTTATGAGAATTTTTCATCGTTGGTTGAATGATTTTAGCTCCATACAAATCCGCCTGTTTATCTGAGATTGCTCTTAATTTTTTTAACGTATTTTTTTGCCATCTCATTTTTTTCATCGTGACACTATTGGTTGTGTTTACGATGATATGATTATGGAGATGATTTTTATCAACATGTGTTGCAATGACAAACTCATAATCTCCACCTGTAAACTCTAACATCGTTCTACGTCCAATCTCATGTACTTGCTCAGGAGTCAAGTGATCATCTGGAGAAAATGACTGGATGATATGATGAGCCAGAACCTGTTTTCCAGAATAAATTTCTTTGAAATCATCATCTCCTTTTTCTATTGCAGCTAACCTCTTTGTCATGATCATTTCTTCATCTGCTATGGACACATCTGTTATCTGATGACCTGATACTAACTGAATACAGTGTTCTCCATTTTTGATGACAATTGGAAAGTTCTCTTCTATTTCTGAAATAGATTTGATAGTTGTTTTATTTGAATTTAGAATATACTGAACCGCTTGTTTCAGATTTCCTTGCATCTTAATTTGTATTGGCGGTTTAATCGCTACCATTCATCATACGTCCTTACTATTTGTTTTTTCTGTGCGATACTTCTCTTCTCCTCACTAGAAACTTTAGCATTGACTAAGTCTTTAATTTCAGATAAGAGATTCATAACTTCGCTGATTTCCTCTATCGTAATCAAATCATTTTCGTTGGCATGTTTGGCAATTTGGTTGATGTTTCCGCCAATTCGATTGATTGCCACTCGCAAATCTTTCAACTCCGAAAAATCAATTTGAACGACTTGCCCTTGTACCAACATATTTTTTGCATAAGACTGAAATGTCTTGACGCCCATTTCTTCCATTGTCATTTTGACTTGACGATCTTCATCTGGAGTAAAACGAACTTTCCTCTCAATAGGTCGTTTTCTGTTTTCATATCGTTCCCTCATGCAATGACTCCTTTCTACTATAAATTGAGCATTTTTAATCATAGAACTTCCCACAATGAGAAATGGGGGCTGACTGACCTTTTCTTGTGGCAAGCGTAGCATTTGGGGTACCAAATGCGAATTTTAAAAAAGGTCAGAGAAAGTCAAATCACCATTTTGACTCTCTCCCCTTTTTCATTTTTGGGGAAATCCCCAAACCCCTTGACTAACATTTTAGCTCTTCTAAACTGTCAAATTTTACTGCTTTCCAAGATAAGGAAAGATTTTTTTAAACTTCGTGACTGGTTTTGAGTCAATAGATGATGACTGAATCATCTCGTTTTCCACTAATTTTTGACCCAACCTATCTACTTGTTTTGGTGTCAGCTCCTGCCAAATAGAATGTCCTGTTTGAAGTTCTGCCAGTAGAATTTTTTCTTTTAGTACTTGTTCAAATGAGGTATCTTTTACCTGATTTAATAAGTCTATATTGTCATGATACCAATTCCTTAGAGCGGGATCATCTGTTGTCAATGTTTTATATTCTTCTTCCATTTGTTGCAGTAAGTTGCTTCGAGTAAGATTTGTTGCTTCAGGACGATATCCTAAAACAAGGTCACCATCCATAAGAAACACATAATCCGTCAGCAAGCTCATCAATCTTTCTTCCTGTGTTATATTCATCTATTTGAATCTCCTCTTCTAGTATTATTCTGTTTGAATTGTAATTTTGGAATTGGGGTATCTCGTTCAATCATTTCGAGATACCCTTGAGTTTTTTTGAGTCTTTTTCCTCTTTCGTTTGACGTTCCTGAATGGATTTTTCCGTTTTGGATTGATAATGTGACAGCTTGTCCGCAAAACGATTCTTGCCTTGTTTGACTTGGATCACTTTTAGTTTTTCAAGTTCTTTATCCATTCTTTGGATTAAACTTTTTGCTTCTTGTTGCACAATATCAAGCTGGGTTTCCAAATCAGACAATGCTTTTTTATCATCCGTCCATTTAGCTAAATAGCCAAATGAATGTTCTGCTGTATCCATTCCATAATAAGAAGCGACTACATAGGCAACGCTCTCCGCTTGAAGTTCTGCATTGCTATAAGTTAAATTTTCTGTTTGTTGGTGATGAGAATGGTGCAATTCAGAGTGAGCTGTTTCATGTAAAAACGTTTTAATAATTTGTGCTTTTCCCATATCTTTATGGATCACAATTTCATTATTTTTAGGATTATAACGCCCTCTTCTTCCATTTTCTAGCTGTTCAAAGCGAACCTGAACGTGATTATTGTCAGCAATCGTTTTTAAACTACGATAGAGATTTGCGTAGTCTAAATCCGATAAATTTTCTTTGACCGGCTGCAAAGCTTTTGGCAATTCCTTACCTTTAGTTTGGCTCACATCAAAAACAGACTTTACTTGAAAGGTCATATACGTTACTGGCTTCCCTTCTTTATCTAGCATTGGATTGCCTTCAGAATCTTTTTTAAGATGAATATTTGGAGCTATAATTTTTAGAGCTTTTTCCCCTTTATTGATATAACGTCCAAATTCTTTATTCCATTTGTTTAATGACGTTACATATTTTGCATTTGGATTTTGAGCTAAGATAAGCTGGATATTTCGACTAGAATAATTATTTAACTGGCTCATTTTATCCAGATAATGTTTATAATGTTCAGAGTTTAAATATTGTTTCACTCCTTCCTTCATATGTTGATTTAAACCTACAATATCACCAGCCACAATCAATTCAGAAACCATCTTTGAACTTACTTCTTCAACTTTTTCTGATGTTTGTTTTTCTGCATCGTTAAGCTCTTTTTCAGCTGTCCGATAAATATTAGAATTGAAGTTATTCGGATCTGTTCCTTGGGTCAATTCATCATAATCTGAAATACCATCTCCATCACTATCTGGACTATCTAAAAGAGTTGTACTTGCTTCCTCTACTCGATCAGGCAAACCATCCAAATCACGATCCATCTCATCTTTTCGATTGCGCTGACGAATTTTTTCGTCCGCACTTTGAAGAGGTTTGCCAGAATCTATCTTTAAAGGAGGTTCTTCTTTGGATATGTCTTCTTCAAATAGGCAATTCTCCATGATAGACTGAAGCTCCCGACCACCATCCTTGATATAATCTTCATTGATAGATAATTGCTCAATCTTCCCGTTTCTTTCACGGTAGATTCCCAAAATGATTTTCTCCTGGTTTGATTGATCCAATTGAATATTGAGTCCTTGCCTCAAGCGCATAAGGCTAGCCGGGAAAGTTGCTCCGTCTATTGTACGAAATGCAAGTAAAACGTCTTGATCACTGGAACGAATCGCCTTATCTAGATTTAACGTATGAAACTTTTCTACATCTGATAAATCTCCAAAGTAGAACGATTCTGAATCAACTATAACAGGAAGTTCAGGAAGAACTTTTAACTTATCGAAAGCAGCACCTCTATTCGCAATTAAAATATTATCAAATTGTCCATTTCCAGCCGCAAAATCTGATAAAGTCTGCTCTGCAGTTTGTCCTTCTTTATAAGGGAAGATTCCAGTTAAGTGCATAAAGCTTTCTTTATTATAAGAAATGGTAACACTATTTGTATTTGCTCCTTCCTGATAAAAATAAGTTACTTGTGAATCTGCAATATTTTCTAGATACCATGCAGCCGCATTTTGAAGATGTGGAGTATAACGATTTAGTTTTCGTAAATCTTTATCTGATACAGGATGATAGTTATCCTTATGAATTGACTTTCTATCCTCATTTATGCTAAAATGAAGTAAAGGTTGAGAACGAGTTTGACTTGGTGACAAGTCATTCAAAGGTTGCGATTCATTCGCTTCTGGTAGAGGTGCTGCCACCTGAGATTCTTCAGGAAAATCCCCGAGATTTGTCTCAACTTTTTTGTTTTGCTCCTGATTTTCTTCAGGGGCTTTTTGATTTGAATCATCTAGTTTGTTTGAACTAACTTTTCCATCACGAACATAGAAATTTAACTCATCAATATCTGCAGAATCGACTCTAATATATTTATCAGGGTGATTTTCACGAATATAGTCTACTATCCGAGACTTTTCTTGATAGGATGCCGGTTTTAATAATGCTATCGTATTGACGTATTCCCCCTTATCATTCAGTTCTACCAATTCAATATCTTTTTGTACGTTTTTAGCTTGTTTAGAAGCTTTCTCTATACTAATAGTTGCTTCTTCTGCAACCTCAGGCATGATGATAACCGCCTCCTCTCTTAACTGCTTGAGAATAGTTTCATAAGATACTTGTGCATGATAATCATGATCTGCTTTTTGAGCCAATTCTAGATAAGGAGTTGGGAGGTTTTGAGCGAGTTGCTCGGATAAGTCTTGCTTTTCCGTGCCAATATCATAGCGAAAATTATTGGTTAAACGATTCCCTTTTTCATCGGCTAAAGCAAAGTAAGTCTTATCATAACCTAGCTTGAAACCTATCATCTGCCATTCGTTTTCTTCATAAAGTTTAGAAATAAAGTCCTTGTATGGAATAATATCCCCAGATGAATATTGTCTTGAGAGTTTTTTATTTTCGGTAAAATCAAATAAAACCTGCAATTGTAGCTCTGTTAGCTGCTCCTGATTCGAGGTCACATCTACAAGATTTTCAAAAAGAACACCTTGTTCACTTAGTTGAGAAGATGGTTCCTCAGATATTTTACCTGGTATTGTCCCAAGTGAAGAATTGGTCGCTTCTTGGATAATTTCAGACAGTTCTTCTTCATTATCTGCTTTAACATCGTTATTCAGTTTTGTATTGGTGAGTTGTACTTCTAAAATCTGATTTAGTTTTTCTCTTTCTTCAGGAGTTTGAGGACGGTATTTAGCAGATTCTTTGAAGATCCCCTCTTCAGATAATTCAACTGCTACACGCCTGAGTCCTTTTACAAAATACAAATTAGGCTGTTTCGCCCATTGATTTACCACTCCTTCATCAATCAAGGATTGAGTGCCTGGCTGAATGGCTGTCTTTGCCATTTGTTCAGAAATCCTTTCTAACCGTGTCAATTCTTCACGATACCGCTTCAGAGTTTGATTTGTATAGAACGACTCTCCACGTTTCGCTTTCTCCAGTTCCTCACGAATTCTAGGAATATTTTGAACACTCATTTCAAGACCATTGCCACTACGATTCAAACCAGCTGCCTTCCTCTCTTCTCTCGCTTCTAGCCTTTCTACCCGTTCTTCTTGTTCTTTAATTTCATGTAACTTATTAAATACTCGATTTTCCAGCTGATCCGCCTTTCTAAAAAAACTAGCTCCATTTCGCTTATCATTCATTGGTTGCCCGTTCGTCATGGCAAAATGACGATAGACAGCATTAGTTGCTTCTGAAAACTCATTATGGAGGCGATCCAATTTACGCCTAGACTGACCTAGACGGCTATTATCTACCTTCTTTTCTTCAGGCTCAGCAAGTTCTTGTGGTTTTGAAACGTGATATTCTGCACTAGCTTCTTGCACTTCCTGAACTTTCGTTTTTGGAGATATTGGAAAATTATCAAACCGAGATTTTAATTCTTTTTTCGTTAAAACTTCTTTAGAAATCAAAACTTGACTCTCATCAGTCGCTAATTCTTTTTGCTTAAAATCAGCTAGTTCTTCCGGATAATACCCTTGATAGTGATATTCTGCACCATCAAAACTATAAATATGTGATAAGTTTGTTCCAGGAGTAACCGGTCGGCTAAGATAGTCATTCCAATCTGCTTTATCTTGATTGCGATAGAGAATTGGTGGAATATCAATTTGGACTGGGATTTCTTTTTTCAAAAAGTTCGTAATAAAATTGTGACCTGCTGGATCATTATCTACGGCAAGAGTAATCATATTTTGATGATTGTCCTCTTTAAAGAAATCAGTCGTCTGAGCAACTGCTTCCAAAGCCTTTGAACTCGTTTTATCTGCTTTATACTCTTTTCCATTCATTTCCGCATAAAGCTCCATAAAGCGGCGGCTAATGATTCCCTCTTTCACCCCATCCATGGCAACTAGTCGCACGTTTTGAAGTGTATCCTTATGAAGTTCATAATAACTCATCAAATCGATTGGGCTTTCCGCAAAGACAAGACGGTTGGGAGTTCCAACGTCTACAGAAAAACCTAATAGTCCATCTGAATTTTTCATAATCTGTTTTAATCGACCACGTTCAGGATGTTGAACTCGATTTTCTATAATCCCTTGCAGGCTAGCCCCAGCTAAAAATCCTGTATGATCCTTATATTTAAAAACAATGACGGGTTCCAAATAATCGCCTTTTTTCCGAGTCGCTTCAGCCATACTGCCTTGACTCAAAAAGAAGTCAATCGTTTCATCTGAAAGTCCTCTTTCATCTTTCAGATAGCTTTTAGCAAGTTCAAAATCTAAATGCTCATATTTTTCCAAAGTGTACTTAAACGGTTCTGATTTAGCTTCTAAAGCCTTTATATCTACTTCTGAAAATTCTCCCGTATCTAGATAATGCATTGCCTCTTTATAACTCACATTTTTTATCTCTTGAACCAAATTAATAGGGTCTCCATACTTGCCTGTTCGAGAATACCAATGCCAAGTGTTTTTGAGTGTATCAATTTTAAAGGAATCATGTTCCGCCCAATAGTATTCTCTATGAGATTTACGTTTCATTTCCATCCCTAGGCTTCTTGCAACATCCAAAATAGCTAGAGACTTTGCTTGTGCTTTTGTTAAGACCATGTTGTTTCTTCTCCTTTCGCATTTAGTGTTTCTTTTACCAACTCAAAATGTTTTTCTGAGGCTGTCAAAGGATAGACAAGGTTATCTTGTCGTGGTAGAAAATAATAAAATAAATAAGGTGCTAGTTTTTGATACATTGTATAATCTGCGTTTTGGAGTGATTTCATCACATTTGGATATTCTTGTTCTAGGTTTCCTTCTGCTAAAGAAAATACCGTTTTAATCTCCTCAAAATATCCAATTCTAATTGTTTTCTGATTCATTTTTTCCTCTTTTCTAATCAATCAAGCAGCTAGTTGTGCTTTAAATTCTTCTGTTAAATCTATCGCATTTAAAATAAATTCATCAATATCCGTTCCCTTCTTTTCGTACTCATACCAGGTATCATCTTCTGGCGAATGAGCAATTTGAGCCGCTCTTGGATGTTCTAAAACACTCGCTTTTTTATCCCTAAAAACGTGCTGCTTACTGATAAAGACCAAGGCTTCATCAACTCCTATACGGGCAATTTCATCCGGCGTCATCAATGGTCGTCCCTGAATTTGCCGATTTTCACTAGAGGAACCATTGCGAGCGCCATAGGATTTTGAATAATTCCGAATCCGAATCGTTTGTTTCCCTGATCGAGTAGAATAGTATTCCATCGTATCCTTATCATTCGTTCCTAAGAAGACATGTGTTGCACAGTTATTAAAAATCGTTTTCCACTCGCTCTTATAAAGTGATTGCAATTGATTGACCGCCTGCAAAATAATCTTGGCAGACATTTCCCGGCTTCTTATAGAAGCTAACACTTGTGAAAAGTTAGGGATTTTCCCAATTTGAGCAAACTCATCAAAGATCCATTGAATATGAACCAAATCTTTTCGATTCAATCCTTTCACTTTTCCTTGTAAAATATCATCTGCTTTGTGAGTTAGGACTTCAAAGCCAACCGCAAAAAGAATAGACGATAAAAAGTTATAAGCATTATTCGTTTCAGGAATGGCAATAAAAACCGCCGTCTTCTTCGTATTCCATGTATCTATTTCCATCGTGTCTTCACTAATCAATCGCTTGACATCATCATGATCAAATAAAGAATAGCGAGCAGATAAAATATAAATTACGCTTGCCTTTGTTTCTCCCTTCGCATTTTTAAACAGTTGCCATTGTTTACAAGCATAATTACCAGGCTTACGCTCTTCTAACTCTTCAAACATTTGTTCTACTGGGCTAGGAATTTCTGGATCTTCTCGCCCAATATTTCTCAATAAATCGGATACATCTGATAAATTGGGTAGATAAAGACGTTCTCCCGTTTCATCATCTAATGAATCAAAATATAGATAACCTAATAAAGCACGTTGTAACATCAATTCAGCCTGAACCCAAAAATCTTCTCCCTGGTATTCTGATTTTTTTGTTCCTTCTGTAATAGCTTCAGAAATTCGATCTATATCTAATTCAGAATGCATATAATGAAATACATTAAATCGATCTGAATTTTTCAAACGAATCAAATCAAAAATTTTAACAGCATAACTATGTCTTTCCAACATTTTCCCAGTTTCATGTACTAGGTTTCCTTTAGGATCTGTAATCACAAAGCTAGAGTTCAGCTGCATGATATTAGGTAATACAAAGGTGAAGGTTTTCCCATCTCCAGGAAGACCAATAATTAAGACATTTTTATTGAGTTGTACATTGTAAGCTAAACGAAAATTAAACAGCCCCATTCGGACTTGCTTACTGAAAATCATGTTCTTATCTGGATCCTTATCTTCAAACCGCTTCATCTCTTTCAGAAAAGCAAAGCGAGCACTCCCTTGTTCTTCCCCTTGTCGATAAGTTCCACGATCTCCCTTATACACATACAAAAATAAAGGAAGGAGAAAACCTATGCTTCCCCATAACAAGGAAGATGAGGTGAACGAAAAATTGATGAAAGAATAGTGATCCATATTGGATAACAGCCAATCGAATCGTTCCAAACCTAGAAACGGAACGGCTTCTTTTGATAAAGCGTAATAATGTTCCGCTGTATGAAAAAGGTAAAAGAAGAATATTCCTGCAATTAGATAAGGAAATATATTTCTAGATGATTTCATTTTGCTCGATCCTTTCCAATATCTTTTGTAACGGCAGGCATCATTCCCTTATACTGAATGTGTTTCTTATAATAGGCAATTTTCTCCTGTGGTTTCATTTCATGTGGCTTTTTTAACACCCTTTTAACAAATGCTTCCGGTTTTTTGGTAATCTCTTCAATTACCTGATCCAAAGCAGTTCTTACGAGTGCTTTATTTTTTGCTTCAAAAATCAGCCGCGTTTCATCTTTTTGAATCCGATAAGTAAAGCCAACTCCCTTCTCATTGAGATAATGTTTTAGCTTTTCTAAATGAGTCTCACTATTTTTAAATTCAAAACTATCTTTATAAGAACTAGTTGCCATAAATCGATTAAAATTTGTTTCACCAGTAAAGGTTTGATGTTTTTGTTTGTATTCATGCCGATTATATAGCTCCTTTGAAACAACATACAAGGCTTTTAAAATTACTTCTGCGGTCATCTTCCCTTTTAACGTCATTGTATGAGTCGCTCTTTCTTGATCCATTTTCTACTCCTTTCTATATATAAAAAACGCTCATCTTTTTAGATTAGTGTTTATGGATATTGAGTTTCTAGTGGCTTTTTTGTCATCACAAAGCCGTAAGAACTGCTTCTTTCTTCCTTCATCTCTAGTGTTAAGCGCATTTGTTTGCGCTCTTCACCTGTTTTTAAAGACACCACATAGGTTAGGTGATAATTGTTTTCTGTTTTTGAGATTTTCTCTAAAATAACCGATTGTAACTGTCCTTGCTTAGCTTCAATTGTCAATCCTTTTTTTAAAAATGGCTTTAATCGAGCGCCATCAGAAGAAAAATAGTAAGGCAGGAAATAACGACTAAAGGTATCTAAACTTCCTGATTTCTCTTGAATTTCTTTTAAAACTCTTACTTGGCGTTCAAGTGGCCGAATTTGTCGTTGACTGGCTAAAAATAATTGAACCGTCAGCAATGAAAAGACAAAACTAACAACAAGTACTGCTCCAAAAACAAACTGTAAAAAGACTTTCCATACATTGACAGATTTGCCGCTTTTCTTCTCTTTAGTAGGGGCTGTGATTGGCATTTTAGGAGCTTCTTTCGGTTGCTGGCTGGGTATTTCATCAAACGATGGCTTAGAAGAGCGATTAAAAAAAGAAGACTTTTTTGGCTTCTCTTTCTTTGGCTCTTTCGGTCGCAAGAAGAGATCTTCAGCCACCCCTTCAAAGGGGAGACTGACTTCTTCCTGAAATACGACCACTCCTTTTTTATCCAATTCCTCAATTAGAAAAGCTTCCCTAACCTCTTCAAATTGACATCGTGCGTTTTCTCTCTCCAACGCTTGAAGTACTAAATCTTTATTACGATAATCTTTACTCTTCTCCTTGAATTGATCGATCATTCGATACATTATCTATCACCTCATTTCTACGATTGTCTTCAACCAGTCGCTTCATTTCTTCCATTGTCATGTGATGTTCAACTAAAAAATTGGAAGTCTCTTCCCACTCTAACAAGCGTATCTGCGTAGTTAAATCCTTTTCTTTACTTTCTAAGTGCTTCGCTTTTTCTTTCATGTCGGCCAGTTTTTTCTGAATAGTTACTAATTCTTTTTTCTTCTTTTCAATGCTTGTCATCATTTTCTCCTTTATTGTCTCCTGATGGAATCGTTGTCTGATTTTGTACTGCTGCAGCTTGTTCAGCATTTAACGTATCCACAATTAAAATAGGTTCAATCGTGGTAATCAGATAGCGTCCATCGATTTTTGTATAAGTCAAACGCAGAGTAGATTGATTTCCTACATCCGTTTGAGCTTTAGAATAATCTTTTTTCTTTTGTAGCAATGTATTGGTATAAGATACTTTTACCAGGGCAACCTTATTTTCTGTATCAATATAGATCGTTGCCGTTTTTAATTTAGCATCGACTACATACCCTTTATAAGCCTGATTCGCTGGATCATTTTCTTTATTCACTTCCTGATGATAAGTTCCTTCCGTCATAAAAGGGAGATAGCGATTGCGATTTTCTCCTAAATCCTTTTTAGTAAAATAAGCAATCAGAAAGTCCTTAACATACGACTGAGTTAATTCTGTTCCTGCTTTTTTCTTCGTAACATGCGTTACTTTTGGCTTCACACTTTTTGGCTTATGGTTCATAGAGTTTCCTAAGCCGAAAGCTATCATTAAAAGTATAACTGAACCAATAATGATTCCAACTACTTGTAATTGTTTCAATTTTTCCATATCCAACATTTTCATAACTGAAGTTTCCTTTCTATTTTGTCATCTTGTTGCAAAGGTATAGTACGCTGCTGGACGACATACTCGCCAATGGATTTGCGATTGATTACCTGCGTAATTGAGCTCGCTGACTAAGAAACTACCATCAGCATTGACAACCTCTACTATGCCAACATGCCCATATTGTGGCAACGTACCATCAAATCCCCCAGCAGTAGAGACGACTGCTCCTTCAACTGGAGTCGCAGAAAGTTTCCAACCTTTTCCAATAAGAGACATGACCCAATTTTGCCCATTTCCTAAGTAGCCATAACTACCAGATAAATCTGTAATTTTTCCTAATTCTACTAAACGATTATAAGCGTACCAGGTACATTGCCCAACTGGATAACCATTACCAGCTTGAGTTGTCATAGCTGCAGTTGATGGTGGATGTTTGATTCTACTTCGATACTCTTCAGGAAAGTTCCAAGAAGAAGCTAGAGTTCCACTTCCCTTAATGGTTTGTTTGAAATACATCAGCATTTGTTTAGCGTTATTTTGACGTTGGGCGAGCTTATCCCCAGCATTGCCCTCCCATTGGTTTAAGAAACGGGTGGTTAAAGTATTGACATTCTCATTACTCGTTAAAATAGATTTTAAAATGTGAATATAATAAGGATTATCTCCTTCTAGCATGAAATCAATCTGCAGCTCCAGGTCATACCACTTCTTTCCTTTTGCCTTTGCATAGTTTCTAAGAAGTGTACTTCGAATTGCTCCATCCGAAGTATCTGTCCACATTCCTAATCCTAAGCCACGGTGAATGACTAAAGAGCCGACACTGGCTCCTTGGGCAAAGCCCATATTGAGCCAATTTTCATCATCCCAGGAAGAAGCAGTTGCCCCAATCGGTGGACTTAAATAATCGCTTTCTGCTCGTTTAGCCTTAATGCCGCTCTCAGTCACAAAATTTCCTAACATTGCCGCAATCCCATTATCTGTAGCATTCGGGATTTGCTTTTTAATGTGATCCCTTACAGCTCTAGAGCGTTGAGCTAAATCTCCAGACAAATTCAAATCTGTTAAAACAGAAGTCGTTTGATTATAAGTGACGCTTGCAAAGTAAAAACCCGGATTGACCGCTGTCCATTTCGCTTTTTTCTCTTTTGTTGCTTTTTCTTCCAATTTCTGATATTGGATTTCTTGATACCCATTCGTTTTAACCGTTCCTAGCTCAGCTCCAGTCTGAACCTTGTCGCCATTTTTGACTCGGATTCCGCCTACTTGCTTGTAGGTAAAGCGGGCTTCAGCTGTTTCAATCGTAATATTTTCACCAGAAACAACCACTTTGCCAGATAAAACAGCTCGCAAAGCTTGACCAGTAGTCGCTTTTAGCTGCGTATTCTCATAAATCTTTGTTTGAGAAACATAACCATATCGTTTAAGTACCACCAAAGGAGCTTTATAGTGAGCTTCATCTGTTGCCAGATAAAATGGATTATCCAATTCTTGATAATTGGGATAGCGACCAATTTCTTTTATCAATTCCTGCAATTCTTGATATTCTTTGAGTTCATTTTTAGTCAGCCGCATCCATTTTATAGAAGATTTTTGATTGTAGAGTTCAGGCATTGTTTTTAGATTCTGTGGATCCTGATTGAGGTTTTTCCAAATATCATTTAACGCATCGGAAAAGTGATTCAAACCTAAAAAAGCTGCCACCTTTCCTCCTGTCCCCTCTTTCCAGGACGTCGACGGATTCCACTCATTCCCATAACGATAATTCATATAATGGAGAATATCATCAATATTCGTCCAGTATTCAACCTTATCATTCGACTTTTCCCGATCTACTTTTGAAAGATGGAGCCACGACTGATTCAAGTCAAATTCATTTTGTTGGACAGGACTTGCACCGCCAAATACCCCTATAAAGAGTCCTAAGACTCCAAAAATAAGAAAATAAAGAAAGTAGGATTTGATAGAAAGTGGATTTCTAAAGATGGGTTTGAAAGGCTTAGAAATAAATCGAGCTGTTTTGCCAGTTTTACTGGCGATTTTACCTACTTTAGAATTTCTAAATTTGATTCTTGCCTGACGTAGTTTCTGACTCAACTTTCCTTCCCAAGACAATTCATTTGGTGTCCTCGTAAAGCCATTCCCGCGGACAAAGTTATAGGTACGATTTACCGTACTATAGTTTTGAGAAATGGCAAATCTTCCAGCTTTCCCCAAGATTTTGACAGTTCGCTTTGTCCCTTCTTTTTGGTAATGAGTTTGACGAATAGTTTGACGAGTCGATGCCCAATCGCTTAGAATGTCATTATCTTGAATCATTCGCTCCGCATCTTGGCGCAGTTTAAATTTTCCAGATTGAACAGCTCGCCGGCGAGCTTTCTTAGGAAGCGATCCACCATCTCGATCTTGCGCCTTTCGATAAATCTTTTTCGCAACCTTTTGACTTTGTTTTGCTTCCTCTAGTTTTTCTTTCAGAAATTTCCCTCTTGCCGTTGGTTGAGGTCTGCGATAAAGTTTATATTGCTTTTTCGCTAAATGATAATCTTGTTTTGCCGCTTTATATGTCACACGAGATTTGAGACGAGCCTCCTTAGAAGAAAGCTGAAGATTTTCTTCGACTCCCTTTTTTACTCGAACTCTACGCTCTTGAAAATCGTGTCTCCATTTTTTTTGATCCACTTACTCACCTTCTCTCTGCTTAACTATCCGTAGCGACTAATTGATAAAGCTTGGTATTTTTCGGAATGGGATTTTCAAATGGTACAATCGTATCTCCTGCTACAATCAGTCCAGTTCCTTTTGCTTTTGGACGCAATACAAAACGCTCAAGGGATGGGGTTAGGGTAAAAACTTGCGAAAGAGCTTCTAAATCTGTCAATTTTAGCTTTAACAAGACTAAAAATTCACAGTTTGCGACCAATTTTCGTCCTTCTTCCATCGAAAGAACCGTTTCTGGATTTTGCGTAATTCCTGTAGGAATGGCACCATACTTCCGAATCCGAGAATAAAGTTCCGTAAAGAAAGTAGCCTGAAGCTTATTTTTGAAGTAAAGCTGCAGCTCATCAAAATACAGCCAGGTTGTTAGTTTTCCTTGGTGGTTAACCACTTGGTTCCAGATATAGTCCTCAATGACAAGAAGTGCAAAGAGTTTGAGTTTTCCGCTTAATTGTTTGAGGGTAAAGATAATAAAGCGACTGTCCATATTGACATTGGTTGGATGAGCAAAAATATCATTTGAACCCATCGTGTACGGTTCAGCCTTAAGAGCTAAGGCTTGTGCCACTTCTTCCGGCTGGGATTCCATAACCTTTTGCCACTCTCTCAAGGTTGGCTTTGGAAACTGCTCATAGGTTAAACGGGTAACCCGGTCAATCATGGCAAACTCTTCATCGGATACTTCAGAAAAGATATTTTCAAACAAGGTTGTCAATAAATTTGCCTTTTGTCCAATAGGGTCACTATCTTCTGCCTGTAATTTATCTTGTTCCGGTAAATCTAGCAAATTAAAATGATTGGAAGACCCAGAGGCAACGTTAATAATTTCTGCTCCAAACTCACGACCAATATCTACATATTCTACTTCCGGGTCTACAATAATAATTTGATCTTCTGTATGGCGTAAGAGCGTTGGAATAATTTCTCCGCCTTTAGCAAGAACAGATTTACCTGAACCTGAGATACCAAATATAGCTCCAGAACCGGTGTTTAGATCCCGTTTGCGATCCAATTTAATTGGATTTTTTGACAACTGATTTTGACCATAAAAAATAGCCCTAGGGCTAGTAGATTGTAAATCAATGTTTGTAAAGGGGACTTGTGTTGCTAAATTAGCAGTTGTCATATCCCTCATAAAACGTTTTTTCACATCGATAAAGGCTTTACCAATTGGAAGAATGGTATTCAAGGCTTCTTCCTGATAGAGATACAATTTCTCTAAATCAACCGTGTTCTTCCGGACAGAACGTTTTACTCTTTCTGTATAATTGTTTAACTCTTCTAGACTATCAGCCATAAAGAAAATGGCAATCACGCCAGAAAACATTTTCTGATCATTGTCTTGTAATTCAGCCGTCCATTTTTCTGTTTCCCTTGAAGTTTCTTTGGCTTTACCTCCTACAGCTAAATCCTCTGAAATGCCTTCTTTAAAGCCCGTTTTTTGTCCCTTAATCATCTCTCGCCTTGCACTAGATCCGATTGTGTTGATTTTTTTAAGAGCAGAAGCTGTTTCATAAGGCTTACAATATACTGCAATAGCCAGTTCAATCCCTGTGTCCAAAATATTTTTAATCAATTTATCATTTAAAAACGTAGGATACTGGCGAACATATAATACACCGGCAAACTGATCATCAATCCGCATGTAGTCTTTTTCAAACTTAAGATAATTCGGCGCAATAAAGTCTTTTGTGGAAAGTCCACTGATAGCAATATCCTGATAATCGAAATCCAAAAACGCTTCATTTCTAAGGATTTTCCGAAAAATTGTCAATCGCTCTAGCCCATCACATTCTTTAAAGGAAATCCCCATCTCGCCATACTGTGCTTCGATAGAAGCTGCTGTATCATCTAAAATTCGTTCTGCTTGTCCTTTATGATCTGCTTGAGCTGTTAGAGTGATATATTTTTCAACTTTAAATGAATTCTGATCTTCTGAAAAGCGATCCGCAATCATCTCATTGTATTCTTTCCGATAACAGTCGCCAGAATCACCTTGTAATTCATAACGGATATTTTCTAGGACGTTATTCTCTACACGCCGATTCAAAATCAAGAGTTGATATTCATTCTCAATATCCAAAGAATTATAAATATCCGCATTGGTTTCAATAATATCAATCCGTTCCTGTTCAGTCGCCGTGATATAGCTGACGTCCCCTAAGTGATACGTTTTAGAATAACAATCCTTGGTGATTTTCATTAACCCATCAGGAAGTAAATAACGATAATTGAGGGAATTTTGAGTACTGGCTTTCATGGTTCGCCGCAAGCGCTTTGCCCTCTCCTTTTCTGCTTTAGAAAGAGTCACTGTATTCTGTGACCCCTTTTTCTGGAAGAAATGCATCTTTTGAAAACTCCTCTCTTTCAAATTCTGTTTGATAAGCTCGTTCTTGCTTTGTGAAAGCAAATCGAGCATGATCTCGAATAATTTCATCAAATTTGAGACCAAAAATAACAAAAGGAGGTAAAATCCCTCCAATCACACTATACACAATTATATCTGGCGCTTGAAAATAGACCAGAATAGTTGCTAGGACACTTACAAGCCCAATCCCAACTAGAAGGATTAACTGCCGAAAAGTGACTAATCCAATCACCGGACGCTCATAAGAATCCAACTCTTTTAAAAATTCACTACCTAAGCGATTCATAACGCTCCTTTCTAATTCACTTGTAATATGCTTTTCGCCATACGCTGGCTGCCAAACAAGAGAAGAATATAAATAATCCCTTTGGCAATCGCTGTCAGAGCGCTTGTCCAAGCCCCTGTTGTCGCTACTTTTAATAAATCATCTGTCACAATAGCTGGATAAAGAAGAATGATGATGACAAGAATAACACCTTGTAGAATAGCAGCTAGGTATAGCTTGAAGAAATTGAAGCAAATCGGGCGCAGAGCATCCATCATAAAACAAGCAACAACGATTTTTGCGATTCCTTTGTACACGTATAAGGTAGAAGAACGCAACAAAATCAATAATTTTGTCGCAATCTGACCGATAAAATCTATCACCCAATAGACTGTTTGTAATATTCCTTTCGCTACAAAATTCAATCCTTTAAAATCAGGTGTCTTAACTTTATAAGGAGAGACACCATTCTTTGCAGCTAGTTTAATCATCCCATTGAACATCCAACCAAAGATATCAAAAATTTGATCAATCGAGAGTACCAAAAAATAAGCTAACACATATTTAATTGCCAACTCAAAGAAGAGCTGCAGGGTCAATTCTCCACCATTGTTTTTTAAATGTTGGTACCAATTAAACATCTCTAGTCCCATAAAAAGCAACAACAAGATAACTGCAACATGTTGCATGGAATGAGAAATATCTCCCATGATTTTATAAGCGGTTGGGCTATAATCCTTAAGGCTGGTGGTTAATTGATTAAGGGTTGACTGATTCACAGACACCACCTTCTTTCTTTAAAAATTAAAGGATTGAATCCCTGCGGCAACCGCTGAAAAAATCGCTTTTAACGCAACGCCTAGAACAGCTCCTAAAAGAACACTTGTAATCCCTCTATCTTTCTTAATGTCATCTTCACGTCTGATACCAATTGCCAAATCCCAAATTCCCCAGGCAGCCCATCCTAAACCGACTAAACCGCCAATTGTTCCAATTGCATTCACTACTTTTACTGCTGTCTCCATAAATTTTTTCTCACTTTCTTTTGTCAATAAAAAAGACACCAAGAATACTTGATGTCAACATTTTTAATCTTTCTCTTTAAATTCAATTAATCAGTCTAGTTCTTCTGGTTTAAAGGTCAAGGTATAAGCCATTAAAATACTGAATACAATAATGAAAACTATTTCCCACCAATAAGTAATCGGTTGTCCTGGAAAAAGAAAACCTTGAAACTTTTCAAAATTTCCATGTGATAAAATGTTTTCTAAAAATGCAGATATTATTAAGGCAGCAAACACTAAAATTCCTTTTAATATTATCCAAACCAATGCCATGCTAATTAAACTCTTAAATAAGTTAAGAATAAACAGAAGAATAACAACTGGAGTCATAATCATCAAAGCAACTCCTCTCATCAAGAAATGAGGAAAGTGTTTCAAAACGGTTCCTAAAAAGGTAAGCACTTGTTTCAAGCGATTTTTGCACGACTTTTTAGACATTTGAATTTTGAGTTTCTGTTTTGTAGGCACATAATATCTATAGCCACTTGGACTAATTCTTATTTCCATCTGCTTTTCCTTTCCCATAACCACTCCTCCAATCTTTCTAGTTTCATTATACCAAAAATACCAGAGGTGAACTAGACTTTTTTATAAATTACGAAGCTTTGCGCCATTTCAACTTCATAAAGCTCACTGCTGCTAGCAGAGCTAGCCCAACTACTGTTAAGCCTGCAGCTGCCTTGTCACCTGTTTGTGGCAATGTTTCCATTGTACCGTCTGCTTTTTTAACAGACACGGTTTTATCAGGATTCACTACGCCTCCTACTGTTTCGGCAGCTAATTCTACTACCTGACCGTTTCCATTTGAAACCAGTACATGACTATTGTTAGTTCCGACAATCGTATAACCCGTATTGGTTTGGACGGGATTTGTCACAGGATTGACGACTTTTTGTCCTGTTGATGTAGAAGTCGTTCCAACTTGACTCTTGCCTGCCTTATTCGCTTCATCCGTTGTTTTCGGTTGTTCTTCCGTAGGTTTTGGATTAGGAGTTGGATTGTCCGGTTTTGGATTGTCCTTTTTCCCATCTTCTGTAGAAGGATTTGTCGGATCTGTTTTTCCACCAGGTTTCGTTGTTCCAGAATCCGTTGACGGTTTCGTTGAAGGGGTACTTGGTTTTTCAGGAACAGTTGGATCAGAAGGAGTTGGCGCTGGTGTATCCGATTGATTTGGTTTTTTTGGCGGTGTTGATGGCACAGTCGGATCAACTGGTGTTTCTGGAGTTGGTTGACTCGGTTCTACTGGAGTGCTTGGCTTAGGTGTAACCACACCTGGAGCAGTTGAGTCAACCGGTGGCGTCACATCATCCGCTAAAACGCTTCCTGCTTGGGTTAGCACCATTGTAGAGAGTGCAAGCATCGTAAGTAATTGTTTTTTTGTCATAAAAGACCCTCTTTTCTGTTTTTAGATAAAGATAAGGCAACAAGATCGTTCCTATTGCCTTGTAAAATGATTTTATTGATTTTCTTTCCGTTTTTTCAGTCCTACTAGACCAAAAGCTGCAAGTAAACTCAAACCAAGAGCCATCAAACCTGTTGAACTATGTTCTCCTGTTTGAGGAAGAGCTGGTGCTGGTGTTTTTAGAACTGATTTATCCATCTTGTATTCCACTTTCAACTGAACATGATGATAATGTATCGTTGGAATTTCTGGCGGTATTGGATCTGCTTCCTTTGGTTTAAAGGTTGGTGCTGGCACTGGATTTACTTTCACCAAATTTAACTTGGCTTTTGGAGTCGGTACCTCTTTCTCAGACTCCGGCGTAAAAATCTTGTGTTCTTTCGGCGTTTTATAATTTGGTGCAACTGGAACTCCAGCCGCTTTAATATCCGTGTTGAACACAAACCAAGCAGAATTAAAAGCAGAAGAATTTCCCGACGTCTTCACCCCAAAAGTAAGTTCAATCGTATCTGATACTTCCATAACTCCAGCGCCATAATAAGCATTTGGACTTTCTGCAATATCCCAATCAGCAGTCTTCACATTGCCATAATCAATATCTGTTGCAGAATAAATACCGTCTACATGCTGGTCTACATAAGAACCGTTAATTTTCAAAAAACGTGTTCCTTGACCTGTCTTAACATATTCAATGTGAGTACTTCCGGCACCAGAAGAATTTAAAGAAGCCGCAGAATAATACCAAGGATTTTCTTTAGTCGCCTTAATTTCGTTTCCGTCTTTATCATACAAACGAACACGCAAGCGAATCATAGAATCCTGGCCATTATCATTTACTGCACCATAATCAATCGTGCGCACAGGATTCTTCCAGAAAACGGCATTGATATAACCTTGATTATTTGGCGTTGAAACAACTGTATATTCAAACACAGCTTTTGTCGCAATTTTATCTCCTGCTTTTACATTCAGATTACCATACGTAATTTTAGCCGTTTGTCCAACCTTCATTCGTCCAAATACACCACGATTATTATCTGTTCCTTCTTGTTTTGAAGAAGACAAGTGAGATAAATCTGTTCTCAATACAGCATGATTATCTCCATGTTTTTCATCAACTATTTTCAAAAATTTATCTTTATTGAAATAGTCAATACCTTCAGAATCCAAAATTTCAGCATTTTTGACTGTCTCCTGATTAAACAAAAGACGATTCTTAATCACTTCAGGCAACCAACCTTTTTTAGTTTTATTAGCTTCAGCCTGAGCTTTTTCTTTTTCAAATCGCTCATCTTCCGCTTTATTATGTTCTGCAACTTTTCGATTAAAATCATCAATTTCTTTATTTTCAGCTTCTACCTTGGCTTTGCCTTCTGCGTTTCGCTTGCGAACTGCTTCATTATAAGCTTTCGTCTCTGCAATCTCCTTATCTTCCTTTGTTTTTTCAGCTTGATAAGTTTCAGTAGCTTTTTTGTTTTCTGCCTGAACTTGTTCCACTACTTTTGTATAACGATCATAAGCTGACTTAGTTGGATCTACTGGAATTTCTTTAGTAGTCTCCGTTACTTTAGCATCCGGAAATTGTTTTTTAATCTTTGCCTTAGCTTCTTCAACAGCTTGATTTGTTTCCTTACTTGCTTGTACAGCTTTCTCATGTGCTTCTTTCAAAGCTTGATTTTCAGCAGCAATCTGCTCATTATTTTTCTTCGTTTCTGCGATTGCTTTTTCATAAGCTGCCTTCTTTTGAGCATAATCTTCAGTCGTTTTGTCAATAGCAGCTGCTTGTGCTTCGTAATTTTTAGCAATTTCCTGCTTGACTTTCGTAGCTTCTGATGGCGTTGTCACCGTACCTTTATCTACAGTAGGGTCTTGAATCGTTTTAATCCCTGCAGCTTGAGCTTTTGCGACAGCTTTATCTACAACAGAATGATCTACTACATTGTTTGATTGAGCAGCACTAGCAACCTCTTGTTTTGGGGCTGATACAACTTCATCTGCCAATCCTACATCTGCTGTGGCCAACATCAAAGCCGACATACCTAACAATACACCACAAGCTCCATAGGCTTTTAGTTTACGAATAGAACCATACTCTTTCATCTTTTTTTGCAAAATATTTTTCTCCTTAAAATTTATATTATTCTTTTGTATTATACTTTCGCTAATAGAAAAGATGGCGCACGTGCCATTTTAAAATTAAATATCATATTCTTTCTCCTTTCCTTTACACCTATCTGCTTTCAACAACAAAGAACAAAGAATACATTTCTTCACTCTTCAAAACAGATAGATGAGGACTCTATCTGTTAAAGTTTAACGATAGGTCGATGATAGCCTTTGCCAGTTAATTGTAAAATAGATTTTTTCCCTCGCTTGATTCGTCTAGCAACAAGAACATTTCTTCGCTTGATTGTACGGATTGTTTGATAAATACTTGCATAATCTACAACCATTTCTACTAGTTCGAGTTTGCCATTTATATAGCCCTTACGAGAAATTAAACCATGTTTACTAGTTAATTTAACTTCTTCGCCATTTTCAAGGCGTGCTGTTGCATCACCTTCACGACCTAATCGCCTTAAATCTGTGAGTGTAACTTCACTAGATGATATTTTAATTTGATTCATCTCGTCCTCCTTTAGTGTGAATCAAAGGCTGATTTACAGCCATGCCGAGTTAATGCCGTAGCATTTCTACTGTGTTTTTTATGCAGGATTAAAATTGTGGTCTAGAAAATCCCAGAAACCCCTTAGCCTTACGGGACAAGTCAACCGTGGCTTTACGTGATGCAGTCAGCGCTAGATATTTCTTTCTAGCTACACACCGCCCCTATTCTTCTTTTTATGCTTAGACTGCGCTAATCAGGACAGTGGGAGTATTCAGTTTTCAAAGGCCACAAGTAGTTTTCTGACATGCTCAGGTCAAAAATCTAAAATGTATGCAATCAGTGTCATAGACTCCCTTTTTGAATCTACTGCCTTTTTGTAAGAGTCACTTTCTTAACCCACCTTGGATTGATTACAAAAGGTGGTTGTGCACTTGGAAAATTCATACTGACTCCAGTTGATAAGGAATTGCCAACCAATTGTTGTAATTCTTCTGGGTTGAATGTAATTGAAATCGTTTCTGTTGTTTTATCATAATACTCAATCAACATCTCTAGCTCTTCTGCTGGTTTTTGAGTTTCTCGCATTGCAGCCATTCTTTGTGACTCTCTATTATTTCCAAAAAATGCCATTGTTTTTTCTCCTTAATAAAATGGACTATCCTCATTTTTATCAGTTTCTTGTTTTGAGCAAAAATTATTTTTTACAACTTTGAAACAAAATTCAACTATTTTAAAATTCATCAAAAATAGTTGCAATATCAAACCGCATTTTAAAATGATTTTATACAACTTGAATAAGGGTAAATCTTGCAAAAACAGCTTAAGAAAATCATCTAAATTAAAGATTGTTAATAAATAACGAGTCATTAGTGCTGCAAGAGCAATTTTTACGATACTATTTAAAATCTCTAATAAAATTTCTTTAACCGATTCTTGTTCATAATGTTCCATTTACACTCTCTCACTCTCTTTTAAAACAACTCTAATTGCTTCTTCGGTTGAAAATTCATCCAAAGTATTTCCGTACGTGGCAAGCCATGTTCCGCAGTTGCCGCAAATTCCACTCTTTCCCAGTTAGGCAACTGCTTGTTATAAAGTTTACTATCATAACCGCTAAGTAATATTTTTGCTTTCGATTGATTCAATATTTCTAATAATTCCTGATGATCCTGATCTTCCATCTCTACTGTATATTGTTTTCTTGTCCTCGTACTCAAAACATAAGGTGGATCAATATACATACAGACATTCTCACGATTATATTCTGAAATTAAATCCAAAGCCGGCCGGTTCTCAATCTGTACTTGTTTTAAGCGGATAGCTGCTTCTTGGATAATTTCAGGAAGTTCATTCCAATGCTTCACCGCATAAGCTCTTTCTCGACCGTTCACATCACGCTTCCAACCAGACTTTTCAAAATTGCGGAAGCCATGAGACATCAAAGAACGAATAATAAAATTAGCTGCTTTGTCAACTTCATTGTGAGGATTAGTCTCCCAAGCCCTGTTATAAACAGTCCGACTATAAGGTGTCAGAAAGAGTTTTTCGCTTAGCTCTTTAGGAGTTGCTTGAATTACCCGAAAAAGATTGACAACATCATCATTCAAATCATTTACCGTTTCAATACTGCTCAACTCTTTCGTAAATAATACTGCGCCACTTCCAAAATACGGTTCAAGATAACTTTTATGTTCAGGAAAGAGATCAACAATTCTCTTAGCTAGATTCCATTTACTACCTGGATAACGAAGAATAGTTTTCATTTTTCATTACCTCTTAAACTAGTGCAGCCTTTCCCGAATCCTCATATTTCATTTCAGCATTCCTATGAGCAATCATTTTCGCCTCTAACCTACGTTCCTCTTTAAGATTTTCTAAACATTTTAATAAATAAGCTAGCGGACTTTCCGAATCAATTGGAATCCGCTCGATTATATCTAACACTTCACCACTCGTTACATACCCATCCGAAAGATACTGTCCAATCATCATTTTTTGATAGTGGGTCAATTTATAATTCTGAAATTTACCTGTAAAAAGATCGAGTTGCGTAAATTTTCCATTATACCTATCAGCAATCACCTGCAACAAAGAGTAGTATTCTGGTTGGATATATTTCACAGATTCTTCTTGTGTAGGTAAATCCATGGCTCCAGCAGGCGAGGAAATTTCTTTTGAAATTTGATTCGCCTTTCTAGACATAGAATCCCCATTATAATCAGTATCACTAATATCAGTATCATTAGGGGTTGAATTTGACACTAGCCCCGTATCAATTTGACACCCCCCTAGTGTTTTTTTGACACCCCCCTGGTCTAAATTTGACACCCCCCTAGTTCCAGAACAGGAATCCTCAGTATTTTCACTAATTCTAGCGGTTGGATCGTCTTTTAATTGACCAAGATAAATACGATTAGCAAGATTACCAGATTTACTTGTTGATTGTTGCACTTCACGAATCAAACCATATTCACTTAATTGCTTTTTGATTCTCAAGAGTGTTGATTTTGAACAATTTAAAATTTCCATCAACTTTGAATTTGAGTACACAAGGAAAACATAGCCCTCTTCATCAATCCAATTGTTTTTAAGAGAAAGAGACAATCTGTCTTTTAGAACTGAATAAGCAAACTTCGTATCTAGTCGCATCCCTTTATAATAATCACTTTCAAAAAGAATTTTAGGGACTGCATAAAATCTTTCTGAGGTCTGGTATTCATTTGCACTTATCATATGAATTTCTTTCATGTTTACACCTCCCTCAATTTGAAATCACCGTTTGATTTAAATCCAATCAAACCAAATGTTTCAAGTTCACTAACGCTTGCGAGTGCTTTTTCTCGTGGTAAACCCGTTTCTTTCATCAGGAATGAAAGAATGGCTTCTCGTGATTCTTTTTCTTTAGGTAACATAATGACCTCCCGAAATAGTTTAAGTAAAAAACAAAAGAGAACGCTATTTAACGTTCTCTTGATTTATAAGATATTCAATTTTTTCAAATTCTCAAAACTCTAGACACTTACACGCCTTTTTTATCAATTTATTCTTTGTCTAACTTGTAGTATGGTTGATTTGGTATAGAAGCTCCAATGCTTGATGCATAAATCCACTCCTTACCTTCCAACTGTGCAAAATTTTCAGCTTTTCCTGTTAGGATGACTCCTGAGAATTCTAATTTTTCTAGGTCTTCTTTCTTAGACAAGTTTAGCTTACCAAATTTTTTCAAGTAGGTTTTAATGTCATCTGACGGAGTTATGTTATTGTAGGTACTTTTTCCAATGTCAGTCGCAATATATTTTTTTAAATTATCCAAGAATCCATCTACATGCCTCATTTCTGCAAGTCTGTTGCTCAGTCTCTCTCCTTCTTTGAGATTTTTGATAGCTTCTTCTGCTTCCTTTTTGTGAACATATTCTTTTTTTGTTAGATAATCTGGCCTCGTGCCATAGAGATTGCTCGGTTGCCACCAACTTGGATCGGCTGTTGAATTTGTACCAATCCAATACCAATTGGTTTTAAGATTCTTAGGAATCATTGCTCGAATTTCTTTTAAGGTATATGGTTTATCAAAGGTCAGTGCTACCTCTACCAATTGATTTTGCATTTCCTTTACATAAGGAAGCTCTCTAGTTGGTTTATGGACAGGTGCTCCTTTCTCTTCTTTCGCATTTTTATTGTAGAATTGTGGCACCTTTTGGTTATTTTCTATTTGAATAGTTGCCCCAGATTCTGTATATCTGCCAGAATTTGCATGAAAAAGGATTCCTCGATTGATATTAAAAATTCCAAAATCTGCCTTATATTCACCATAGTCGAGTGGAATTCCATAAATATCTTTAGCTTGTCTACCTTTAATACCACCATGAAACATGCCCCCACCATTAGCAGACCAGGTATAAGTTTCAATATTAGGAAAGGCAACGCTTTCAACTAGTTGTACCTCATTGACTACCTTCCAAGCTTGGTTGCTGATGAGTTTTCCCGTAACCATACGAGCACCAATATATATTCCAAAAAATGCTACCACTACTGTTATTGACCAGAGAATGATTCGATTTCTATTTCTCTTTTTGTTTTTCTTTGCAACGATTTCAAAAGTTTCCATGATGATATCCTTTCTTTTCCAAAACTTGTCGAAGTTTCTTTCGACTGCGCATGAGCTGAACCTTGACCTTGCTTTTAGAATAATGAAGCACTTCTGCTATTTCGCCTATTGAGAACCCTTGAAAATAATAAAGATCCAACATGATTTTATCCCGCATTGGCAACTTTTCCACCTCCTCCATGAGAAAGTCGTAGTCTGATCCTTCAACAATCAATTGATTTCCCTTTGTAAAAAAATCTCGTCTCAGAATTTCCATATAATGCTTATCACGCCGGTATTTATCAATATAACGACGAATAGACACACGATACATCCAAGCTCGCATTTTTTCAGCAGGGATGACAAAATCAGACTCTAGCATTTTGATAAAAACATCTTGAACAACATCTTTTGCTTGCTCTTTTGGAACGCCTGAGCCTTGTAGATAATAGACGATTTCTTTCGCAAAGGCAATCAAGACTTTTTCATAATCATCTAATTTGATATTCTCATCCCCCTTCCTTCACTAGTATAACGAATTGGAAGCGTTTCTGGTTACAAAAATATAAAAAAATCGGAAATAGTCCGATTTTTTATTCTTCATCAGCCTGAATTTCTCAGTCCAGTCGCAATTCCATTGATTGTGACGTGAATCAACCTTTCTTCGTCAGGAGATAACTCTCCACGGCGTTGGCGTTTGATGAGTTCTAACTGAATATAATTCAAGATATTAAAATAACGCATGCGGTAATCCAAACTGTCTCGCAAGTATGGATTTTCCTCTAACAATTCATCATAATCTTCAATAGCAAGAATGACATTCTTGGTCAACTGCCACTCATCTAAAATTGTGTAATAGATTTCTTGAACTTTTTCATCTTCGCATAGTTTTGCATATTCAAAGGCGATATTCATATTCGACTTAGATAACACCATGTCCACATTAGACAAAAGTGATCGAAAGAAAGGCCAATTTTTATACATCTTTCTTAAAAAAGCTAGATTTTCTTTTGGATTTTCATCAATAAATTCTTTAAAACTAGATCCAACACCATACCATCCAGGAAACATCACACGACTTTGCGACCATGAGAAGACCCATGGAATAGCACGTAAACCACCGATTTCCGTAATAGTTTTACGAGCAGCCGGTCTTGAACCAATATTAAAACTAGAAATAGCTTTGATTGGGCTTGATTCAAAGAAATAATCATAAAAATGCTCATTGCCAAAGACTAAATCACGATAAATTTGATAGCTTCGGTCTACCACCTGATCCATAATGGATTCGTAATGATTGGACGTATTAGTATCGCTCTTTTTCTTTGTAATCATTCTGTTGATCGTCGCTGAAACCAACATTTCCAAATTGTAGTAAGCGGCATCCTTATTTCCGTATTTATTACCAATTACTTCTCCTTGCTCTGTCAGACGAATTCGGTCATTGATACTACGGAGTGGCTGCGAGGTAATAGCTTCATAAGTAGGACCACCACCACGTCCAACTGTCCCACCACGTCCGTGGAAGAAGGTGATTTTCACACCAAACTCATCTCCAATAGCTGTTAATTGCTGTTGAGCTTTATAGAGGGTCCAACAGGATGATAAGTAGCCACCGTCTTTATTACTATCTGAATAACCAAGCATGATTTCCTGATAGTTATTATTAGAGGCAATCCATTTTTGAGCAATAGGAAGAGATAAATATTTCTTCATCGTATCATAGGAATTATCCAAATCTTCAATGGTTTCAAAGAGCGGTACAATCTGCACGCGTGCAGATTCCTTGTCAATGAGACCAACTTCCTTATGCATCACAGCCAACTCTAAAAGATCGGACACACTTGTTGCATGAGAAATAATGGTTTGTTTAATGACAGCATCTCCTAACATATCCTTCAACTCACGAGCCGTCTGAAAAATCTGTAATTCTTTTTGTAAGAGATCTGATTTTTCAGCGTGTGTTGCAGAGAGAATCCGTGGATCATAGAGCAGTTCGTTTAGTAATACATGACATTTTTCGCCCTCAGAAAGCTTGCTATAATGCTCCACTATTCCTGCACTGGCTAACAATTCTGCCACACAGGCTTCATGAACGCTTGAATCTTGACGCATATCAATGGACGCAAGATAGAAACCAAACACTTCTACTGCTTGCAACAATTCAGTAAATTCACCAGAAATCATTGCCTCTCCTTTGTTTTCAAGAAGAGATTGTTTGATAGCTAGCAAATCATGTTTAAATTCTTCAATATTATGATAGTATGGTTCTACTTCTGCCTGGTCAATAAAGTAAGTCTTGGTATTTTTCAGTTTTGTTTGAATGTAGTAAAAAGCACGGCGATACAGCTCTTTTTCGCGGTAAATAGAATTATCTTCTGACAGATAAGCCATTTCCTGCACCGCTTCACTGACTTTAACGATACCTGTTGACAAAGAGAATTCACGATACAGATTGACAATTTTCGCATCGTAGTAATTCATAATCACTTCACATTGTGTCAAAGCTGATTTTTTCAATGTTTCGGATGTAACATATGGATTCCCATCTCGGTCACCACCAATCCACATTCCCATTGTGATGGGTGTGGGATTTTCCAAGCTAATCCCATGCTTTTTAGCTAGACGCTTATATTCTTCTGTTAGATTTGTCACTGCCTGCAAGAGAGAACTATTGTAATATTCCATCACATTGGTGATTTCATTCGTCACTTTTAATTTTTTCTCACGAATCATATCCGTACGCATAATAATTTCGATATAGCGACGAAGATCATTATGCCATTTTTCTTCATTGAGCAATCCCATCCGCACATCGCGATATTTACGCAACAAAACGTGAATATGATTTGTTAAATCCAGCATGGTTGTCCGTTGTACTTGAGTTGGATGAGCTGTTAAAACTGGTACAACATTTAAGTGTTCCAAAATTTCAGCGGCATTTTCCTTTTCAGCAACTAAATCAATTGTTGTGGATAATTTTCCAAGATAATCTTGACCAACATTATTTTGATAGTTAATTTCAAAAGCTAAATCAACGTCTTCTGAAATATTGATTAAAAGAGGCAAGATAGAAAAATAACGTGAAATATAGGACATTTCCTTGTTAGACAGATTCTGAACAATTTCATTTAATCCTTCGTAATTTCCAACTGCTGCCAATTCTTTTAAAGCGATGATTTTTTCAAAGGTTTCAGGACTTAACATATTTTGTGTAACTTCTTCTAGTAAGTCCGTCAAAATCGTAACTTCTTCTTGGATGACTTCCTTATTATTGTAATTTTCTAATTTTTGAAGTGACATGATCTACACCTTTCAGTAAGCTTTTGCTCAATCTCAAGTTAGCGAACAACTCTTAAACCGTGATTGGTTTCTTCTATTTCCCTATACAAACTTTCGCGTTTTTCATTCGCATCAATATTTAACACAAAAGCAATTGCAACGGATAATACCAACAGGCTATTTCCACCTTGTGACAAGAACGGGAAGGTTACACCAGTCGATGGAATCAAACCTGAAATTCCCCCGATATTAACAAAGGTTTGCGTCAGTAACATTCCACCAACACCAAGAGCCATCATAGAATTGAAAGGATCTTTCGCTCGAATTCCCACCAAAATGATCCGTAGAATAAGGAAAAACAAAAGAGCTAAAATCAAGCTGGCACCAATAAAGCCAAATTCTTCAATAACAATGGAAAAAACGAAATCTGTCTGTGCTTCTGGCAAATATCCGCGTTTTTCAATAGAGTTTCCCAATCCTAAGCCAAACCAACCGCCATTACTCATAGCATAATAGGAATTAGCTAGCTGGTGACCTGCACCTGACACATCCTTAAATGGATTAAAAAAGGCACTAAATCGTTTTGCTACATACCCAAACACAGGAACCTTAGCGACTTTTTCCACACCAATGAGCCAAATACTGGTTAAAACAACTGTAGAAAGAGTAATTAGCACACCAAGAAGAGTGGAAAACCAACGATAACCAATCCCACTAACTGTAACCATAATCATGGCTGTCAATAAAAGAATTGTCGCATTTCCTAAATCAGGCAATGCTGCTACAATTCCAATTAGAAGGAGAACAATAATTCGCCAATCATTTAGTGCACGTGGAATCACTTGATTTCGTGTTAAAGCCTGATAGTCATAAATTGAGATTTCATCTTGCTGATGAGAAAAACGCAATGCCAAGAACCAAACCAAAATGATTTTTAAATACTCAGCCGGCTGAAGACTAATTGGCCCAAACCGTAACCAACCATGAGCTCCATTGATTCGTGCACCAAGAACACGAGATAAAATTAAAAGCAAGATTTCTACAAAAATAACAATGATAATCAGTCGATTGTCCTTTAAGAAATCCAACTTTATTTTATAAATTAAAGCAATAGCAAGTAAACTGACTATCCAGAAAACCCCTTGATTTAAAACAGATCTGAGCGAATTTGCTCCCACCTGTACCAAAGTAGCACTTGACGTTGAATAAACAACTATCAGTCCCAAAATAGATAAAACTAAATAAGGAATCAAAATGGAATAATTCAGTAGGTGGCGTTTATCAATTTTCATAGTTCACCTATATTCTTAATTTTCACCGAACATTATACCATTTTCTAAGGTAAAATAAAAGTATTTAACGAACGGTTTTTTTGCAATCCTTTTGCTATCTAGGCTAAACTTTAACTAAAATAAAGATAAGGCTATGAATTTTGGCTACATTATTGATTTGAAAAAGTATTACTACACACATAACTAAGCAATAATCAATAAACCGCTTTCCTTAATATTTCAATTTGATGACAAATACCTTTTTTCTACTAATTTATTTTGCTTTTTATCTAACTTTACGTTAAAATGAATTTATATGAGAAAGAGGATTAAACCGCTTGTTATATTTGCTTTTTTTGTAAGCTTCATTATGATTATTGTGGGAGCGAAGTATTATGCAGAAAGCAAAGAAACGAAACAGCAAAAGGCTACCACTGAACAAACATCAACTACTCCTGCTAAAGAGAAAGACACTTCTGATTCTAACAAGGAAGATAAAGCCTACAAACCTATTATTGACTTATCAGGCTGGCAACGACCAAGTGATATCAACTATGATCAATTAGCAAAAAACATTTCTGGTGCCATTATACGCGTGCATAGCGGAGCACAAGCAAAAAAAGAAAATGCAGCTACACATCTAAATGGAATTGATAAATCTTATCAACGCCATATCGAAGAATTTCAAAAACGAAATATCCCTGTTGCTGTCTACGCTTATGTGGCGGGTAATAGTAAGAAGGAAATGGAAAAAGCAGCTGAAAGCTTTTATAAAGCTGCTTCAAAGTACAAACCAACTTACTATTGGTTGGATGTTGAAGAAAAGACTATGGAGAACATGAATGCTGGTGTAGAAGCTTTTCGTGCTAAGTTAGCATCATTAGGCGCTAAAAATATTGGGATTTATGTTGGAACCTATTTCCTTGAGGAACATAGTATTTCAACCAAAAAATTCACAGCAATCTGGATTCCAACCTATGGTTATAATGATGGTTATTACAACGCTGCTCCCAAGACTGATTTAAAATACGATTTACATCAATATACCTCACAAGGATCAATTAGTGGTTTTGCACATGATGTCGATTTAAATCAGTTGTCTCCTTTAA
The DNA here is from genome assembly GCF_030439945.1 of Streptococcus sp. SI1. Taxonomy (NCBI): domain Bacteria; kingdom Bacillati; phylum Bacillota; class Bacilli; order Lactobacillales; family Streptococcaceae; genus Streptococcus; species Streptococcus sp. SI1. Next base: position 355,689 of record NZ_JAQFJE010000002.1, read on the forward strand.
AAAATCAGACAAAAACATTTAAAAAATTATTTGGTAATGGAAAATAAGAACTCTGTAACAGTTTCAATCGAAAGCTATTGGAGCCAGAGCTCCCCTAAACTGAAGCTAAGACAAAAATTTCCAATCAATTCTGTAGTATTATAAAGTTGTTCCATGTGATTTATTCTAATGATAGTGTAGGTGCTTTTCATTTATAGGTCATATGGGACTTTTTTCATACACTCAAAAAGTTCTGTAATGTTCGGCTCTATCATTTCTGTAGTGGATAAATCTACTGTAGAGATTATAGAGCCTTTAAACTTTAAGAAGCACGTTTTCATCACACTAAACATAAAAAAAGAAAAGACCAATATGGCCTTTTCTCGATGTTAGCTTCTCGTCATCCACTAAAGTTGACAAAGATTCGAAGTAATTATTTATCCAACTTTTTGGAGTCAGTATAAATAGTTATCGGATAATATTTTATACAAAATAATATGGTTATTATTGATAATTGAATGTCCAATAATACACACCTTCGCCATTAACAACTGCAGCTACTGCTCCTTTTGTTGCATCAGGTGAAAGAAGTAATTCTCTAAGACCACTAGTTGCCCATTTTTTAACAACAGTTGATGGATCTTCATCACGCCGTCCAACAAATCCTGTACTATCATATTGCCGAGAAATTGAATGTGCTTTTGGAAGAGCTTGTGAGTTATAAATTTCGTCGGACCAGATTAATTCCTTCAGTCCTTGTTTTTTACGTTCTTCATTGATTTTAGCAAACGCCTCTTTTGCTTTATCTAAAGCAATGTAGTTGGTATCATCAGTTGCTTCAACTCGATAAACAAATTTAACATATCCAAATTCTGTATCGCTATACTTTTTATCATTGACACCACTCTTTAGATTAGCAATCAAAACATAATCTCTAGCCCATGGATTTTGTTTAGATTGTTCAAAAATATCTTCGTCTTCAATTTTCCATTCAACTTTAGCATCCCATCCAGCATTATCAACAAATTTAGGATTCATTTTTTCAATAACATATTTTTTAAATTCTTCAACATTTTGGAATGGAAGAGGTTGACCTGCTTTTGCTGTAGTTACTAAATTAGTTGAGAACAATTTCACGCTAGAGTTTTTATCACTATACATATACTCGTCATCATCCGTGTTTTTGTGAAGTTTTGGATCAAGAGCTGGGTCATTAGGATCAGTCATACCATGAAGTTTCCATTTATCTCCCATCCATTTCCAGTATGGTGAATAGCCAGTACGCTCAGCATTCGACGGTACATAGTAATAATGAGTGCTACCATCATAGTAATAGTTTTTGTCTTTCTGAAGAGCTGCTGAACCTGGTTTTCCTGGTGGGTAAACAAGTTTTGGAGTTTGTCCATTTGGTGCCCAAGGCAAATGTTCAAGCCCTTCTGCTGGTTTTTCAACATAAGCAGGAATTTGATTTTCACTTGGCTCATCAGTTGTTACCAAACCTGAATTTCCAGGAGTAGATGGTTGATTCGGTTGTGCTGGTTTTGGCTCCTCGGATGGTTGTTCTGGTTTTGGAGTAAATGGATTGAACTCACCATCTGCACCATTAATTGGAGGATTTTCAGGCAAGTTAATGTTTGGATTTTCAGGTTGAGTTGGTTCCTCTGGTTTGGGTTCTGATGGTGTTGTTGGCTCATCTGGTTTATCGCTAGGAGATGGAGTCGGTTGTTCTGGCTCTGCCGGACTTGGAGTCGGAACTTCTGGCTTCGGATCTTCAGATGGTTGTTCTGGTTTTGGAGTTTCAGGTTGCGTTGGAGTAGTTGGATTCTCAGTAGAATTCTTAACAAATACCCATTTACCATCTTGATAATAGTAATAATCACCATTATCCAACACATAGTAATGATAACCATTTGAATAACGATAATGTCTATCCTTTAATAAGTTATTGTAACCATTGTTACTGTTGTTATTATTTGAAACAGGAACCCATTGTCCATTACGATAAATACGATAAGAACCATCACTCATACGGTAATAATGATTTCCATTCCAATATGTGTAATTCGGATCGGTTGTCAAACGGTTATAACCATTGTTGTAGTCGTTTCTTCCCCAGTTGTTATAACTATAGTTCCAATTATTGTAATAATTACCCCAGTTATTATAACCATAATTCCAATTATTGTAATAGTTATTCCAATTGTTATAGCCGTATCCCCAGTTATTGTAATAATTTGTATAGTGGGTAAAATACCCATTCCAATAATCATATCCTGGTTGATAATGATTATAATAGCTATATCCATAACTTTGTGCTTGAACATCATTAGCAACCAATACAGGAATCATTGCTGCTGTAGCTAGGACAGATCTTGTTACAAATCTTAAACACCTATTCATTTTAATTTAACCTCCAAAGTGATTGGGTCACTTTATATTATAATTATGGGATAATTATTTTGTGCACAATTCATGAAAATAGCTATTCATCATCAACTAGATATCAATCCTATTGTTTGAACATATTAGGAAATACGCTTATATAAAAAGGAGATGGTCTAGTTTAAATCATCCTAATCTATTTTCATATATATTTAACCCACAATTATTCATTATAACATACTAAATTTTTCAACACAATATATTTAACTAAGATTTATAAAATATTTTGATGTTTAAAATCTTCGAAAGTTCTAAAATGAAGTTAGCCACTTGAAAATAGAAAAAAGCACCTCCATGTTATACTTGTAAGTTAATCAAAACCTAAACAAATGAACATAGAGATGCACAGTTATTCTACCACACTGATAATGGCTGAGCGTTGCCTCATTGAGTGACTAGAACTGGGCACTACGAGATTGATACAGTGATTCAGACACGAGAAAAGACATCTTGTCTGCTCACAGAATGACTCTGCACAAACTCATTTGCTGGCTACCAAGCAAGTCTGCACGAGTAGTCAATGAAGCGTTAGGAAACATTCTCAAGGAACACATAGATATCAACTCGCTAATTCAAGTAATTTTCTTACAAATTCATTAGCTGGCTCTTGTTTGATTTCCTCTGGTGTACCGTATTGCTGAATTTCCCCCTTGTCTAAAACGAGGATTTGTGTCCCTAATTTCAAGGCCTCTGCTATATCATGCGTAATAAACACGACTGTAATACCTGTATCTTCATGCAGTAATTTTAATTCATGCTGTAACTGATAGCGCGTAATAGCATCCACTGCTCCAAAAGGCTCATCCATTAGCAAAATATTAGGAGTTGCAGCTAATGCACGTGCAATCCCAACTCGTTGAGCCTGTCCACCAGAAAGAGCTGCAGGATAGCGTTTTTTTAACTGAGTATCCAGACCAAGCATAGTTAGCTTTTCATCAATGATTCTCTCTACTTCTATCTGATTTTTCTTTTGTAAATTTAAGACAAAGGCAATATTTTCAGCGACTGTTAAATGTGGAAAAAGTCCATTCCCTTGAATTGAATAACCGATGTTACGCCGCAATTCAATCAAATCTGTTTCTTGAACATCTTGTCCATTGATAAGAATTTCCCCTTGACTCGGTTTGACTAAACCATTTATCATCTTTAACAATGTCGTTTTACCTGAACCAGAAGTTCCTACAATCGTCAGAAAGGCACCGTCTTCAATTTTCAAATCCAATTGTTTAATAATGTCTTGATTTCCATATGATTTACTGACATTTTTATATTCAATCATTTCTTCAAAATTCCTTTCTCTACAAGATAGTCATGAGCAACTTTTGCCGGTTCTTCTTTGTCACTTTCTACTTTGTGGTTTAGCTCTGCCATTTTACTATCTGTTAAAATCCCGTTTAGTTTTGCTAAGGCTTTTTTTAGCTGCGGATATTTTTTAAGAGTAGCTGCTCGAACAACTGTTCCTGCCTGATAAGAAGGATAAATTTTTTTATCATCTTTCAAGACCACTAGATTAGCTCCATAAAGTTGTCCATCTGTGGTGAAAATATCAATTGCATCAACCTTTCCAGATTTGATAGCCTGATATTTTAACCCGCTATCCATATCTACTTGCGACTTGAATTTCATACCATAAATGGATTGCAAACGTGCAAAACCATCTTCTCGACCAAAGAAATCGTATTCTGCACCAAAGGTTAAATTGGGACCTGCTTTTGCAAGATCACTAAAAGTTTTAATATTGTATTTTTCTGCAATATCCTTACGAACTGCCAAACCATAAGTGTTATTAAACCCAAATGTATTTACCCATTCTAACCGATATTTTTTTCGATATTGACTTTCAAGTGTCTTGAACTGACTTTCATCATATGAACCTGATTGTTTGAGAATGACTTCCCAAATTGTACCAGTGTATTCAGCATAAATATCAAATTCTCCTTTTGTGATGGCTGGGTGAATATTGGCTGTCCCGCCACCAACACCTTTAGTCATTTTGACCTTAAGATTGGTGTATTGTTCAATAACTTGCTTTTGCATTTCACCTAAGATATAGTTTTCTGTCTGTGGTTTGGTCGCAATTTTCACAGTTCCGCCCATTGGATTCATTTGGAAAAATGCGATGCTTCCTGCCATCAAAAGAACTATAGAACTGAAAACAGCTAACCATTTTTTAGATACTTTTTTATGACGTAGGATTGATTTTTCAACCAAAGAAAGAAGAAAATCAAAGACCAATGCCAACAGTGCGACTAAAACACTTCCGACCAAAGTTAGGGTTTGATTATTAGTCGTAATCCCACGGTAAATTGCTACACCAAGACCGCCAGCACCAACGAAAGAAGCGATCCCTGCAAGAGCTATGGTCATTGTAACCATATTACGGAAACCTGCCATCATAACCGGAAAGGCAAGGGGCAGTTGCACCTTGGTTAAAATCTGCTTGCGTGTAGAACCCATTCCTTCTGCTGCTTCAATGAGAAGCGGGTCAACACCAGAAACGCCTGTATAAGTACTCCGTACCATTGGTAACAGAGCATATAAGGTTAGTGCTACAATTGCTGTCTTGTTACCAATCCCCGTAATTGAAATCAGAATCCCTAAAAGTGCAATGGAGGGAATTGTATAAAGAATATTCACTAAACCAATAACGACTCCAGCCCAGCTTTTTTTGAAACTAATGAAAATCCCAAGTCCAACTCCAAAAATCAAAGCAAGTAAGATAGACAAACCTGATATCCAGACATGATCCCAGATAAGACCTAACAGAAACTGCCATTGATTGGTGACTAATTTGATTAACTCGTTCATGCTTCATCCTTTCTTGATTGGCTTAAATTTACTAAAATACGCTCTAAATAAATCTCAAATTCACTGATTTCCAGATCAGAAAAACCACTGTAAAAGATTTCAATGATCTCATCAGAAATTGCATCATATTCTGCTTTTAATCCTTTTGCATAATCTGTCAGACAAATCATCTTTTTCCGCTTATCTTTTTCATGAGAACACCGTTTCACAAGCTGCATGCGAATCATTCGGTCAATCATTTTGGTCAGAGTGTTCAACGTCAAGCCAGTCTGCTCTGACAGTTCGGTTTGGTTTTGATAATCTTTTTGCCAAAGCGCGTGTAAAATACGTCCCTGTTCTCCATTAAAAGCTTGAATCCCGCGTTCTAACAAAATATGATTCATTAATCGATTAGATAAACGATGAATTTTTCCAATGTAAAACCCACTATTAATTATTTTTCTATCCAACTGTTCTTTCCTCTAAAATTATACGATATAGAAGTTTATTTATAATACTATATCGAACCTTTTTTGTCAAAGATTTGGTTTCAAAAAAAGATGAGCAAATACTCATCTTGAAATAATCTTTTGTACATGTTCCTTCAAATCAGGAATTACAGTTTTCATAAACCAAGGATTCTTAGCCATCCAAATCTGATTTCGAGGCGAGGGATGAACAAGCGGAAAAAATTCTGGCAGATAGTCTTGATAATGATATACCGTATCCGTCAACTTCACAGTTCCTTTTTGATGAAGATAATACTTCTGAGCATATTGACCAATGAGAATAGTCAATTCCAGATCTGGTTGCAATTCTAAAATCGGCTGATGCCATTTTTCAGCAAAACCCTTGCGAGGTGGCAAATCACCTGATTTCCCATGACCTGGAAAGTAAAAGTCCATCGGGATCACAGCAAAATAGCCAGAATGATAAAATGTATCATAGTCAACACCCATCCATTCACGTAAGCGATCTCCACTCTTATCATTCCAATATAAACGTGTTTCCTGTGCTTTAATGCCTGGTGCTTGACCAACAATATTGATTCGCGCCGTTTTAGGAGCTGCAAAAAGCGGCTCAATTCCTCGCTCTGTATATGATTGATTTTGTGGATCATCCATAATAGCTTTCTTAATATCTTCTAATGTTTCCATTTCTTACCTCTATCCTTGATAATTTTTCATCATATAACTTTTCAAATCGGTTGCCTGTCGTCCCGTGATGGTCCGAAAATCATCTGTCACAATATCCAAGCAGCTTTGACTACCAGCTTGGTAGAGAGAAGCCAACACAATCCCAAATCCTTTGGGCTGATCGCAAATTCCTCAACTATCACTGGCTGATAGACATTTCACGACCCGATATTTCAAACAAAAGGCTAGCTAATTCTAGCATGTATAGTTACGACCTTGAGTCAAAATGTATATTTTTCCATGTAGAACAGGCGACATAGCTAGTTTGATGATGGCTGCTACACTCTCTTCCCACGAGATAAAGTTTATTTTAACATTCCCCATGTGAAAAAGTCTGTCGACTTGATCAACAAACAATCCAACAAAGATAAAATGTTTGATTCCAAACTTTTCTGCCGCAATAACTGAATTTTCAAATTCTGGTACACGCACAATACTTGGATGAGAAATACTTGGGATGTAAATCAAAACATCCGTTCCGCTCCAAGCCTCGACCATAGAATCTATGTCTAAATAATCAGCAGCTCTGACATCAATCCCTGCTGCTGCATACTGGCTCGCTTTTTGGGGACTCCGAACAGATAATCGAATTTCATTGGCATCTAACTGTTTCTGTGCTTCGGCAACGACCTTTTGCCCCAGTTAACCTGTCGTACCTGTAATTGTATAAATCCTAATATTTCTCTCTTTTAAAAGAAACTCAACTATTTCTAGCTGAGTTTACATGGTTTATTTGATTAATTCATAAATTGCTTCAGCATAAATTGCTGCTGCACGGAAAAGATCTTCTACCTCTATAAATTCGTTTGCTTGGTGCATCGTATCTGTATATCCTGGGAACATAGCACCGTAAGCAACACCGCGTTTCAAGAGACGCCCAAAGGTTCCACCACCAATGATTTGTTCATGACCTTTTAGACCCGTTTGTTTTTCATACACGTTCAAAAGCGTTGTCACAAGCGGATCTTCCATTGGAACATAGTGAGGAACATGCTCGTGCTCCGACAATGTCACATTTTCCACAGGTAAGTTTTCCAATTTAGATTTGATTGATGCTGGATTGGTTCCTTGTGGATAGCGGAAATTAAGGGCAATGGTGTTGTCATCGCTTGTTTCATCAAATCGGAAGACCCCTGCATTCATAGAAAGAGCACCCATTTTTTCATCTACATAGTCCACTTTTAAGGCTTTCCCTTCGTGGTCTTCTAAAAGAACGTTTCCAGCTGTTACAAGATAGTCTTTAGCAGAACCTGCGAAATCAAACTGGGTCAAGAAGTTAGCCAGATAAGTCGCGCCATTGACACCAGATTGTGGTGAAGCTCCATGAGCGGATTTACCAACAATTGTAACTGTTATTTGACCATTCGGTAATTCTTGGTATTCAAAGCGAAGCCCGTGCTCTTTGGCAAATTCGTCTAATTTATCTACAAGATTTGGCATATTTCCTGATACTACTGCTGTTGCAGATTCAGGAACCATATTTTCACGAAGTCCACCCGTAAAACTGTGCAAGCGTGCAGCTCCGCTATTTTCCCCTGCAAAATGAAGGTATTCTGTAATATTTCCTTTTTCACCATTGATAATCGGAAATTCTGCATCTGGCGAAAAACCAAAATCTGGCTCTGGAAGACCAACGTGTTTGAAATAATAGTCCATATCCGCCCAGCCAGACTCTTCATCTGTACCGACAACAAAACGAACTTTTTTAGATATTGGCAAACCAAGCTCTTTGATAATTTTCAGTCCGTAATAACAAGCCATCGTTGGACCCTTGTCATCGCTCGCACCACGCGCAAATAATTTACCGTCCTTGATAGTTGGCGTATACGGATCTGTATCCCAACCGCTTCCAGCCGGTACCACATCCATGTGCGCAAAAATTCCAAGAACTTCAGCTCCTTCGCCATATTCAAAATGCCCCGCATAATTGTCCACATTCTTCGTTGAATAACCATCACGCGCAGCTAATTCTAAGAATTTTTCCAAAGCCTTAACAGGTCCAGGTCCAAACGGATGTTCTTTATCTGCTTTCGTATCATCTCGCTCAGAGTTAATTTCTAACAAGCTAAATAAGTCAGCTAATAAAGCTTCGCGACGTTGTTCAACTTCTGCTTTAAAATCAATTGTCATAAAATCGGATTCCTTTCTATCCACTCTATCAACGTTTTTCAATAATCTCATCTACCGGCAAACGATAACTTGGGTCTAGTTTAGCATCCGAGTAGCCAACAGTAATTAAAAGTTCTGGACGGAAGCGCTCATCAATATCTAGCACTTGATTGACTTTTAACTTATCAAATCCAAGGATAATATTGGAACTAATGCCTTGATCCGTCAATGCCAACACTAAATTCATGGCTACCAATCCAGCATTAAGAGCTAAATAATCACTCTTTTGCTGTTCGGTGTAATGACTGTACTTAGTCGGAAGATTTTGCATGTAATATTGCAATTTTTCTTCAGACATATTTTTTATACCAGCAGTACGAGCAATTTTACGAGCGCGCTGCGCCAAGTCTGTATTTGTAAAGAGAGCAATCGTCACAGGTGCTTCTTTGATTTGCTCCTGATTAGCATTAAAGGCAACCTCAGCCAACTCTGCATTTCTCTCACGTACAACTACAAATTTCCAAGGCTGACTATTATGAGCACTTGGCGCTAAAGTTGCAATTTCAATTGCCGTCCGCACATCTTTTGGATCAACCGCTTTATCATTGAAATGCTTAGTTGCATGACGCTTTTTATTTAATTCAAGAAACTTCATAGGGATTTTCCTTTTCTTATTATACTCATTTCATTTTACCATAAATTGGAAGAGCTTGCAGAGGTTTTTTCATGAAATAACAGGTTCCCTCACTGGAACCCTGAGGATTTAAAATGTATCGGGTATTATTTCTTTTTTATCTATAGCCCTTCTTAACTTCCCCTGAACAGCCTCTGCCACTTTTCGCGGTACGCCTACTTCGACAATTTCCTCAACACTTGCTTCTTTAATCTTAGTTAGCGATTTGAAATGTTTCATGAGATTTTGCTTGCGTTTAGGCCCCAGTCCTTCAATGCCATCTAGTTGTGATGAGAAGGAATTCTTAGACCGGATCTGGCGATGGAAGGTAATGGCAAAGCGGTGGACTTCATCTTGAATGCGTTGCAAAAGGAAAAATTCCTGTGAATTGCGAGATAATTCGACCACTTCCAACGGATCACCAAAAAGCAATTCATGAGTCTGATGCTTGTCGTTCTTTTGCAAACCGGCGATAGGAATATCTAAACCTAATTGATGTTGAATGACGTCTTTTGCAATGTTTACTTGTCCCTGACCACCATCAATGACAATCAGATCAGGCGGTAGTAAACCATCTCGTATGACTCGGCTATAACGGCGCTTAATCACTTCTCGCATACTCGCATAGTCATCCGGACCGATAACTGTCTTAATCTTATACTTGCGATAATCTTTTTTGCTGGGTTTGCCATTGATAAAGACCACCATAGCTGAAACAGGACTTGTTCCCATAATATTGGAATTATCAAACGACTCAATCCGAACTGGAGTGGGAATATTGAGGAGCCGGCCTAGATTTTCAATTGCTCCTTGCGTTTTTTCAATAGATTTCTCTAATAAGTCAAACTTCTGCTGTAAACTAACTTGAGCATTCTTAATTGCCAGATTGACCAGCTGTTTCTTTTCTCCTCGTTGAGGCTTAAGGATTTTTGTATCCACCACAGCCCGTACTGATTCCTCGTCAATATCAGATGGAATCAAAATTTCATTGGGCACCAGATGAGATTTATTCTGATAAAATTGTCCAATATAAGTCAAAAAATCCTCGTCAGGGTCATTGTAATAAGGAAACATATTTACATCTCGCTCAATGAGTTTTCCTTGACGGACAAAGAAAACCTGCACACACATCCATCCTTTGTCCACATAATAGCCAAAGACATCCCGATTCTGTAAATCCCTTGCCATCACTCGTTGCTTGGTGCGAAGTGTCGCAATACTTTGAAGCAAATCTCGGTATTCAGCCGCTTTTTCAAATTCCATCTTTTCAGCAGCACTAGTCATTTTTCCTTTCAATTCATCAATAATCTTATTATCATGACCTTTGAGGAAATCTGCTACTTCTTGAGCCATCTCTTGAAAGAAATGTAGATCATTATGGCAGATAGTATGAGCTCGACACTGTCCGATATGATAGTAGAAGCAAACTTTCTCAGGTGGATTGGTACACTTACGGAAAGGAAAAATGCGATCCAGCAGGCGCTTAATTTCGTTCGCAGCACCTACATCAGGATACGGACCAAAATATAAACCACCATCTTTCTTAACCTGACGTGTAATAATAAGTCGCGGATATATCTCATTGGTGATTTTGATAAAAGGGTAGGACTTATCGTCCTTAAGCATGATGTTGTATTTGGGCTGATTTTCCTTGATCAGATTGATTTCAAGCAACAAGGCTTCAATATTAGACTCAGTGACAATAAACTCAAAATCCTCAACCTCAGACACTAACGCTTCCGTTTTAGTATCATGACTTCCGCGAAAATACGAACGCACCCGATTGCGCAAATTCTTGGCTTTTCCCACATAGATGATCGTACCATTTTTATTCTTGTGGATATAACATCCTGGACCAGTTGGCAATAACTCTAATTTTGATTTAATTAAGTTGTTCATAATTATCATTATAGCAAAATTAGCTAAAAGGAAGTAAAAAGGAACATCGACAGCCTAAATGATTACTATAGAAAAGGGCAAGCAAATAATTATTGAAAATTTTAAGCCCATAGCTTCACTATCACAAGGTTTAAATAGGTTATTAGAAGTATACTTTAGGTTGTAGATAGAATAAATCTTTTTTCATTGAGTATTTCTCCAGATTTATAAAACGAATAAAGGGTTGACTTGCTCCGCATTTTTTCCTACTACTTTTTAATAATCGGCTATTGTGTCAAAATTTTTTGCTATCACAAAGAAAGGCAGGGATGCTACTATCCCTGCCTTTCCATCATCAACACTACAATTGTCCTTGTCGACAATAGTTTCTGTTTTGAGATTATTCAAAATCAAGATATTCTTTTTCAAGTTCAAGAACTTCTTCCATTGTTGCACATTCTGTAAGGGCGCGTTGAGCCAGTTCTTGCATCTTCTTCGTATCCAATTTCTTCATCAGACTACGTGTACGAAGAACAGATGTGGCACTCATTGAAAACTCATCCAGACCAATACCAACTAGAAGTGGAACAGCAGTTTGATCGCCCGCCATTTCACCACACATACCAGCCCATTTGCCTTCAGCATGAGCAGCTTTGACCACTCGATCCACTAAACGTAAGATAGATGGGTTGTATGGTTGATAAAGGTAAGAAACTTGTTCATTCATACGATCTGCAGCCATTGTGTATTGAATCAAGTCATTAGTACCAATTGAGAAGAAGTCAACTTCTTTTGCAAATTGATCAGCCAACATAGCTGCTGCTGGAATTTCAATCATAATACCAACTTGAATATTATCTGCGACAGCAACACCTTCTGCAAGCAATTTAGCTTTTTCTTCTTCCAAAATCGCTTTTGCTGCACGAAATTCAGTCAACAACGCGACCATTGGGAACATGATACGTAATTGCCCATGAACAGATGCGCGCAAAAGGGCACGTAACTGTGTACGGAACATTGCGTTTCCTGTATCAGAAATGGAAATACGAAGAGCACGGAATCCAAGGAAAGGATTCATTTCTTTTGGAAGATCAAAGTAAGGAAGTTCTTTATCACCACCAATGTCCATTGTACGGACAACAACTGGCTTCCCATTCATGCCTTCTAAAACAGCTTTATAAGCCTCATATTGCTCATCTTCTGTTGGAAAATCTTGCGAATCCATATAAAGGAATTCTGTACGGTAAAGTCCTACGGCTTCAGCACCATTAGCATTAACGCCTTCAACATCCTTCGGTGTACCAATGTTCGCAGCCAATTCAAAATGTTTTCCGTCGGCTGTTACTGTTTCAGCATCTTTCAGCAAATCCCATTCAGCTTTTTGTTTAGCATAAGCTTCACCAGCTGCTTTAAAGGTTGCAATTTGTTCTGCAGTTGGATTGATAATTACTTCACCAGTAATACCATTTACAGCAATAACGTCACCGTCTTTCACTAATTCGGTAATGTTATTCGTTCCAAGAACTGCTGCAATTTCAAGAGTACGAGCCATAATAGCTGAGTGGCTTGTACGTCCACCAATATTCGTTACAAAAGCTTTAACAAAGTTTTTGTCTAATTGAGCAGTATCAGAAGGAGTCAAATCGTGCGCAATCACAACTACTTCTTCATTGATCATAGCAGGATTTGGCAAGTGCACACCAAGCAAATGAGCCAATACTCGCTTGGTCACGTCGCGAATATCTGCTGCACGTTCTTGCATATATGGATTGTCTTCCATATTTTCAAAGAGAGTGATGAACATATCTGTCACTTCTTTCAGACCTGCTTCAGCATTCACTTTTTTTGCACGAATTGTTTCTTTAATCTGACCAATCATTTCTGGATCAGAAAGTACCATTAAATGAGCATCAAATACTTGAGCTGCTTCTTCTCCAAGGCTCTCTACTGCTTTCTCACGGATAACAGAAAGCTCGTTCTGTGAAGCTTCAAGAGCTGCATCCAAACGAGCCTCTTCTGCATTCGTATCTTCGACTGAAACAGTCTCAAACGATAAATCCGGTTGAACTAATAGATATGCCTTAGCAACAGCAACACCATCAGATGCTGCAATTCCTTTTAGCATTTCTGTCATGTTAAGCCAATCCTTCTTTTGTCATTGTTTCTGCGATTGCTACAATTGCATCGTCAGCATCTGTACCTTCAGCAGTAATTGTTACATCAGCACCTTGACCAACACCAAGGCTCATAACACCCATGATTGATTTAAGATTTACTGATTTACCTTTGTATTCTAGTGTAATATCTGAAGCAAATTTGCTAGCAGTTTGAACTAACAAAGTTGCTGGACGTGCGTGAATACCTGTTTCTGCCACAATGTGGAAATCTTTAGAAGCCATAGTTTGACTCTCCTTTAATGTAATCTTTTTGGGGTCATATGTGATAACCCTTACAATTTTAGATTATAACATCTTTGTAAAATTTTTTCAAGAATTTTATGTGTATTCATCAAGGCTTTTTTATGATAATTACTGAAATTTCATTAAAACGAGATTTTCAATCTTCAACTTATAAACAAATTTTCAATCTATAATTATGTGATAAAACGAGGATAAGAGCGTGATTCTTCTCTGATTTTCCATTTTTTAAAAATACCATATCTAGTATTATTGAATTCAAAAAACAAAAAATAAGCACAATATTTAGAACCTGATGGTTGACAAAATTTATAGCTTTGGATATACTTAATCCATACTGAATTAAAAAAATTAGGAGTTTATTATGGTAACTATTTATTCAAAAAATAATTGTGTTCAGTGCAAAATGACAAAACGTTTTCTAGACACCAATCAGGTGGAATATCGTGAAATCAACTTGGACGAACAGCCTGAATATATCGATCATGTGAAAAACTTAGGTTTTAATGCTGCACCGGTTGTACAAACTCAAACGGAAGCATTTTCCGGTTTTCAACCAACTAAATTGAAAAAATTATCATAATTTTATTGTACCTATAATAGAGCAAATCAATCGCTTCTATGAGCCATAGAAGCCCTTTCTTTTGCCAATAGCAAATCTAGTATTTAGAAAAGGAATAGTATGGGACTCAAACAATTAGAAGATGTGACGTATTTCCGTCTCAACAATGAAATCAACCGTCCAATCAATGGACAAATTATGCTCCACAAAGATAAAGAAGCTCTGGAGGCATTCTTTAAGGAAAATGTTGAACCAAATACAAAAAAATTCTCTTCTATTACTGAAAAAATTAACTATTTAATTCAAGAAAACTATTTAGAAAAAGAATTCATCCAGCTTTATTCGTCTGAATATATTGAAGAATTAGCTGCTTTCATTCATGCACAAGATTTCCATTTTAAATCTTTTATGGCAGCTTATAAATTCTACAATCAATATGCTCTTAAAACAAATGACGGTGAATATTATCTAGAAAGCATGGAAGATCGTGTTCTATTTAACGCGCTCTATTTTGCCAACGGTAATGAAGCAATCGCTAAGGATATCGCTAATGAAATCATTCACCAGCGCTATCAACCGGCTACACCAAGCTTCCTCAATGCAGGACGTGCCCGTCGCGGTGAACTAGTTTCTTGCTTCCTCATCCAAGTAACAGATGATATGAACTCTATCGGTCGCTCCATTAACTCTGCTCTGCAATTATCTCGTATCGGTGGTGGCGTTGGGATCTCTCTCAGTAACCTGCGTGAAGCAGGCGCTCCCATCAAAGGGTACGAAGGGGCTGCTTCTGGTGTTGTACCAGTGATGAAACTGTTTGAGGACAGCTTCTCTTACTCTAACCAGCTGGGGCAACGTCAGGGAGCCGGGGTTGTTTACCTCAATGTCTTCCACCCAGATATCATCGCTTTCCTTTCTACAAAGAAAGAAAATGCTGACGAAAAAGTTCGGGTTAAAACTCTTTCTTTAGGAGTTGTCATTCCAGATAAATTTTACGAATTAGCTCGTAAAAATGAGGAAATGTACCTCTTCAGTCCTTACTCTATTGAACGCGAGTACGGTGTTCCATTTGCTTATATTGATATTACTGAAAAATATGACGAATTGATTGCCAACCCTAAGATTAATAAAACGAAAATTAAAGCTCGTGATTTGGAAACAGAAATTTCTAAACTCCAACAAGAATCTGGCTATCCATACGTCGTAAATATCGATACAGCTAACCGTTCAAATCCAATCGACGGTAAAATCGTCATGAGTAATCTCTGCTCTGAAATCCTGCAAGTACAAGAGCCAAGTCTCCTGAATGATGCTCAAGAATTTGTACATTTGGGAACGGATGTTTCTTGCAATCTTGGGTCGACCAATGTAGTCAACATGATGACTTCCCCTGACTTTGGAAAATCTATCCGCACTATGACACGCGCTTTGACCTTTGTCACAGATAGCTCTCACATCAAAGCTGTTCCAACCATTGACTACGGCAATAGCTTAGCTCATACTTTTGGGCTAGGAGCCATGGGCTTACACAGTTATCTGGCTCAACAGTTGATTGAATATGGTTCAGCTGAATCAGTTGAGTTTACCAGCATTTACTTTATGCTCATGAATTATTGGACTCTTGTTGAATCCAACAATATCGCTCGTGAGCGTGGCATGACTTTCCACAACTTTGAAAAATCTGATTATGCCAACGGCACTTACTTTGACAAATACCTGACGGGTGAATTTGTACCTCAGTCTGACCGTGTCAAAGAACTCTTCGCAGGCATCTTTATCCCATCAGCAGAGGATTGGGCAGAGTTGCGCGATAAGGTTAAGGCTGACGGCCTCTATCATCAAAACCGCCTAGCCGTTGCACCAAATGGTTCTATCAGCTATATCAATGATGTTTCTGCTTCTATCCACCCCATTACCCAACGGATCGAAGAACGTCAAGAAAAGAAAATCGGTAAGATCTACTATCCTGCTGCTGGTCTGTCAACGGAGACTATTCCTTACTATACTAGCGCCTATGACATGGACATGCGCAAGGTGATTGATGTCTACGCAGCGGCAACTGAGCACGTGGACCAGGGTCTTTCCCTGACTCTCTTTATGCGCAGCGATATTCCTAAAGGCCTCTATGAGTGGAAAAAAGAAGGCAAGCAAACAACCCGCGACCTTTCTATCCTGCGTAACTACGCCTTCAACAAGGGTATCAAGTCCATCTACTACGTCCGTACCTTCACTGATGATGGCGGCGAAGTTGGGGCTAACCAATGTGAAAGCTGTGTGATTTAATGGAAAAAACTATTACTGCTTGTTTAAATAGCAAATGGGGACCATACTATGCTTCTCTTGTTGTTATCTCTGGAACAGTCATCATTTGTAGCTCAATAAAAAAATATGATATCATTGAAATAGGTTCTATGAAACTAAAGGTTGCATAATAATTACTACTAAATTGGAGAAATACTCTTTATGAAAACTTACTACAAAGCCATTAACTGGAACGCTATAGAAGATGTGATCGATAAGTCCACCTGGGAAAAACTGACTGAACAATTCTGGCTCGACACACGAATCCCTCTTTCCAACGATTTAGATGATTGGAGAAAATTATCAGCTAAAGAAAAAGACCTTGTTGGTAAAGTTTTTGGCGGGCTGACACTTCTTGATACCATGCAATCCCAATCAGGTGTCGAAGCGATCCGAGGGGATATTCGCACTCCCCATGAAGAGGCTGTATTGAATAATATCCAATTCATGGAGTCTGTTCATGCCAAATCCTATTCATCTATTTTTTCAACGCTTAATACAAAATCAGAAATTGATGAAATTTTTGAATGGACCAATACAAATCCTTATTTGCAAAAGAAAGCTGAAATTATCAACGAAATTTACCTTAATGGAAATGCTCTTGAAAAAAAAGTTGCCAGTGTGTTTTTAGAGACCTTTCTATTCTATTCTGGTTTCTTTACTCCACTCTACTATCTGGGCAACAACAAACTAGCTAACGTTGCTGAAATTATCAAATTGATTATCCGTGATGAATCTGTCCATGGAACTTATATCGGATATAAATTCCAATTGGGTTTCAATGAATTATCAGAAAAGGAACAAGAACTGTTTCGAGAATGGATGTATGATCTTCTCTACACCCTCTATGAGAATGAGGAAGGTTATACTGAAACCTTATATGATGGTGTTGGATGGACAGAAGAAGTCAAAACCTTTCTTCGCTACAACGCCAATAAGGCTCTCATGAATCTTGGACAAGATCCACTTTTTCCTGATACTGCTGATGATGTCAATCCTATTGTTATGAATGGTATTTCAACTGGAACTTCTAATCATGACTTCTTCTCCCAAGTCGGAAACGGTTATCTACTTGGCGAAGTTGAAGCTATGCAAGATGATGATTATAATTATGGGTTATAAACTATCAACTAAGAAAGCTAGTATCTGATAATAAAAAAACACGAATGGGATATACCAACAACAAGTAGTACTACTCCTTTCGTGTTTTTGATTTTAAATTATGAATGATTTGCCATTTTTAAACCACTATCGAAACATCGCAAACAGCATAACTAGAGCTGCTGGTGTATTGTTTAAAATATGCACAACCATTGAATCTTTCAGATTTTCCCGACGTGCAAAAGCGGCATAAAGGACTAACCCCATCGAAAAGTAAAGTGGAAATTCTGTCCATTTTGAGATGTGAGGAAGTGCAAAGATGATGGATGTCACAATAGCTGCTGCTAGTTTTTGACTCTTTCCAAAGAAAAACCTTGTCGCAAAGCCACGGAATACCAATTCTTCAATCACTGGTGCTATTAGTGCCACTGTTACAACATATAACAAAGCAAAAAAGATGTGATCAACTGACATAATTTTTCCTAGACTTTGTAAAGCGTTATCGTTGCTGGTAGTTCTTTGCCCTGTTAAAAAGATATTTAGATAAGTCCCAACTACTGCTACCACTCTTGCCGCTAAAAAGAATAACAAGGCTTTTCCAAAATCTCCCCATGAAAAAGACAAACTCTTCACATTCTCTGAGGCATGAGTCTGGTATCTCTTCCATAAAGTACGAATAGCAAAAAACACAATCACAAGATATACCAAAACGAACAAAATTTCTGCATACATTGGTAGATTTTGTCCTTTAGCTAAAAATAACATGGGGATGCTATTGATAGCTATGACTAAAATAATAAGTCCTAATAATTTTAAAATTCCAAGTCCAATATGGGCTATTTTTTTCATCAATGATTCTCCTTAGAATGGCTATTTTTTTGAAAGAACTCTTCACCATAGAGATATTCATCATATTGATGTAAAGGCGAAGAATACCACAATTATTAATTAAAGTATTGAATTTCACGTAATAGAAGTGAAATGGACAACAAGATGACATAGAACGCTAGTAAAACAAATTGATTTAACTGATCATAATATGCTTCCCATTCCGCTTCATCATCAATCTTCATCAAGGCTAACACATCTTCAGGAAATGTAACGGTTGGCAATTTAAAATGGCAAATCTGCTTTAGCCATTTGGAAATAAGATTGCCCATACAAGATAAAACAAGTGTTACATAAGGAAATAAGCTACCTTAAATTGAAAGACTATTTCTAGTAATGGTTAACCTAAATGATGTTAGTATACCAAAAAATTTTTAAATTGTCATCACATCTAGCGAAATCGTACTATACTCCAGAGTTTTAAACCTCTTCTGATAAAGTTACTCATTTTTAGTTTGTGATTCCAATTGTTTCTGAATTTTTCAGCTCTCACGCTCGAAGCTCTTTTAATCGATTTTCTAGCTTGATACACTCTTCTCCTTTCATTTGTATTGTGACTCAATTGCGTCATTTTGATAAGTATGGTCGTCAATTTTAGTATGATTACTGTCAATTTATGCAACTATCTATTACATATAAAACCCCCAAAGAGAACATTTCTTGTTCAACTTTGGGGGTTATTAGTTTTATTAGGCTATCGCTAGTCTATTCAACTATTTATTCTTTTTTGATCGTTTTGCTAGAATGAAGATAACAATTCCTAAAATAACGACTCCTACCAATCCAAGAAATGTTACCTTTTCACCAGTTGATGGAAGGAATCCATGTTTATTTTGTTTTGGTGCTTCTTTTACAACTTTATAATGAATCTTGTAGATAGAAAAGTGTGTTGTTTTAAAACTAATCGTTTGATCGTTGTTAAGAACAAAATCAAATTTTTCTGCTTGTTTGCCGTCTTTCATAGCATAAACAGATTCCACAGTAGCGCCTTTCTTTACTGGTACTGTCACTACTGTTGAGCTGACTTGTGATACCACTTTACCTTTCGGATTAGTTAAGGTAATATCATAGCTATCTGCATTTTCTTCAATCGTCTTTTTAACTGCTAATTTTAGCTTAGCCTTCACTAAATCTGCATTTTGTAAGCGAACACCTGTAGCGGTATCCATTAAGGTGTCAGAAATTTCGCTTGGTTTTGGTTTTTCAGAATCCGGAGAACTTGAAGATGGTCCTGAACTAGAGCTTGGTGGTGTTTGCTCATTTTTGATTTTTTCTTCCATTTCAGCTTCTAGAGCTTTCATTTCTTTAAAGACTTTCTCCGCACGTGCCATACTAGCTGCAGTCACTTCCTCTGGCGAAGCCCCACCTGCAGCCGCATATTGTTCATCAGCCTTAGCTTGTTCTTCAATCCATTGTGCTTCTAAAGCTTTCCATTTTTCCTGTACACTATTGCCAAATAATTTTTGGTGTTTGGCCGCCATATCGTAAATGTGAGATGCAACCCAATACCACGAATTTTTGTCGTACTTCGTTGTATCAACTTGGTAAGCTGAATACGTATTGGTAATATTTCCATAATATGGTAGGTATGGAGCGAAACGAGGACTTCCAACGGAAAGCCACATCGTACCACCACCCATGCTGGCAGGGATATTATCTTTCAATTGGAAAATGTGTGCTTCCATTACGTTTGGATTGCCAAGCGGATATTTATAGACTGGATCTACTTTTCCACGTTGAGGAATCCCTTTACCATCTAATTCCATTTGGTCTAGTGGTTTGAATTGTGTTCCTTCAAAACGATTCCGCTGCATCCGCATCACATCTGCAACGCTAATTTTTTTATTACTAGATTGCAACAAATCAAAATATTTATCATCATAATTGATCGGTGCATCTGGATTTAAAGCCTTAATACCTGCCCAAGCACGCGAACGATCTGCCTCTGACATTGGTGGATTATAAGATTGGGAGATATGAAACTTGCCATTGATTTCTTTATAAGAATGAGCATCACGTGCTACTTTTTCTACATTTTCTGAAGCAATGACATTTTTCTTGTCATTAAAATCAACATTTCCTAAGAAGAAAGTATTAGGGAAAACACTATATTTATCATCGGGATACTTAATGGCAACATATTGGTGGCCAGAGAGGATTTCCATGTACCAAACACCCGTCTTATCCGCAATTGTCACAATATTGCCTTCAGCAGCACCTTGCTTTTTGACAATCTCCGCGATGAGTTCCACACCTTCACGAGCCGTTTTGACATGTGGTAAAACGACTGTAGTCATAATAGATTCTGCTAAACCTTTTTTTACATAAGGATCAACTTTTTGAATAGCTTTATTTGCTTTTGCAGAAACAGTGGCTGATATAGATACTCCATGTTCATTAAAGCCTACTTCGTCAAAAATACCTTCTTTTGGCGTGACGTCTGAAACCGAAGTGTATTTATAACTCCGAGCAGGTAACTGCCATTCAAAACCATTGGCTTCATCAATCAGTTTTGCACCTGCTTTATTGTCCTTAGCTGGATGGACTTTATAAACTTTATTATGATGAGGCTCCAAATCCTCTGTACGACCATACAAAGTCGAACCATCTGCTGTCAAGTTCTTCCCAACAATAAAACCTGTACAAGCTTCAACTGCTTGGAAAGGAAAGAGAAAGAGAGCAGATAACAAAATTGTTAAACGAAAAATAAATTTTTTCATATATTTCTCCTTTTATCATTGCATGTTGAATACATCAACTTTTTATAAATAAGAGCGATACACACTCTTATCACCTTTTTAAAACCGTATACCTTAAATTTAGTATACTATTTTAAATCTATTTTAGCAAGCGCTTTCATGTATAATTTATGTATTAATTATTCTTTTTGTCCTAACATTTACAATAAATACCCAGGAAATCATTCCTGGGTACATTGTTCATATTGTGAGATTTCTTGCAGTATTTTTTGGTAATCACTTGCTTCTAAATAATAAGTTAACTCCTCTGGGCTGTAGAAATTTTTTCTCAAAAAGAAATCGCTCGGTAATTCTAATCCCAAAGTATCCAAAACAGTCTGAGAAAATGTTGTATAGGCAAATCCAATAGCTGTGATAACATTCTTATCTTTTACAACTGGCTGATGGAGCATATTTTCTTTTTCCAAAAAAGAAAAATAGTCTACCAACTCCATATATAAACCGCCTGTATAATATCGATTTCTCAATAAACCAGCTTTTCCCAAAAACATAGGTGACGAAGAAATGGCAGCTACTATTGTTCGCTTGATATCTACATTTTTCAAAAAAGAGATGAGTCTAGAATCATAAAGACTAACAAAAGGCTCCTGTGTACCTGGCAATATGATACAATCATACACTACACCTTGAACTTCTTTAAAAGTAAAATCCGGAATAACTTGTAATCCTTCTTCACTTGTATAAATTTTCTTTTCTGAAGCAAGATAGTCCAAAGACTGCCCAAAAGAAAGACAAAGAATGGATGTCAAAGTTGTGATTTCCTGCAATGAGCACGCTGGATACAGTAAAACTGCTATTTTCATAGAGGCTCCTTTTAGAAACATAGATCAAATGTTTGCTACACTTGCTTTGCCAGATATACAAATTCCATTTCATTCTGTACGATTGCTGCTATCCAGATAGGCGTATAGTTATCATCCTTCATAAGAGATTTTATTTTCTATGCTTTTCAGGATCCCAAACAAAGCTTGCGATAAAACTAAAAATAAATGTCAACAAGCCAACAACAAGGGATAGTAAGAGGGCAATCAAACGTGGCAATAGCAATAATAGATTCGGACTTTTTTTCACTTCAAGAGCTGCTACTTCTGCATCTAAACGATCAAATGCTGCCTGAATGCGACGTGCTACTTCTTCCACACCTTCATCATTCATCTTTTTGATGTCTGAAATATCAATCGGGTGCCCAAAATCCATGTCTACACGTTCACCTTTTGCCAATCCTTTCAAATGCATCGGACCAACATAAACGACTGGAAGAATCCGTACCTTTGCCATTTTCGCAATCAAGGCTACACCGCCCTTAACATCTGTCGAATGTCGACTTCCACTTGGAAACATAATCAACGAGCGATTGCTTGATTTCAGCATTTTTACAGGGTATTTGATAGCGGATGCTCCAGGATTTTCACGGTCAATCGGAAAAGCACCACACATCCGAATCCACCAACCAAAAACGCGATTCGTGAATAATTCTTTTTTTGCCATAAAAATAAATTGCTTGGGTCTTGTAGCGAAAGCCATATAGACTGGATCCCACCATGTACGGTGCGGAGCAACTAAAATATAATTTTCCTCTTGGTCTGGAATATTCTCCAAATGGTGGTAGTGTACATTGCCATTTAAAGCCCATAAAATCAACATCACCAATCTTCTCAAATATCTATAAAACATCGGCTCTCCCTTCTTATTTCTTCCATTATACCTTATCCAATGCCTGCTCGCAAACTTTTTCAACATAAAACTGTCACGTCGGAATAGATTCTATTAGAAATTTTACTAAAAAAATGGTATGATTATCCTCATGAATACGAAAGAATTTACAGGATTAACCCACCAGCAAGTCCAAGAAAAAATTACGCAAGGACTCACTAATGATTTTACAGTCAATACAAGTATCAGCACTTGGCAAATCATCAAGCGTAATATTTTTACGCTATTTAATGCGTTAAATTTTGCAATCGCTGTCGCTCTCGTTTCTGTTCAAGCATGGAGCAACTTAGTTTTCTTCGCTGTTATCTGCTTTAATGCTTTTTCTGGAATTGTCACCGAATTGCGTGCTAAACACATGGTCGATAAGCTCAATCTCCTAAATAAAGAAAAAATTAACGTTATCCGTGATGGGCAAACCACCCCTATTAATCCAGAAAATTTGGTTCTAAATGATGTCATTCGCTTAACTGCAGGGGAACAAATTCCAAGTGACGCAACTGTTTTAGATGGTTTTGCAGAAGTCAACGAAGCTATGTTAACAGGAGAAAGTGACCTTGTACAAAAGGAAATTGGAGATCAGCTTCTCTCAGGAAGCTTTCTTGTCAGTGGTCATGTAGTAGCTGAAATCACCCATGTTGGATCTGATAACTATGCTTCTAAACTGATGCTAGAGGCTAAGACTGTCAAACCAATCAATTCTCGTATTATGAAATCCATGGACAAGATTGCAGGTTTTACAGGAAAAATCATTATCCCTTTCGGAATTGCGCTCTTTCTAGAAGCTCTCTTGGTAAAACATTTACCTGCCAAAGACTCAGTTGTCAATACCTCAACGGCTCTTCTAGGAATGCTACCAAAAGGAATTGCTCTTTTAACGATTACTTCTCTTTTAACAGCTGTCATCAAGTTGGGGTTACGAAAAGTCCTTGTACAGGAAATGTACTCAGTCGAAACACTTGCTCGTGTTAATATGCTCTGTCTCGATAAAACAGGTACGATTACCCAAGGTAAAATGCATGTTGAAAGAGTCACCCCGCTCACACAAGATTTTTCAGAACAAGCAATTGCTGATATTCTTAGTGCTTATATTGCGGCAAGTGACGACAACAATCCTACTGCACAAGCTATCCGCAAACAATTTACAAAATCGTCAAATTACCAAACTAGCAACATTATCCCATTTTCTAGTGATCGTAAATGGGGGGCCATGGAAATGTCGAACTTAGGGACTGTCTTTCTTGGCGCACCTGAAATACTCTTTCAGGAAGAAATCGGGCAAGCACAGGAAGCCCAAATACGAGGTTCACGCGTACTTGCTTTAGCCATTAGTTCTGAACATATTGACCACAAACACATCCACTTACCAAGCGCCATTCAACCTATTGCTATTTTAGAAATTACAGATCCGATTCGTGACGGAGCAGCTGACACTTTAGAATACTTACGCTCGCAAAAAGTTGGTTTAAAAATCATCTCAGGTGATAATCCAATTACTGTATCCAATATTGCTGCAAAAGCAGGCTTTGAAAATTACCAAAGTTATGTTGATTGTTCAAAAATATCAGACCAAGAATTGATTGATCTGACAGAAAAAACGGCTATTTTTGGTCGTGTTTCTCCTCATCAAAAGAAGCTCATTATTCAAACTTTGAAAAAAACAGGATACACCACAGCTATGACTGGTGACGGAGTCAATGATATTCTAGCCTTGCGGGAAGCAGACTGCTCCATTGCTATGGCTGAAGGTGATCCGGCAACACGACAAGTTGCCAATCTCGTCTTGCTGAATTCTGATTTTAACGATGTCCCTGAAATCCTCTTTGAAGGGCGGCGGGTGGTCAATAACATTGCCCGCATTGCACCAATTTTCCTCATTAAAACAACTTATTCATTTATTTTAACGATTATTTGTATTTCCAGTATCTTACTGGGACGAGCTGAGTGGCTTCTAATCTTTCCATTTATCCCGGTTCAAATTACCTTGATTGACCAATTTGTAGAAGGTTTACCACCATTTGTCCTCACCTTTGAGCGCAATATCAAACCAGTCGAACCCGACTTTCTCAAAAAAGCCATTTTTAAAGCTCTACCTAGCGGACTAATGGTCGTCTTTAGTGTTTTATTTGTCAGCATTTTCGGTGGATTGCATGGTTGGTCACAAGTAGAAATATCAACTCTACTTTATTATTTATTAGGCTCTATTGGCTTTCTCTCCGTTGTCCGTGCCTGTCTGCCACTTAATATCTGGCGAATCTTACTTATTCTCTGGTCACTCATTGGTTTCTTCGGAACAGCCGTTATCCTGCAAAAATACATCGAAATCACTACCTTAACCAGCAACAGTTTGCCAATCTATTTCATTCTAATGCTCCTCTTTACAATTACTTTTATTGTTGTGACACACAGACAGAATGAACGGGAACAGAATTCGTGAAATTAAGCATGTAGACAGTAGAAGAATTATCTATTTTAAGCAATTTAAGCAAAAATTTTACAAATCTTTTCTCTTCTTCTTGTCCAGTTATCACTACTTTCTTATTTCTAAATATGATATAATAACTGTCATAGAAAAGTTTAGGGAGTAATGGATGATTTCTTGGTTGATAAGAATTTTAAAGGGAATTATCATCGCGCTAGGATTTATTCTCCCCGGGGTATCTGGTGGAGTTTTAGCTGCTATTTTGGGAATTTACGAGCGGATGATTTATTTTTTAGCGCATATAAGGGAAAATTTTCGGGATAATGTGCTTTATTTTTTACCTGTTGGCATTGGAACGGTGTTAGGAATTGCACTATTTTCCTTACCAGTTGAATATCTATTAGAACACTATAAAATCATTGTTTTATGGGGATTTGCAGGTGCAATTATTGGCACAATTCCAAGTTTATTAAACGAATCTATCAGAGAATCTGATCGCGATCGAACTGATGTTATTTGGTTCCTTACTACCTTTTTCATTTCTGGTATTTGCCTATATTTTCTCAATAGTTTCGTTGGAACTTTACCTGCAAATTTCTTGACATTTATTTTAGCTGGTGCGCTAATTGCACTAGGAATTCTCGTTCCAGGCTTGAGTCCTTCAAATTTACTTTTAATTTTGGGACTGTATTCTCCTATGCTAATCGGTTTCAAATCTTTAGATATTTTAGGAACTTTTTTACCAATCGGAATCGGCGGTCTTCTCGCACTTGTCATTTTTTCAAAATCTATGCATTATGCTTTAGAAAATTATCATTCTCGAGTATATCATTTTATCATCGGTATTGTCTTGTCAAGTACCATTCTCATCTTGGTACCAAATCCTGGGAACAGTGAAAGTATTCATTATGCTAATACTTCTATCATCACTTTAGTTACTGCTGCCTTCTTCTTTGGTTTGGGAACTTGGCTGGGTGCTTGGATGAGCCAATTGGAGGAAAAGTATAAATAATGGCTAAAAAAACAAAAATCAAGAAAACCTTGGTCGAACAAATCTTGACGAAAGCTAAAATCAGCCACAAAGGGCTTCAAATTAATGCTTTAGGAGGAGAATTACCTGCAGAAATAGATCGTTCACAGATTTATAAGACATTAGCCCTAACAGGTGATAAAACAGGTGTTATCATTGGCATCCTGCCCATTACAGAACATCTTTCAGAAAAGAAACTAGCCAAACTTTCTGGTAACAAAAAAGTAAGTATGATCCCACAGAAGGATTTGGAAAAAACAACTGGTTACATTCATGGTGCAAATAATCCTGTCGGCATTCGACAAAAGCACCATTTTCCAATTTATATTGATCATTCAGCTTTAACACGTGAGACTATTATCGTATCAGCTGGAGAATTAGGACACAGTATTGAAATTAGCGCAAAGGATTTAGCTGATTTTGTTGAGGCAGACTTTGCAGATTTAAAAGAAAACTAATATACCATTCAGAAAGGAAACTGCATGAAACTCTACTTCGTTCGACACGGAAAAACTCAATGGAATTTGGAAGGGCGATTTCAAGGAGCCAATGGTGACTCACCACTACTTGAAACTTCTATCAAAGAACTACACTTGCTTGGAAAACATCTGTCTCACATCAAATTTGATAAGATTTTTTCAAGTGATTTACCACGCGCAATGGCAACTGCACAGATCATCTGTAGTGAAAATCAATATTCATCAGTTGTTGAACCACATACAGAGCTACGCGAATGGCAACTTGGCTCTCTAGAAGGGCAGAAAATCTCTACAATTACCGCCATCTATCCTCATCAGATGCAAGCTTTTCGTCATAACTTGGCAAAATTCAACAACTCTATTTTTGGTGCAGAATCGGTCTATAATACTACACGACGTACAATAGACTTCATCAAATCACAAAATGGATATTCTTATGAGAATCTTCTTTTTGTTGGTCATGGAGCTAATTTAACGGCTTCTTTACGCTTGTTATTAGGGTATGACTTTGCTCAACTGCGTCAGCAGGGAGGCCTTGCCAATGGAAGCGTCACTATTCTTGAAACACAAGATTTTGAACATTTTACACTTCTTGATTGGAACAATCTTGACCACTTAGAAACAATTGAAACTGTGAGCGTATAAAATCACGGTTTTTCTTTATTTATAGGTGAATTTCTGCCTTATTTATGATAGAATGAGGAAGGTAAACTTTAGGAGGAAGAATATGACTACTGAACATATTGAAGAATTAAATGACCAGCAACTGATTCGTCGTGAAAAAATGACTGCTTTAGCAGAACAAGGTATTGACCCTTTTGGTAAACGTTTTGAACGTACTGCAGATTCTGCCCAATTAAAAGAAAAATATAGTGATAAAACAAAAGAAGAACTACATGAATTAGCGGAAACTGCTACCATTGCAGGACGACTTATGACCAAGCGCGGGAAAGGCAAAGTTGGTTTTGCTCATATCCAAGACCGTGAAGGTCAAATCCAAATCTATGTCAGAAAAGATACTGTTGGTGAAGAGAATTATCAAATTTTCAAAAAAGCAGATATTGGGGACTTCCTTGGTATTGAAGGTGAGGTTATGCGCACAGATATGGGAGAGCTGTCAATCAAAGCAACTCACATCACACACCTCTCTAAAGCACTTCGTCCATTACCAGAAAAATTCCATGGACTAACAGACGTTGAAACGATTTATCGTAAGCGTTATTTGGATTTAATTTCCAATCGGGAAAGCTTTGAACGCTTCGTAACTCGCAGTCGTATCGTTTCAGAAATTCGCCGTTATCTTGATAACCAAGGATTCCTTGAAGTTGAAACACCTGTACTACATAATGAAGCTGGTGGTGCTGCTGCTCGTCCATTTATTACTCATCACAATGCGCAAAATATTGATATGGTGCTTCGTATTGCGACTGAATTGCACTTAAAACGTCTAATTGTTGGTGGTATGGAACGTGTTTATGAAATGGGACGCATTTTCCGTAACGAAGGAATGGATGCCACTCACAATCCTGAATTTACTACAATTGAAGCTTATCAGGCTTATGCGGATTTTGAGGATATCATGGACTTGACAGAAGGGATTATCCAAAGTGCAGCTAAAGCTGTTACAGATGCCGAAAGTGTCCCTTATCAAGGTACTGAAATCTTTATCGGTCGCAAGTTTGCACGTAAACATATGCTAGAAGCCATTAAAGAGCAGACGGGTATTGATTTCTGGAAAGAAATGACTCTCGAAGAGGCCACTGCACTAGCTAAGGAACATCATGTGACGGTTGAAAAGCATTTTACAGTTGGTCATATTATCAATGCTTTCTTTGAAGACTTTGTAGAAGATACGTTGATTCAACCTACATTTATCTATGGGCATCCAGTTGAAGTTTCACCTCTTGCTAAGAAAAATGCAGATGATCCTCGCTTTACCGACCGCTTTGAACTCTTTATCGTTGGGCGCGAATTTGCCAATGCCTTTACCGAGTTGAACGATCCAATTGATCAATTATCTCGTTTTGAAGCACAGGCCCAAGCTAAGGAACTCGGAGATGATGAAGCGACTGGTATCGACTACGACTATGTAGAAGCTCTTGAATACGGTATGCCACCAACTGGCGGCCTCGGAATTGGAATTGACCGCTTAATTATGCTGTTGACAGATGTCACTTCTATTCGTGACGTATTGCTCTTCCCTACGATGAAGTAAACAATTTCTTATCAAATGAATACTGAGATAACAAAAATGACCTTACTCCCTCGTTCAAGAGGGACAAGGTCATTTTTTAACTCTATCATAATTGAATTTTTTCGTTCAAAATTCTACTATAATCAAGAATTATTTCTTTTGCTCCATCATAAGGCAACTCATATACTGCATTTGGCATATAATTTATCGCAGACTGCACAGGTTTAACAAGTAATCTATCATCATATATTCCGCCAATAATTTTTCCCTCGTAATAGATAATAAATTCTCCCATCATAGCTTTATAACTAACATTATCTAATTCAGATACTTGTTCTAAAATAAAGTCTAAGTATTCTTTGCTTGAAGCCATTTTTTATATCTCTCCTAATTACTAAAATTTCAATAGTCCATTTTCGTCAAACTTAAAATTTGAACCCCATGCAACTTCCCAGTAATATCCATCTAAATCAGAAAAATATGCGTGATATCCACCCCAAAAGGTGTCTTGTGGTTCTTTTACAATTCTTCCGCCGGCATTTCGTACTAATTCAATTACACTATCAACATCTTCTTTATGTTCAACATTGTACGCTAATGTAATTCCGGAAAATCCATTTCCCTTTGGTGGATTATTCTCATCAATATCTTTTGCTAATTGTTCCAAAGGAAATAGTTCAAATTTTGTTCCTGGAGTATCGAAAAAACATACTGGCGGATTATTTTCTTTACAGTTAGTCTTATATCCTAAACCATCTCTGTAAAACTTTATTGACCTTTCCATATCTCTAACACCCAAACAAATACAAGTAATCTTATTCATTAC
The DNA here is from genome assembly GCF_030439945.1 of Streptococcus sp. SI1. Taxonomy (NCBI): domain Bacteria; kingdom Bacillati; phylum Bacillota; class Bacilli; order Lactobacillales; family Streptococcaceae; genus Streptococcus; species Streptococcus sp. SI1. Next base: position 385,439 of record NZ_JAQFJE010000002.1, read on the forward strand.
TACCTCCATAATTTCTAATTTGTCATATAACTTTATAATTTAGGTTTAGGTTTTATTAATAAATATTGTTTTTCAAAAATGGATTAACCAGAGCCATCCACTCTAAAGGTAGATAAGCTGATAAATATCCATGATTATAACCTTTAGCTTCATACAGAGTACAATTGGGATGCATTTCCTTAAATAGCTTAGCCGACTCCTTAACGCAACTCATTTCTTTTTCACCATAAATATATAAAACCTGTGCTTTACTTTCTGTAATAGCATTTTTAAGTGTATATCTTCCCATATATGTTTGGTACATAGTAACTAATGTTTTAATGGGAATCCTTGGCATATCCTCCATATAGTAGTTTTCTATTTCTTCTGGATAAGCCATATTGGGATACATTTTTTTCATTAAACTCAACTGGATTTTGCTTGCCACTTTGCTAAACATAAGTTTTCCAAATAACTTTACAATAACTATACTAATTCTTGCTAATTTGGGTTGAGGAATACAAATACTCCCATCTATTATTGCTTTATGAGCTATATCACTATCTAATGATAATAACTCAATTGCAATTTGACCACCCAGCGAAACGCCACCCACAGCAAACAATTTCCCATCACAATTATTCTTTATATAATCCATAATTTGCAGTGCAGAATCTTCGGTTGAAATGTAATCTTTTTGATGTTCTTCTCCATGACCATTAAGTGTTGGTAAAATTACATGGTATTTATCGGATAACATTTGGGCTTGCCGAAGATAATTCCACCAGGAATTACCTCCGCCATGTATCAATAATATATGTGGAAAATTTTTATCACCAAATTCATGAAATATCATATTCATCACCTACACAACTTCAAATTTCTCTTTCCGACATATATTTTTGTATTTCGTCAAAAGTTAATTTTCTAACCTGCGTATTAGAATACTCATTATAGTCTTCAACTCGAAAAATAGGAGACATCGTTTCACAGATTTTATCTTTATTCTTTCTCAGATACACTTGCAAGTCTTCATTATCCGCAAAGATTTTGTATGATAATCTGCTATTCTTACTCTTAATCTCATAGATTCCACAAGATTTTTTCATTGTATAATCAGCAGTTCTCAAATATAACTTAGCTTAGCAATTTCTAATGACTTGAAAGGAAAATTCCATCGCTGTAAACCTCGATTTTGATCATGCTCAATACAAATGCATCTACCACAAGTACCACAGATATATTGTGTATGATTTTCCAAGCAATCAAATGGGTTTAAAAGTGGTGTTATTCTACTATTATCAACATAACATTCTTTGCACATTCCAATATCACGCTCCCCCTGTAAATTTGCATTTGTCTACACTGCTTTAATCTTCTCATTTATCAATTCAATAAACGCTATCACAGTCGCTCCTATCATTGGAAGTCCATAGGGACTTAGTAAAAATCCGATGATGAGTGCTTATATTGCTGCTTTTGGATTGTGTAGCATAAAGAATGAACCAAATGCTACAAACACACAGATTGTCGTTACAATATAAAGTAATGCCGTTCCAACTCCAAGCAGGAATGTCAGAAAAGCAGTTAAAATTAATAAAACAAGACTAATCGGAAATAAGATAATTTTTAATATCCATCGCATACACTACCTCTTTTTCTCTTCAGCTTATGTGCTGCTTACAACCATTATTTTAGTCGATAGTGGCTCTAAGCAACACATAAACTATCAGTTTCTTTAGTTTTAAACTTTGGTAGAAACTTCAACCCCCTTGATTTTACTGAACTATTTGCCTCTGTCATTATTATGACACGAGACCCACAAGCAGGATCATAAACGCGACCTAGATAAGGCTTTAATATTTCTACAATCGTTTTAACGATACTAGTCGGAGTATAGAATTCACCACCCCGTTTTCCTTCATAAGCTGCAAACTGTTCAATACAATATTCATAAGCACGTCCAAGTAAATCTTTTTCATTCTCACCTTCATACATTTGAATATTAGTAAAAATGTCTACAACTTCCCCTAAAACTCTCTTATCTAAGTCCGGACTGGCGCATAAATCTGAGGAAGGACATTCTCTAGACTAGGATTATCCTCTTCAATTTCACGCATGGCCTCATCCAAGACTGTGCCAATTTCCGAAGAATGGGCATGACTCGCAATGAATTGCCATCTAGCTATTTCAGGGACGAAGAAAATATTCTCCTCTGAATATGCATCAGGATCATTCTCAAATCCGTCACCCTCTGCAAGTAATTATTGGTATTTTTCTTCAAAAGCATCTGATACATATTTTAAAAAGATTAGACCAACAATAACTTTTCTGTACTCTGACGCTGAAATGTGCCCCCGAAGTGAATCTGCAGCATCCCATAATTCCTTTTCAAATCCAATATTTGCGTTTGATTTTTTCGCCATTTTATACTCGTTTCATATTTTAGTTACATCCATTTTACCACATTTCAAGCAAGTAAAAAAGCACCGTTCCGGCGCTCGTATCTATTTTAATATCTTCCTATAAATTTTTCTTTTGCAATTTTAGTATATCGTTTAATAAACTTACACTTTGCATCAGTGTAGCCGTCTCTATCATGTTCAAATTTCTTCCATAAGTTCAGCTTTAAATGTTCATATTCTTTCGCTACATTATGATTCTCACGTAAGTAATCTCTGAAATATAGTTCATCATTATCTCCTACAACTCTAATGTGAAGATGAAAGACTTTTTCTGCAAAACCTTGCTCCGTGTATCCTTTATTTAATGAGATTCGCTGTGTACTTTGACTCATGCATAACCACTTATTTTCAACAAGAATATTTTTCACTATTTCTAGTTCTTCTGCTAATCGAACCTCAAGTAATATATCTACTATATTCTTTGCCCATATATTTTGAACCGCAGTACTACCAATATGAGATATTCTTACTATATATTTAGCTGGTATCAGGGACAAAATAGCAGTTGCTTCCTCATCATACCAATCCGCCCATTTTTTATTATGTTTTACAAGAAATATGGGAAATAATTGCCATAATTCTTCTAAACTCATGTTTTCTAATTTTTTACTCAATTTCTCCTCCACGAGTTTAAAGTTATTTCTCCCATTTGTTCCTATTACAGTATTTTCAAAGGAAATTTCAAAAAAGCAACAATATGACTGTTATCTTTTATTATTAGACTGACGGCGATAAGCTTTAGGAGATTTACCACAAAGTTTGCGAAAAACCTTGTAAAAATACCCGACATTGCTGTATCCCACTGCATAACAAACATCCTCAATACTATCATTAGTGGATAAAAGAAGCTGTTGGGCGGCCTTAATTCGTTGTTTATTAAGTAACTCAGCAAAGGTTGAATCCGTTTCGCGCTTAATCAACTGTCCTAAATAAACTGGATTGATATAAAGCTCTTTACTAATATCTTTCAAGGATAAATCTTTTTGGTAATCACGCCCAATAACCTCTAAAACACTGGCCACATTTTCATTCATCCGATATTGAGCAAATAAATCTTGCAACTGTAGTTTGATATAACTTAACAATTCATCAAAAGAGTGCATCCCTTCAATTTCTTTGATAATACTGGTGATATCATCTGATTTCAAATGTTCAAAAAGGTGATAGACATCCATGATAAACTGGATCATCAACTGCTTAGTAATAGAAATCTTCGGGGTATTTTTTAGGATAATTTCTTTTAGCAAATCCAATTCTTCCAAAATTTGATGAATATTTCCTTGAATAATCACCCGATACATAGGTTCATAGTAGCTAAAAAGTGGATTTTGTACCTTCAAACTGATTGTTCCATAAAAAATCGTTTTTTCCAAATTGAGCTTGAAATGCTGAATTTGTTCTTTATAGGGCGCTGAAAATTCAACTTCATAGATACTCTCTTCTTTTTGATGAGAAAGAAAAAGATAGATTGATTGCCCTGAACTATGATAAGGAATAGAGAAGATACCCTGTGCTTTTGTACTAGCTCCTAGATAGATTGGCCCTACTTCCTTTAGCAAGTGAACTATTTCTTCTTCTGTAGTATCATCTTGAAAAATAGTCGCCATCTGATGGTAAGAGGACTGTTCAAAATTTTTGGATAATTTTTCTAAAATGGCTGCCAATTCCAGTTTATTAACTGGCTTCACTAAATAGTCCGCAACTTGTAAGTTTAAAGCTGTTTTAACATATTCAAATTCCTGATAACCAGATAAAATAATGAACGCAACATTTGGTAAAGAAGACTTCATCTGAGCAATCATATCCAGCCCATTCATACCTGGCATATTGACATCTGTAATAACTAGATCAACAGGATTTGTTTTGATATATTTTAAAGCAGTTTCTGCATCATTAGCAGTCGCTACAACTTCCATCTTCCAATTTTCAAAAGGAATGAGTACTTTGAGCCCTTCTGTAATCATGTATTCATCATCAACTAACAATACTTTGTACATAATGTTTTCTCTATTCATCCTTAATTTCTATAGTATAGGTAACTCCCTGATTTTTTCGGGATTCGATCTGAATGTTATACCGTTCTCCGAAAAAGAGCAAGAAACGCTCGTGAACATTCACAATTCCAATAGACTTTCTTATCTCTCCGTTGTCTATATCAAGCAGCTGACGATTAGCTAACATTTGCTGAATCTGAGCCAATTTTTCGGGCGGCATTCCACAACCATTATCCTGAATCAACAATCTGACAGCACCTGCTATTTTAACTGCTTTAACGCTGATGACATTGTCTTTTCTGCGATAATCAATTCCATGAGCAAAATAATTTTCTACTAAAGGCTGAATACTAAATTTAGGACACAACATATCTTTTAGTCCTTCATCTATTTTAAAACCATAAGCAACAGACTTCGGATGACGTACCATACAGAGATAACTATATTTACGGCAAAATTCCAGCTCATCCTCCAGCCTTGTCTTGGTTTCACTAGAAGTATTATTTCTTAGCAAACTGCTAAATTCATAAATAATATCCGCCAGTTCTTCTTGGCTTTGCATAACAGCATACATGCGGATAAATTCCAATGTATTGTACATAAAATGAGGATTAATTTGCGCCTGAAGTGCACGCATGTTAGCATCCTTTTGAGTAAGCTGTAACCGATAAATATCACGGATATTTTTATCTAAACTATTTAGCATAGTATTGGTATTCGTTGCAATAAGCAGCAGTTCTTGCTCTTTTGTAGCAGTATCAATTCGCTTGTTGTTTTCTCCCTGAGTGATATCCTGAATCGTATCTACAATATCTACAACCTGCCTTTGATAATTCAAAAAAATACGTTGCAAGCTCCAATATAAAATTACGACCAACGCAAGACCAGAAAGAACAATCAGACTAATACTAGAAAGAATACTATTAAACATATAAAACGAAGGAACTGCTACTTGTATCAGATAATTATAAGCTGTTTCTTTTTTTATCCACCGAGTATCTTTACTCAGGTGATTTTCACCAAAGTGTGCTATTTCTTTGTTATAGGATGAGGTGATTCTAGCGACAAGAGGGATTTCTCTCCTAGTATTATCTACTATATTTTTAAAAATAGTCGTATCAACTGTTATGTAAACTGTTCCAATGACTTGACCCGCAGCTTTATCATAAATAGCAATCGGAAATGCATCAGCAGCTGGTTTGAATTTTTCTGCCGCTATCTGTTTTCCACCCTTCGTTTCTCGTGTAGATATAAAGACTGTCTTATAATCTTTTAAAGCAATATCAATACCTTTTACAAAATCATTTTCAACATAGATATTATTAATATTTCGATGCAGAGAAACCTGAACATAGTCTGGAACATCCTCTGATAAACGCCAACTAGCATATTCTGCCGGGCTTAATGTAAAATATTTATAAACTCCTTCGAGCTTCGCTTGATTCTCCACTAGGCTCTGTGCTAACTGAATAGTACGGCGATTATAATATTCAACTTCTTCCACCAATCTCGTTGCAGCTTGCTGAGAAATTCGTTCTATTTCCTGCTTCTTTCCCTGCCAAGCTACATAAGAAAGAATGAAACTTAGACAGCCGATGATAACAATCATAATCACAGCATAGGCTTTTAATAATGAGTTTAACCAAAATTTTTTCATTGTTCTTTCATGATTAATTTAGACTGAACTATTTGATAAATAGGTTCTAAAACATCGCTGATAAAAAAATGCCAGACTCCAATAAAAACAAAAAAGAGTAAAGCAGGTATATAATAACCAGCAATTGATAATAAGATCGTTCCCAGTAGAACTTTTAATACGGCTGAAATATTGAGAAAAGGACCAATTAAAGCCAGTTTGAACCAATTTTTATAAGATAGTTCAAAGTAGACTTGCAATTTTAAATAAACAGCGTATGACAAGGGTGCAACTAGTAAGAAAACTAAATCCAGAATTGCAAGTAAAATATGCAGAATTGTTTGATGTGGTAATTGCACTAGTAGAAAAATGCCATAAAACAAAACACCTTCTACTATAAAGAAACTATAAAAAATTTGATTGGCACATACGAAATTGCTTTTGAATACAGTCCACGCCTCCTGCCAATGATATCGTTTATAATCATAGCGATACTGCTGAAAGAGAGTCATGAGTGTACTTCCTGCTGGAGCAAGTCCAAAAAACAGTCCACCTGACAATGTTAAGAGCCAAAAAATCGCTGTCGCTATCATAGCCATATAAACTCTTTGAAAAATTAATTCAATCAATTTTCCCATTCTTTATTCCTCAATTCTTATCAGTAAAATCATCTACTACATGAAATGATTATACCATATTTTAACCGTTTTCAAAAATTTTCAAATCTTTCACTTATCTCTATTAATGAAGTATTATAGCTAAGTCTCAACTATTCCTCATTTGATTTTCTTCTATTTACCACAAAACCTAAAATAAAGATGAACTGTTCTGTGATATTTCAAAATTTTACTAACTAAAAACCTCCTTAGATAAATCCAAGGAGATATGCTAATCTAAGCTTATTTTTTAGAAGCAAGGAATTTATCGTATTGTCTTTGCAACTCTTTCATGACTTTATCATAAGCACCTTCTGATTTCAGTTTTGCCATCATTTTAGGAATTTCAACATCTGGATCAACTGTACCTGTATTGATTGCTGTAGCATATTCTTTAATTGTATTGGTAATACTAGATACTTCAGCTTTTACAGGATCTACATTAAAGTTGAATCCGAGTGCTGGTGATTCTGGTGCCTCAGAAAGAATCTTTTTAGAATCTTTAATTTGTTGATCTGTTACCTTTTCATCAACGTGAAGCAGCCAATTATTACCTGTATTCCAGCCGGACATATGAGTAAGGTTATTATAGCCTTTCAGTGTTCTCACTCGATTCTTTTTACCAGCAACGTCTTCCCAATTTTTACCTTTAGGTCCATATACCAAACCGTTCAGCAACTCTGGATCGGTATTAAGCAAGTTCAGTAATTCCATTGCTTTTGCTTTATTTTTAGAATTATTGGAAATGACAAAGTTTGCTACTTGTGTCGTTTGATTTTTCTTATAATTTTTTGTCAATTGACTGATTTCAATATTCCGATTTGCAACACGTGACAGCAAGCTATTTCCATAATCAGCAGGTCCAACGGTTTCTTCTCGGACTAACCAAGTATCTTGTGACAATTCATATGTAGTGTCACTAGTTGCAACATCTTTTGGAATGTATCCTGCTTTATAATATTTGTGAATAGTTCGTAAACTATCTAAAAAGCGAGGAACTTCATAACGGTTGACAATCTTCGTCTTATCTCCTTCTAAATCAATCGCAAATGGAAGATTATTAGTTATAGGATAATCAAAATTATCAGATGGAATAAAGTTTTTACCAATAGCAAATGGTGTTACTTTTGGATCTTTTTCCTTAGCCGCTTTCAAAACTGGTTCCAAATCTTTGTAGGAATGAATGTTAGAAACATCACCAATACCATATTTCTTAAGAAGTGGACCATTGAAAGCGAAATTTTGAGAAGAGGCTACATTGGCATTGACTGGTACAGCGTAAATCTTGCCATTAATCGTATTCCCTTTGATATAAGCTGGATCCAAGGAATCATATAGCTTCTTTCCTTCTTTTTGATACAATTTTGTCAGGTCAGCATACGCACCTTTTTGGGCATTGATGACATAGTTTTGTGCAAAAGCAATATCATAATTTTCACCAGATGAAGTGATAACATTCATCTTTTGTTCATAATCACCCCAGCCAATATACTGAATCTCTAATTTAGCATTGATTTTTTTCCCAATAATCTTATTAGCGTTGGCTAGAAGCTCCTTAAGATTCTCTGGTTTATCACCAATTTGATACATCTTAAGAACTGTTTTCCCATCCTCTGTCTTAGAAGATTTTTGGTTATTACCAGTCAGATTCCCACAGCCTGCAAGCATTGCAGACAAAGCTAAAAGACTAGTAGAGGTCAGAGCATATTTTTTCCATTTTTTCATATGAAAAGTCTCCTTTTTTATTATTTACATTTATAAATGACTTTGAAATTTTCCATACTGATAAAGTATTTTTCAATGCTATTAGGTACTATTCTTTTACACCACCGATTGTCAACCCCTTCACAAAATAGCGTTGGAAGAATGGATAAACACAAGCAATTGGCACGGTCGCTAAAACCACCATGGCCATACGAGCTGATTCTTTAGGAAAAGAGTTTGTTAAACCTGCAAGTTGGGCACTTGCTCCTACACTTTTAGAAAGATAGTCCAGATTTTGCTGAATTTTTATCAGTAAGTATTGAAGTGGAACTAAGTTATCGCTACGGATATAAAGCAAGGCATTGAACCAATCGTTCCAGTAAGCTAGCGCTGTGAAAAGCGTGATCGTTGCAATACCTGGAAGCGACAGTGGTAGACAGATTTGAAAGAAAATTCTTGTCTCGCTTGCTCCATCAATCTTTGCTGATTCAATAATGGACTCTGAAATGGTTCGTTTAAAGAAAGTTCGCATCAGAATAATATTGAAAGGACTAAGCAACAGTGGCAAAATCAATGCCCAGACTGTATCACCTAAACCTAAAAAGGTTGTCATAATAATATAGGTTGGAATCAATCCTGCTTGAAAGAGCATGCTTGCCATGGCAAAAAGAGTGAAAAATCGTCTGTATTTAAATGTTCTCCTTGAAATAGCATAGGCATAAGTCGTTGTGAAAAAGACATTTAGAGTGGTTCCTACAATCGTAATAAAAATTGTGATAAAAAGCGACTGTAACAATTTATCTTTCAAAGAAAGTAAAAATTCATAACCCGCCAAGCTAAACTTTGATGGCCAAAAAGCAAAGCCATTCTGTACCAAACTTGTTTCATCCGTCAGAGATATGATAATCACAAAGAAGAAAGGTAAGACACAAGATAAGGCAAAGATTGCAATCAAGACATTAAAGAAAAAGTCTGTTTTTTTATCAAAAGAATGAATACCGACATAATCAATCTTTTCTTTTTGAATTTTTTTCGATTTCATAGTCTCCTCTTTTCTAAAACAGAGCAGATTCTTTGTCAATTCTGCGGACGATTAAATTACTTACAACAACTAGAATACAGCCCACAATCGATTGGTAGAGCCCTGCTGCAGACGCCATTCCTAAGTCTCCTGTACCGGAAATTCCACGATAAACATAGGTATCTAGAACATTGGTGACACTATAAAGTGAACCAGAGTCATGCGGAACTGTATAAAAAAGCCCAAAGTCTGCACGGAAGATATTTCCGACTGCCAAAATTGTCAAGACGGTAATCAAAGAAGCTAGATATGGAATGGTGACATGGCGAATTCGCTGCCATTTTGAAGCACCGTCAACCGTAGCTGCTTCATAATAAGTTGGATCAATTCCCATAATACTTGCATAATAGAAAATACTACTGTAACCAAGCCCTTTCCAAATCCCAATAAAGAGAATGAAAGCTGGCCAGAAAGACAGAACTGTATAAAAATTGATATTTGGATTATGCAAGAGATGGTTCAACAATCCTTTTCCTGGATTCAAGAAAGCATCAACGAAGAAACTGATGATAACCCATGAAAGAAAATAAGGAAATAACATTGTTGTTTGATAGAATTTCACTAATCTCTTTGAGCGCAATTCACTAAAGACAATAGCAAACCCTACAGAGAAAATAAGGCCTAAAATAATAAATCCACTATTGTACAAAACCGTATTTCGCGTAATCGTAAAAGCATCTTTTGAGTTAAAGAGGAACTGAAAATTCTTTAGCCCCACCCATTCGCTAGTCAGTACACTATGGAGAAAACCTTCACTGCTTAGTTTAAAGTTTTTGAAAGCAACCACATTTCCTAAAACAGGTATATAGAAAAATAGGATCAGCCAAATAACACCAGGTAAAACCATGAATAAAAAGATCGCATTATCTTTTAAGGTTTTTACAAAATTTTTCACTAAAATCCCCCTTTCCTTTTTTGAGAATGATACCGCTTCCATGTTTTATTATACCCCTTTTCATGGTCTTAACTAAACTCCTAATTATAGAAAAAATTCTACTAATTATTTATTATATGACGAAAATAGGAAAAAGACACTTTTAGTTTATTAAAAAAGATTGATCGCAAGTAAGTCCTGTTTTGATTAGGTAGTGTAAATCGTTGAAGCAGTCGCAATCGTATGCCATTGATTGGCACTAGTAACTGTAAAGCCTTGTGCGGTATAACAATCATTGAAGGGCAAGAGTTCAACTTCCAACTCTTCTAAACAATCGACTTCCCCATTAACATACTGCAACAAACGCTCTTGCGCTCGTTTGATGCGCTTGAGCAAACCACCAATGCGAATATCAATCGTATCTAAACCAAAAACCTTGTTTTCCTCAATCCATTGCGTGCTAAACAATGCAGCAAACTTCTCCACTTCTTGATAAAGAACTTCTAAATCCTCCAGGGCGAATGTCTTTAAAATAGTTTTTTGTTTATTCTGATAAGCAGATCGAATACGAGAGCTAATCCTAGCCTTAAGAGATAAGACTTGATTTAACTGTTCCTGTGTAGCAAATAAATAACTGTAGCTTCCTGCTCTTTTGCTAATATTTCTCAATTGCTGAGCCGCCTGTTCAAAATGAAGTCTATCTTTTTGAGGGCGGATGTGCTTATCCAGTAATGGACAAAGAATATCTTGATATAAAATATAACGATTTGGATTGATACCACTGAGATTATCTGGCAAATCTGGCAAGAGATTAGCCAAATCTATTTTCATGAAATCATCAAAATCAAGGCCTGTACTAAGCAGAAAATGCTGTGCAACATTTGTTAAATCATTGCGATAAGCTAATTCTGCCCAGATTTGTAAGGTCGGTAAAATAGCAAATTGAGAGCATTCACCACCGTTATCTCCCCAACCAGTCACAATCACTTCCTTGACATGATTTTGTCGGCAGGCCTTATTGGCTTCGATGGCTACCAAACGACTGAAATGATTATTTGGTGTAAAACCAATCCACTTCCAAGCGCCTCCAGCAAAAGCGATGTCCTGACTGATTTTCTGGTGATTATGGAAGTTACGATTGTATTTCTCCTCGCTATCCTGATAGTAATCCCAATAAACCAAGGTCACTCTGTCTTTCAGACGATCCAGATAAACTCGGGTTTCTTCTGGGATTTCTACATCACGGTCATATTGGCCATCCGCTGACATGAGCTTGAAGAACATATCGCTCCACATCTGACAGTGGAAGCCATATTTGTCTGCAATATCCAAGACTCGCTCAAGGTGTTGACACATGAGGAGACTGCGATTTTGGAAACCATGCTGAATCAAATAGCGTCCGAGACCAACCAAGTGGGCTTCATCCATTCCGATATTAATCTTGCGTGTATGCAGATGCGCCATGGTCTGAAACATGCCTTCGATTAGGTCATAAACTTTTTCTTCACCAATCAGTAAAATATCCTCAACATCTCGAAGTTCCTGCACTTCCTTGACCTGCCATTTGACAAAAGCTGACAGGTGGGCCAATGTCTGAATGCAGGGAACGAAAGCCAAATCAAAATCTGCAGCATAGTTCTCAATCTCTTGCAATTCTGCAACTGTGTAGCGTCCTCTGAAATAGCCAAAATAGGGCTGATTTTCTATCTCATAGGTATCTTCCATGTAGAGTTCAAAAGTGGAATAGCCCATCAAGGCCAAGACTTCAATCATCTTCTTGGCTGAGGTTAGGTTTAAAACAGCATTGCGGGAGCAGTCAGCCATATAAGCCAAATCCTCATAAGCTGCTTCTTCCACAATATGAACCTCATCCTGCCCTGATTTAAGAGCGGTAGATAAAAGGGCCAAAGCTCGATAGATCTGATGAGGTTGTTCATAACTGACTTGATAATGTCCTTGACAACCTTCCACTTTGATCGATACAGTTGAGTTAGGAGCAAGATCGACTTCAATTTCTCCTAAGTTCAAATACTTTTCTAAACGGATAAGAGCTTTTTCTTGTTTACTTGATAGTCCTAAGAATGTGGCCATTGACCTTCCTCCTGTAACCAATTTACTAAAGCGCCATAAAGGTTAGCCTCTCCTTGATAAGTACAAGCTAGAATCTCTGGAGCCACCGAATATTCTTCATAACGATTGACATAATAAGCAATCGCTGAGCGGACACCTTTGATAAAGTCAGGATTTTGGCTGATAGAGCCTCCCAGACTAATCACATCCGGATCAAAGAGATATTGGATATTGAGCAAACCCTTGGCAAGATTTCGGTTCATTTGTTCAATAGCTGCTTGGCAAGTTTCATCTCCTGTAGCCGCAGCTTGATAGATCTTCTTTCCATTCCAGTCTTTCGAGTCAGTACTAGCTTGAACGGAGCGAACTAAACTGCCTGTTGAAGCCAAGAGCGACCAATTTCCCAGTGTCTCAGCAGGCTCGGACAAGAGCATATACCCGAATTCCCCACCCAGATAGTGCTTACCTCGGTGCAACCTACCATTGAGAATCAAGGCCCCGCCAATACCAGTACCAATGACAACACAAGCAGCATTTTCTAGCTCCGGGTGAGCCAAAAGTTCGCTCAAACCAACACAGTTGGCATCATTTTCTAGACGAACTGGCAGACCATAAGAAGCTAGCTTATCATACCAAGAAAAACCGTGAATATAGGGAACTGCGCTAATACCGCCAATAATTCCTGTTGCTCGATCAACTGCCCCAGGCACACTCATAGCAATGCCTTGGTAATCTCGCTTAGAAAGGTAAGAATCCAACCAAGCCAGCAAGTCATCTAAATTGTCAGGTGTAGCAATATCCTGCTTTTCTACTATCTTTCCTTCTTTGGACATAGCCGCAAACTTGATACCTGTTCCGCCTATATCCACTGTTGCAATGATCATATTTTCTCCTTTATCAGTTTTTTATTCTAAGACTGAGACAAGACACCCCAGTAGTCAGCGTAATCTTACTTCAAGAGCTCTGTGCGGATTTCCTGTGGTCCTAAGGCTCCTAGCTTTTCTGACACTACTTCTTCCAAAAGGTTAACTAGAGTTTTGGAATCAGAAATCACTTCCTGCTCTTCTTGGCTCATATTGTAGTAACGAAGTACGATACCTGACTCGTCTTCCGCCACTTTAAGGGCTGTCGGGCAGATTTCTGCTAGGTTCAGAGCAGGGTGCTCCAAAGCTTGACCCGCCGCTGCGACACTTCCTTCTTGTTTAGAGATTTGGAAGGCTGTCAGAGGTGTTTGGAAGGCTTTAGCCCGACGATAAGCAGCAAAACGCTCTTGCGGTTGGTGGCATTCTGCTGTGTACTCGACTTGAAAGTCACGCAGACATTGGGCTTCTGGCGTTGGGAAGTAACCCCAGTCACCTAGCTCCCCTGTTGCCCGCAGAATAGTGACAGCAATCGTATCATCACCTAAAATCTCGTATTCATTTAGGCCTTTATTAACTACTGTTACAGCCTTTTGGTCATCATAGAGGCTGACGAAGGCTTGCTGGTGCTGTGGATTTTCTGGATTTTCCCAGGAGGAAGCTGGTCGATTGTTGCGACGAACTACTTCGTAAATGCTGTCTGAATCGTTGGTTTTACTGCTGTTATGAGTTCTGAAGAGAACACGAATTCGGTGATCCTTAGCAGTATTAGTAAAGCGAGTCTTAAAGCGTAGTTGCGGACTATCCGCAAAGACTGTCAACTCTGTCGTCAAGATCATGCTTGTCAATTCTGACGAACGACCTGCTGAGCGAGTCATAAATTCGACGATACCTTTTTGCTCTTGTTCCAACAGCTCATCTGCGCTTACTGGCAGGGTCAATTCATGGCTTAATTCCACCTTGGCATAGCGAGCATTGTTTTCCAGAACCTTAACGTCAGCCAGTTTTGCATAGATTGGCTCTGTATTTTTTGGCTGGAAGTAGATATACTCATTCCCAATATCGCCTCGATCCTCAAAACGGAGGAAGTTTTCATAGGCTTCATGAGTTGTCTTATCATAGACAGTCAAGTGTTTGTCAAAGCTAACAGTTACAAATGGAGTGTCAATCACGCCATTTCGGTAGAGGCCTTCATGTTCTTCTTTTGCACCAGGAAGCAATTGAAAGGTTTTCCAAGCCAGAGGTGCTAGGTGAATCGGCAAAGTCACGCGCAGCTGGCGGGCAATATAGGCCTGACGGAAGCGATCTTTTGGTAGGTCATATTGGAAACTAGCTCCCAAATCTTCGATTTTGGCTTCAACGGAGCGGCCATCCAAATCTTTAACAATAAAATCTGGAATTGTCAGATCCGCCATTCTCTGGTAGGCTTCTGTCGGATGGGCTTCCTTGAAATCACAGGTCGCAAATGTCACAGCCACAGAAACGGTATCTACCTTGTCATGGAGCCCAGTATTGACAACAGTGAAGAGGAGGTCACTCTCAGCTTGACGGCTATCTAATTTTTGCTTCCATTCTTCCAGTAGGTTTCCTTTGATAAATTCCCCCACTTGATTAACTTTGGCAAAGCGGGTCTCCATTTCACGGTGAACTTCATCGACACTGCAGCCGCAGATGCTGTCGTGTGGCGCATTTTGCAAAAGAGTCTTCCAAGCGTAAGTCAGCTGGTCTTTGTAATTGTGACCGCCTGTAATAACAGTCAATGGTTCAACTACCTGCTCCAGCAAGTTGCTATTTTCTTGAAAAGCTTGTTTTAGATAGATACGGGCTGAAGAAGTATTAGCTAACGTATACCAACCGTCAGTTTCTTGACTAGTCAATTCGCCTTGAACTATAGACAATTCCTCAGGCAAGGCAGCTTCCACAGCTTTCACATAGTCATCAAAAGAACTGTGCACAAAGTTGATATGTGGATAAAGTTCATTGGCTACTCGGATAGCTTCGCTGAGATTGCGCTGAACTGGCTGGTGGTCACAGCCATTCATCATCAACCATTGATTAGTAGAGGCATAGCTCTTCACATCAGCCAATTTCTTCTCCCAGAAAACTTTCGCTTCTTCTGGATTTGCCGGGATTTCATTCCCATTGCTATACCAATTAGCAAAGAGAATCCCCAAAACCTTGCTGCCATCTGCACCTTGCCAGTACATTTCAGAGTACTGAGAAGTAAACTGCTCATCTTCTAAGACTTGGTTATCAAACCCGATTGGTTTCACCCCCCGACCGAAAGCAGCTACATGAATACCTGATTGCCGCAAAAGCTGAGGCGCTTGCCCCATATTCCCAAAAGTATCTGGGAAATAGCCAATTTGAGTGGACTTGCCCCACTTCTTGCACTCCTGCTGACCAATCAAGGTATTACGGACATTGGCTTCGCTTGAAATCAAATAATCATCCTGCAAGATATAGAAAGGCCCAATTTTCAATTTGCCTTCATCAATGTAACGCTGCACCTTGTTCCGATTTTCAGGACAGATTTCTAGATAATCATCCAAAACAATAGTTTGCCCGTCTAGGTGGAAGCTCTTGAAATCTGGATCATTTTCAAAAAGATCAAATAGATTGTCAAAAAGCTCTACCAGCTGCATACGGTGGGATTCAAAAGGGAGATACCATTCGCGGTCCCAGTGGCTATGAGAAATAATATGTACAGTAATATTTTCCATTTTATACCTCAATCTTTAAGTCATAATAATCTAATACTAATTCGCAGAACATCATATTGGCCCAGCTGAACCATTCACGAGAATACTTGGTTGGATCGTCTACATGGAAGCTTTCGTGCATAACTCCCGTTCCACCATCACAGGCTACCATCAAGTCCAGAATCCGACGTTTCTCTTCCTTATCATGAGTGGTCAATCCTTGAATAGCCAAGGCAATCGGCCAGATATAGCGATAAAAGGTGTGCGAACTGCCTAACCCTGCAGCGTACGAACCCTCATAATAGTAAGGATTTTCTGAACTCAGAATGGTACGGCGTGTAGCTTGGTAGACTTCATCATCTATCGAACAAAAGCCGAGATATGGTGCGGCCAAAAGGCTTGGCACATTTGGATCATCCATCATACTGGCATTTCCCAAACCATCCACCTCAAAAGCGTAAATCTTTTCATTTTTGGCGTTTTTCATATAGGCATAGTTTTCAATTCCTTCTTTGATTTCCTTTTGCAGGCGCTGTGCATGAGGAACAATCTCCTCAGCTCCATCCAGATTCAATTTGTCAAAGATTTCTACCACATAGCCCAAAACAACTGTTGCAAACATATTAGACGGTACCAGATAGCTGTAAATACAAGCGTCATCACTCGGACGAAAGGCAGACCAAGTCATACCTGTCACTGCAAAATCGGGTCCTTGTCCATCATTAACCAAGGTATCTTCCTTGCGGTCCGTATCACGAACAAAACGATAAGAAGACTGGCTGTGGTCTTGTTCTACCGTCCAAACTCGAAGAATTTCTCTAACTCCAGCAATAAAGGTAGCATCTAGATGGCTCGTTTCTCCAGTTTCTTTCCACAAGAGATAAGCTAGCTGCAGAGGATAGCAGAGAGAATCCACTTCGTACTTGCGTTCCCAAATCCAACCGGACAAGTCCGTATGGTCTGTCTCATGATGTCCCTTCCAGTTGTCTGCGATATTAAAAGCATTGGCATAGGGATCTTTTAAAATCAGTGCCATCTGATGCTTGACCAGACCAGCAATTGTTTGACGGATTTTTGGATCTTCCTTGGCTACAAAGAGATAGGGCTTGAGCTGAGCTGTCGAATCCCGCAGCCACATAGCTGGAATATCTCCAGTCAAAACAAAAGTTGAGCCATCTTCTAAAATTTTTACAGTATTGTCTAAAGTATCTGTATAACAACGTTTAAATACCGCTATCCAAGTAGGATGATTTTTAGCTATTTGAGCGATAGAGTCTAGCCATTTGTTGACTATTTCTTTTGAATAAATCATGAATACCTCCGTTTCATACTCGTTTACATTATCTAGTATAGGCTAAACTGTTTTTAAAATATATACACAAACTAAAGGGCTTTCGATAATATCTTTTTACAAGCAACATTTGCTTGTTGTTTCGTGTTATAATCAACTTACATAATCTATCAAAAGAGAAACTGCTTATGAAAACTGTACTTGAAAGTATTGATACTCGCTATGGGACAGAGAATACCCCTCATTTTTCTAACGGCAATACACTCCCCTACACCGGTGTCCCATTTGGAATGAATTACTTTGTCCCTCAGACTAGCCATTTGAACGGAGCTTGGTATTTTAATCCCACTATTCCTATTTTTCAAGGTATTCGCCTGACTCATCAGCCGAGCCCTTGGATAGGAGATTTTTCTTGGTTGCTACTTACACCAGTAACAGAAAAAGTTGAAGAGGAAGATTTACTTTACCGACAATCTTCTTATCTAGTATCTGAAGCTACATTTCAACCACATTATCTAAAGCTCTATTCTAATCGTTATCAATTAAGCACAGAAATAACACCCAGTCTCTATGGAGCCAAGCTACGTTTCACAAGCTTAGAGAATAAAAAACTAAGTCTCCTTTTCCATACTTCTGCTGAACTACATATTAAGCAACTAAATCCTCACAGCATTTTCCTAAAAATCATTGAAGAAACAAACACCACCAAAAGCCCTCTGATCATGCATCTTTGTCTGCAGTTTAGTCAAGTTATCCAAAAGATTTCTCGTCTAGGAACGGATTGGTGCTTGGACTTTAACACTGAAATCCTGGAAACTACTCTAGCCACTTCCTTTATTTCATCTGAACAAGCACAATTCAATCTACCTAGTGGAACGTTTGAAGAAATAAAAGAAAGCGCTGAAACTAATTGGAAACATTATTTAAACCGCTTTGATATTGTAGAGCAAGGCGAGGCTGACCGGCATCTGTTTGATCACGCTCTTTACCGCCTCTTTCTTTTTCCGCAAACTTTCTACGAAATTAACAAGCAGGGGCAAGAAATTCATCTGAATTTGAAAAAACAACACGTTGAAAGTGGAAAATTATATACCAACATTGGCTTTTGGGATAGTTTTCGTACAAACTTTCCTCTGCTCGCACTAGTGGCTCCCGAAAAGTACCACGATTTCCTAGAAGGATTTCTCCATTTCTACCATGAAAATGGATTTTTACCTAAATGGTTGGCTCCTGATGAGCGAGGCATGATGCCTGGAACCTTGATTGATGGTGTTATTGCGGATGGAGCAATAAAAGACTTAATTCCAGATTTTGAACAAGAACTTTTGCAGGCTATGATAAAAACCGCTACCATAGAAGATCCATCTCAAATATACGGACGTCACGGTACAGAAGATTATCAAAAATTAGGATATCTGCCAGTTGATTATCACGAAAGCGTCAGCCACTCTCTCGATTATAGTTATAGTGATTTTTGTATTTCTATTCTTGCTAAAAAACTGGGATATAAAAAAGAAGCCCACAATTACGCTCAGCAGGCACTCAATTATAAACAGTTATTCGACTCCCAAACCGGTTATATACGACCAAAAGATCGCCAAGGAAACTTCAAAACTGCTTTTTCTCCCTACAGTTGGGGAAAAGACTATGCTGAATGCTCTGCTATTCAAAATACTGTAGGAATCCTCCACGATATAGAAGGGTTGAAAGAACTGATGGGTGGAGAGAAAATTTTTACATCCTATCTGATAAAATTATGCAATGATACCCCCCATTTTGAAATCGGAGGCTACGGATTTGAAATCCACGAGATGAGCGAGATGGCTACTGCAAGATTTGGACAATTGGCTATTTCGAATCAGCCAAGTTTTCATATCCCTTATCTTTTTCGCTACAGTGCTCATCCTGAATATACCAGTCTCATTTTAAAAAGCATTCGCAATCAAGCTTTTCTTCCTAATTTCCAAGCCTTTCCCGGAGATGAAGACAATGGCAGTCTATCAGCTTGGTATATTTGGAGTGCTTTAGGCTTATATCCCACCTGTCCTGGCAAAGCGGACTATGATCTAGGAACTCCACTCTTTAACCACTTGCGCATTTACTTACCTCAAGCAATGCATTGGTTAGATATCCGTAGCCACCATAATTATTCCCATTTCCATTTTGTCAAAGATGTACGATTGGATAAAAAACAATACACCCGTATTTCCCACCATGAACTTCTTTCCGGAAAAGAATTGGATTTCTACCATTCCTGGTTACCATAGAAAAGGTAGTTAGAACTTTTAGGAAGTCAAGAGACAAAAAACAACAGTTTGACAAGATTTAAATATAACAAACTGAGGCTGAGACAATAGTGTCTCAGCCTCTACTCATCATCTTTCTTTTTTATTTATAACAAGCTCTCACCTCATTTAACATATTACCTGACTTTTTCGCTTTGAATCGCCCTTCTTTTACAAGTATGACAATTCAATATTTTGGTAACAATAGATTTAATATTCTTTTTTTCTGATGATTCCAAGATAAACAAATACGATTAATCCGACTCCAAATAAACTTAGATGGCTGTCAGTACTACCTGTACTTGGCAATGCTGTTTTATTTGTAGGCGACTGATTTTTAGATTTGTTGGGTTGTTGTGAATGATTCGATGCAGATGGTTTCGTTTGTGATGTAGAATCAGGATTTTCTGATTTTGTATTTTCATAAACGGCAGCATATTGACTGAAATGAGCTGTTTTAAACGTAGTTTCCGTTAAATCTTTATTTTGCGTAAAAGGAAGATTTTCCAGCTTATTGTTTGAGACGTGATAAACTTTGCTAACCTTCCCCTTACTTCTCATCAGAACAGTCACTTCACTCATAACTTGTACTTTCTCGCCTTTTGCATTATACAAAGTAATATCATATAATTGATAATTTTTTCCTTTTAGTGCTGGAGGTGTTCCAGTTGGTATCTGCACCTTGACCTGTGTTGCACCATTTAAAGCTTTCGCAGTACCTATCACCTTGATTTGGCCATCTTTGTCTACTAATGTCATCATTTTATCAGCATCAGAAGGTTTTGTAGGATTGTCATCTTGGGGTTTATCAGGCTTTTCAGTACCTGCTCTTGGCGGAATGATAATGGCCAAACGATTGCTCAAATCCATACCGTCTGCTTGCGTACGGTAGTATAAAACTCTTGGTCTCTTTTTAAAGTCAATAGGTTTAAAAATGACATTTCCCATTTTAGTAGTTTTATGCGTTGCAATTGGCTTAGTAGCATCTTTTGAATCATATAGATTAACGGTTGTGTTTGCTGGAACGTTTTTAAAGCCAACTTGGATGCGATTATTACCTAAATCTCGGATAGCTGTATGTTGCATAGGAATGTTAGGTGTTTCTTTATTGAGACTTTCATACATTTTCCAATTGTAAATCCGAATAGCTTTCCAAGGAGTACCATTATCTGATGTAATGACATGAAGTCGCCATTCTTGCGCGGTAATAGGACGGTCAAGAGTAATGTCCGTAACATGCGCTTTATTGCCACGAATAGATTTTGCCAGTTGCCACTTACCAGCCTCATCTTTATAATAAAGATCAAAATCTTTGGTATTCATAAGTCCATCATTGACTGACTCACCTCCTGCGCCTGCATGTTCTGTTACCCAACGGACAATCGTACGTGGTTGTGTCAATTTAATATCAACAGAAGCTTGACTAGCAGAACTGGACCATTTATCAGACAAGCCAGTGATTGTACCTGTCAGCATATTTTCAGGACCTTCATTTTTATTTGTTTTTCCAAGACTTGTGCCTGTTACAACAGCGCCTAAAACAACATTTGGTGCCTCAGGTTTTGGATCTGTCGTATCATCTGCTGCCAATCCCCAATTAAAGTTAATAATACTTTCTGTAGAACGAACACCATTTTTACCTACAGCAACGACTTTCAGGCGTTGACTTTCTCCTCTATCAGATATTAAACGACTGATTTTGGAAAGGTAGATATTCGTACTAGAAGATCCTGTCACTAATTTCCATTTATTGCCAATTTCCTGGTACACTTCATAATAATCTGCTCCTTGAGAAGCTTTAAATGTAAGAGTTGCTTCTGCCTCACGTGCAGTTTTAATCACTTTATTTTTGATGACTACGTTACTAGGTGCAGAAGGAGCAGTGTCTGTATCAAAAATACCGAGCTGTCCCAGATTGAATTGATAGTTAGAAACAGCTTGTTCATTGCTGACAGTGAGTTTAATACCATAAATAGTTTTACCTGCTAAAGAAGATAAATCAAGCGTGTCCGTTTTCCATTTATTATCTGAGGAAAGGGTTAAGGTACGATATTCAAAAGTTTTATAATCTGGTGATGTAGCAAGACCAACTTGAATTGTCGTTCCTGCACCTCCACGATAAGAAACTCTTAATTTACTTGTAGATTTTACTTCCAACTTAGTAGAGTAAAGCATAATATCTTGTTTGGTTTTTTCTGTTAGATTTCCAGTAAATTTCAGAGAATTTCCGCCATTAAAAGCTTGTTCAAAATCATAGTCAGCATTCAATTTTTGTCCCGTAGATTGAATCCACCAACGCCAAGTTGGCAAAATACCAGACACAGAACGATAATTCCAAGGACCATCTTTGGAAATCGCTCCATCTACAAACCATTTTCTGCCATGACCCGTATTAAAATAAGTATTAAAAGTCGTCCCCGTAATTGGTGTCCTATCCGCAATGAGATTACTGATACCTCGCCATTTCTGGTTTGTAGGTTGTTCGACAGTTGGATCCCCTTGAAATCCTGTCCAGAAACGATTTTCATGCCGATGGTATTCCTCGCCTGTCTTTCCGAAACTAATAATGGTATCAGGAGCAAACAACCCAAGAGAAGTCTTGAGTTTCTTGGTTAACGGATCAAGCAAGCTATTCCAGTTAACATCCGTTTTATAAGAGC
Organism: Streptococcus sp. SI1; assembly: GCF_030439945.1. Lineage (NCBI taxonomy): Bacteria > Bacillati > Bacillota > Bacilli > Lactobacillales > Streptococcaceae > Streptococcus > Streptococcus sp. SI1. The sequence goes on from NZ_JAQFJE010000002.1 coordinate 407,696, forward strand.
CACCTTTTTGCAATTCAAGACCAGCATACACATCATAAGGATTACGACCAATTGTCTTTGCATGCTTAACAGACTCGTCAATACTGGATTTAGTCCAATTAAAATTAGCAAACAACGTATCTGCTGCAATTTTTTTGTCTGCTTCTCTTGCTTTCAGATAAAAGTCGTTTTGGTCATTTAATCCATTGATATATTCACGTTTACCATTATTGAGCATAGCATCATACCAAGAAACAGCTAAAGGATGACCAATTGAACGGGAGTATTCTTTCAAATAGATTATAAAATCTCGAATTTTAGTCGGTAATCCAGGTAAATTTCCTGCCCATGTTTCTTGATTGATAAAATAACCATCATATCCATAGTATTTAGCAATTTCTGCTAGCTTTTTAGCAATAGGGAAGCTTCCATCTGAATCCTGTTTCATCGCTTCCAACAAACGCTTCTGATCTTCTGCTTTCGTAGACCAATTAAAGAATAAACTACCATAAATAGGCACTCCATTTCGATGTGCAGCATCAATCACATCTGGTGTTGGAACGAGACCATCCCAGTAAACCATTGAATGCACATATTGCCAATAATCAAAAGCATAAGCATTAAATTCCTCATCACCAACTGACGAACGAGTTGCAGCTTTAGAATTCATATTTGATAAAGCCTGCAGCTGCGCTTCTGGATTTGCAGTTTTATTTATTAAGCTTCCCTGATAACGCGAAGCCAGAGGAACACTAGAACGATTAATATCATCATCTGGGCGAGCACCTGGCTTCCAATTTAATAGATCTTGCCAAGTAGCAAAGGTAACTTCTTTTGGACGAAGCTTGGGTACATCTTTAAAAGTCAACTCTTGCTTAGAATTTTCCACATTGCTATGCTTATTTGTCAATTTTTCCGCTATTGTCGTAAGATACTGCTGTTCAGGTAGAGTTTGCTCATTATCAGCATAAGCAGAAAAGGCGCTTAAGATTGTCATCCCAGCGATGATTGCAAAAGCACCTATGGAAAATTTGAGGGAATGATTTTTTCTCATCATCTTCTCCTTTCTTAATTTGAAATAGTAGTCTCACATCACACTTCTCCCAGTGCTTTTACATTTACCTCCTACTCTATCAATTACTAGATGATGTATGATACTGAGTTCACTATTTTCTATTATCAATTTATTTAGCCAATGATTGGACGATTGACTGACAATAGTAAGATAATCCATAACATGCACTTTTGTTCCAGAAATGGAATAAACATGTGCGACTTCCCATGTCCATTTTATGCCGAGAAAGCGCTTTAATCAATGCTAAAACTTTCACTTCTTAAAATAGAGGGCAAATATCTAAAAAAAGTGTAGAAAACAAAATATCACAGATGAGTTAAAAGTCATCTGTGATATTCTAGGTCATCCAATCGTTTACGATATTGTTTTCTTTCTCTAGATCTTTCTTCTGCCAACTGCCTCTCATAACGTCTCATCCGCATATCAAACTCATCTCGTAATTGCCACAATTGGCTCGTAGCAGCTCCCAAATGGTTTGGAATATCACGATAAAAATGTGAAGTCCAGTTACAAAGACGATCCGTATGATTCATCATATCCCTTTTCATATAATGATACTCTTGTTCAATACTATCCAAACGCTTCTGATAATATCTATGCTCATTTTCCAATGCTTCTCTTTGTTGTCTTAGATTGGACATATTATTCCCCTCCCTTAATCGGACTCTGTAAATGAGGACGTGGAATATTCGTAAGGTAATCCCTAGCACTTTCTGCTGCTTTCCCTGTCAAGCCATCTTGCAAATCTGAAACCAACGTTTTACTAGAAAAAGCCATCATCTCTGTGGATTCTTGCTCCAACCACGCTTGTAAAGCCATGGATTCTGTCGATAATATCATTCTTTGTGCCAGTACAACCGAGCGAATAGCGGCTCTTTCTTGATTCTTCTTTATTTCTATTTGAAGAGCTCTTGCTTCTGCTTGGCTAGCTGCCAACATTTCAATCATCTATCTCCCTCCCCTTAATAGTTTCGAGCAAATAAAGTCGCACCATTACGATCTGTTTCAATAATATGTTCGGCTACCTCATTCAGTTTACTTGAGAAAGTGTCTAACTGAGTTTTATAAGTGCTTGTGGCTTTTAACGTTTCTACCTCTATTGCTTCATCCCAACAAGCACTTATCGTAAAATCTGCCAAAACTGCTTCCACTTCTATCGCTGATAAGTATTGCGCCATCTCATGAGATGCCTTCCTTACCTCTTTAATCTGTTCCTCTACCTTTTCTTTATATTCTGCTAATTTTTCTTGAATCGCTCTTTCAAATTCCTCAGACTGTAATTGGGCCGTCTGAGCGGTTATTCCTACCAATTCCTCTCGCAAGCTCACTCGTTTAGAGCCAGAGGCACTTGATAATTGTTTATGAAGGCTGGAAATCTTCTGGCGATTGTACTTGAGTTTCGTCAAACGTTTATTCTCTTTCGCAAAAGACCCATAGATTCGTTTGTACTCCTTCACATAAAATTCTGGATCTGTGCTGTCAAACCAGGTCTCAGGGTTACGAATGTCAAACTCTTTGGCTTGGCTAGCTTTTTTCTTTGCAATTGCGCGAACCTGTTTCTCCGTCATGCCCGAGCAGAACTTCCCTTGTTTCACATACCAATCGGTATCTAGCCCATTTTCTTTCATCCGTGGGAAAGCAGCGCTATGCTTTTTGCCATCTACTGTAAAAACGCGTCCATAGGGAATTGCTCCTCCACCGCCATCGAAGTTCGTCACATCTTTTCCGGCATCACTATAAATATGAGCGTGCTGTTTCAGATAGGCAACTTCCTTAGGGGTCAGACCTTTAGAACTGGAAAGTCCTTGCTTAACAGCAGCGGCAGCTCCCCAGTCCATAAAATTGGTCACTCTCTCTACTTTATTTTCGGCTGCCACCTTAGCAACTGCAGGACCAGACTGACTGAAACCCGACATATTGGAAATCACCCCATTAGCAGAGGGGATCTTTTCTTTTGCCTCCTTATAAAATCGGCGAATGTCTTTGGTTTGTTCGGTCAGACCAGTCGTTGCCCCTACGGCGTTTGTGAGGGATTCGGCAACATGCTTATTCACATCATGGTTCATGTCTTGCGTGCCGGCTGCCACAATCGTTGTTTGGCTGTAGTCTGGCTTGCCATTGACAATAGGCGCTACTGCAATGGCTTGGGTCGTTTCGTTGACCTTGTGGATGAGTTGATATTCTTTGCCTGTTCCATCAAGTACAAATTTTTTCCCAGTTTTTTGGTCTTTTATTATATTAAGAACTTCAACTTGTAATTCCTGCACATTTTCATCATTTAATGCCATTCAGAATAATCTCCTTTTTTAATTTCAATATTATAGACAACCTCTGCCTTAGGACTGCCAGAATCATTCTTAACCACTCCTTTTAGCTGCCCATCTTTAACTAAAGCCTCAATATTTTTATCAATTTTTGGCTTAGAATTTAATTTAGCTTTATCAGGCAAATGTTTGCTTCCAGAAATTTCCAGAAATTCATCACCAACTTTTATCTCAATCACTTCTTTATCTGAACCATCAAAATCCAATCTAACGTCCCAAAAAATACCATAATTCCCATAGCTCTGATCACCGATTTTCCTACCTAAATAAGCTTTATTCCCAGATTCATCATAGACCACAGGAACAACATTAGCATGAAACATACTATGCTTATTATCCCCTTGAATAAAAATCGGGGAAAATTCAATCTTGCTTACTCCGGTATAATGCTCTTTGATATAGGTGGCGATTTGTTCTTCTAACAAACGAAAACCATGCTTGTAAAGCTGCACTTCCTGTTTATCCAAAATACCCGTATCGGGATTATGACTTTGTTGGTTCATATAAAACACTCCTCCTAAAATAATCATTACCATAACAACGATTCCTGAAATAAGTTTCTTCATCATTGACCTCCATTTCGATATCTTATCAAAGAATAAGGATTTATTCCCTTATAGTATAGCAAAATTAAAAGGATATTTCAGGAGTTGACCAATGTCTCCTTATAGAATCGGCGAATGTCTTTGGTTTGTTCGGTCAAACCCGTCATAGCTACTGCTGCATTCGTAAGAGATTCGGCAACATGCTTATTCACATCATGGTTCATGTCTTGCGTGCCGGCTGCCACAATCGTTGTTTGACTGTAGTCTGGCTTGCCATTGACAATAGGCGCTACTGCAATAGCTTGGGTCGTTTCGTTGACCTTGTGGATGAGTTGGTAACTCATTTCACCCGAATCAAAACACTCTCCAATCTTTTTATCTTTTATAATATTAAGTATGTCTGTTTGTAAGTCTTGTACTTCCTTATCTTTCAGCGCCATTCAGAATAATCTCCTTTTTTAATTTCAATATTATAGACAACCTCTGCCTTAGGACTGCCAGAATCATTCTTAACCACTTCTTTTAGCTGTCCGTCTTTAATCAACGCCGCCATATTTTCGTCAATTTTTTTACTGGAACTCAACCTTGCTTTTTCCGGCAGATGCTTACTTCCAGACACATCCACATCTTGATCATCAACCTTTAATTCAATCACTTCTTTATCTGAACCATCAAAAGCTAAGTATATTCCGTTTAATAAGCCATATCTCCCAAACCATCTTCGCTCAACTCTTCCGCCTAAAATAACTTTATTTCCCTGTTTATCATAGATTGCCGGAACAACATTGGCACTAAACATACTGTGTTTGTTATCCCCTTGAATAAAAATCGGGGAAAATTCAATCTTGCTTACTCCGGTATAATGCTCTTTGATATAAGTGGCGATTTGTTCTTCTAGCAAACGGAAACCATGCTTGTAAAGCTGGATTCCTTTTTCATCTAAAACATTACTAACGTCATCATGTGAATTGGGTATTGAATGTGTCATATAAAATATCCCCCCTGAAACTAATACTAAAATGGAAACAATGCCCACAATAACCTTTTTCTTCATTCGAACCTCCTATTGTGATCGTCTATCAAAAAATAAAGCGTTTACTCTCTTAACTTTGTAATTTCAGTTTTAAATTATTATACACTTATTAAAATGTTAAAGCAATAAAAGACATATTAATATTTTAGTAAAATATAGTCCTATTGTTAGAACTTTAAAAAATTTTTCAACTCCTAAAAAGAACAACGTGTCCTATCTCATCACTTAGACTCTTCTATTTTACGAAAGTCATAACTAGAGGAAATCTAAAATAGGAATGTTGTCTTCTACTACACGAAAAAACAAGTCCAATCTAATCAGACTTGTTTCTTTTTATTTTTATAAGGAGTTTACATAACGATCGACTGCTAGGATAGCACCCGCAATATCAGATGCTGAAATCTTAAACGGCATCTGATGAATGGTTTCACCTTCAATAGTAGCTTGCTTACCAACCTTGAGCAAATCATCATAGCTGGCATTTTCTAAATGCATTTCTGCCAAAGTCGTAGGCATACCAATTTTCTGATAGAAACGAATATATTTTTCCAATTCCTCTTTTGGACGGTTTTCAAGAAAGAGCTGTGTTAGCGTTCCATAAGCTACTTTTTCTCCATGAGTCAGATGATGAATATCACCAGTCAGAGCCGTAAATCCATTATGAATGGCATGAGCCGCAGCCAATCCACCACTTTCAAAACCAACACCGCTGAGAAGCGTATTAGCCTCAATGATATGCTCAAGGGCTGGTGTTACCACCTGCGCCTCACAAGCAGCCAGTGCTTGTAAACCATCTGCAAAAAGAGTTTCTTCACATTTTTGGGCAATAGCTGCGCCTGCTAAAGTCTGTCTTTGTCCTAGCATGGTCTCTCCATTTGCCTGCATAACCGCACGCGCTTCAACCCAAGTCGCTAAACCATCTGCAATTCCAGAAGCTAACAAGCGCTTTGGAGCTTGAGCAATGACCTTTGAATCTACCAGGACAAGATCTGGGTTCTTGGTGTAAAAAATATATTTCTCAAATGCTCCTTCCTCAGTATAAATTACTGAAAGAGCTGATGTTGGTGCATCTGTTGAAGCAATAGTCGGTGCAATTACGACGGAACTTCCCAATAAATCTGCAATTGCCTTAGCACTATCAATTGTTTTTCCACCGCCAAGACCAATCACTAGATCGGCTCCATCTTTTTCAGCTAAAGCGACTACCCGATTGATTTCATTATCCGAAGCTTCACCATTAAAACTAACATGCAGCACATGAAGACCATATCGAGTTAGATAAGCCTGAAATTTCTCTCCAACAATCTGGTAGACGACATCATCACAAAGCAACACAGGGCGACTACCTAATTTGAGGATTTGACTGGCATTTTCAAAGAGGGCATTTTCACCCTGAATATAACGAGACGGACTTGCAAAAATGTTCATAAGACACCTCTTTTTCTTTAATGAAACAGCTCTAAAAGCTTTTCTAACTTCTTAACAACTTTTTAGATTTTTAGAATGCCTCACAGCTATTGGAATAATTTTTATAACTAGTTTAAATAAACTCTTGATGGTGAATCACTGCCCAGTCGGTAGCGAAATCATCCACTGCCTTTGAGATAGACGGCATAGCAAAAGCGGATTCAAAGACATCTGCACCTGCTGTAATAGCATGGGCACCATCAGCAAAAGCCTTGTTGACTTGTCCTACATTTTTAAAGGAAGCTGCTAAAATTTTGCTAGATGAACCTTCTTTCGCAATCGCATCCGCCAATTGGCCAATAACTGCATCTGAATCAATGTTCAAATTTTCCATACGGTTATAATAAGGAGCTAAATAATCTGCGCCTGCTTGAATGGCTAACAAACCTTGGAAAATGGTATAAATAGCAGTTGCCGTAATCTTGTAACCTTCTGCTTTTAAAACTTTTATAGCGGCTAAACCTTCAGTGGTTACAGGTACTTTGACAAACACATTTCCACTACACTGTTTGCGAATTTCAGCTGCATCTTTTAAAATCCCCTGATAATCTTTGGCAACAACCTGAATATGAATGGAAGGACCTTCCCCAATAATTTCTCTAACTTCTTGGATACGTTTAAAGAAATCAATCTCTCCCTCTTTTTTAGCGATGGTCGGGTTAGAAGTCACTCCTGCCAAGGGGAGAACTTGCGACCATTTTTTTATTTCTTCTACATTTAATGTATCAAGCATGAATTCCATAAACTGGACCTCTTTTATAATGTGTGTTCTGTACGTCCGATAATATCATCTTGTGTTGCTTTGGAGAGTACATTGAAGAATGCCGAATATCCTGCAACACGCACAATCAAATCACGGTGTTTTTCAGGATGCTTTTGTGCATCAATCAAGGTTTCTCTAGAAACAACATTGTATTGAATATGATAACCGTGCAAACGGTTAAAGAACGTACGAAGTAAAGCAATCAATTTAATTTTATCTTCTTCCTTAGACAGGGTCTGAGGATTCACTTTTTGATTGAGCAGAACGCCCCCAACAATTTCATCTGTCGGCAATTTAGAAACAGATTTCAATACAGAAGTCGGACCATTCTTGTCCATATTGTGAGATGGAGAACAGCCTTCAGCGAGCGGTGTCCCTGCATTGCGGCCATCTGGTGTCGCCAAAGTACCACGACCTTGACCAACATTGGCTGAAATAGAAGATGTTCCTGAGTAGCGGATACCGCCAATTGGACCGCGTCCATAACGGGTATTTGGATATTTAGCGATTTCATCCACATAAATATCGTAAGCATCAGTCACCAACTTATCCGCATAATCATCATCATTACCATATTTCGGTGCATCATGAATCAACATCTCTTGAATCTCCTTGCCACGCTCACCTGCATAGTCTGTTTCAAGCGCATGCCAGAGTTCAGCTGGAGTCAGTTTGCCTTCTTCAAAGACTAGCTTCTTGATTGCTGCTAGTGAATCTGATAGATTGGCAATACCGACTTGGAGACCAGAAATATAGTCATAGACAGCTCCCCCCTCTTTCAAATGCTTACCGCGTCCGATACAATCGTCTGTCAAAGCTGAGCAGAGGATATCCGGCACTTCTCTTTCAAGAGACAGGTCGATAGAATTTTCCACGATGACACTCATACGAGTCAAGTGGCGCAAAGTCTTGTCCCAAGCCGTTTGCAGCTCAGCAAAGCTCTTCATGTCTTTAAAATGACCGAAACTTGGTGCAAAACGCTTGCCAGATGCGGGATCAATTCCATCGTTCATAGTGATGAGAAGCACTTTAGGGAAGTTCATATAGCTCATACCCGTACAACGGTAGCCCCATTTACCAGGCACGGCAGTTTCCACACAGCCGATGGCACTATAGTCGTATGCATCTTCTTCCAAAACGCCTTTTGCGATAAAGGATGGGATGATAATTTCGTCATTATTGAAAGCTGGCATACCAAAACCAAGCTTCATGACTTCAATACACTCATTCATAAAGCGAGGGTCCAAACCTGCATGATAGCGAACAGTCAGATTTGGCTGAGGAAGATGAGTTTGAGCTACAGATTTCAACACAAGGTAGGAAAGCGGGTTGACTGCATCTCTTTTATCTCTCGTTTGACCCCCGATTGTCACATTTTGATAAAGGGGACTGCCCGCAGATGAGAATGTGTGAGCCTGGCTGCGCACTTTATTTATGGTGATCGTCTTAATCCACAGATTGGTTAAACGTTCCACAATACTAGCTTCTGTCTCACGACCAGCTTCCAAGTCCGCCTTGACATAAGGGTACATGTACTGATCAAAGCGGCCATAAGAGAGCGAATGTCCGTTAGACTCAATCTGGAGGATACACTGGATAAACCAAACAGATTGAACAGCTTCAGCAAATGTTGATGCTGGCTCATACGGTACTTTAGAACAGATTCTAGCAATTTCTAAGAGCTCCTGACGGCGTTTAGACTCTTCTGCTTTTTCAGCTAATTGATTGGCTAAGGCGGCAAAACGCTCCGCATAAGCTTTCACAGCATCCACTACAATGAAAATTGAATCATAGAAATGATATTTATCAATACTAGCCGGATCTGTCAAATCCAAGGCCTCCTTAGCTGCCCGAGCTTTTTCTTCAAAACCTTTCAAACCATATTGAAGCAATTTTTGATAGTTGACTGCCAAGTGAGCATCACCAGAATTCATCTTTCCTTCCATTCCAAAGAAGCCAGTTTCCATATAAACCTGAACTTCTTCTGGAAGTAAAGCACCAGCTCTAGCGCGGAGGTTATTGTTTTCCCAGAAAGGAGCGATGCTACGGATTTGTTCTTTAGTTTCCTCTGTAATATAGAAAACATCGCCATCACGCTTTTCAAAAAGATCTAATTCATTGAGTACAAATTCTAAAGTATACTCTGGGAAAATAGGTGCATCTTTATTAGACGAAGCCTGATTTCCAACAATCATGGTCTCATCTTCAATATAAAGCGTCATATTTTCCAAAATTTCCTTAAGCATATAAGCACGCTTCAGAACATTTGGCTTTTCTTTATGCTCTTGATAAGCTCTTGTCGCAAGAACAGCACGTTCAGCATCAATATAAGGTTTCTTGTCCAGCACATCTTCCCTATACTTGTTCATTCGGTCCGTTAAACTACCAAAATAACTCGTTTGTATAGTCGTTTTTTCTATTTCTTTTACATTAGTCATCACAGCACAACCTTTCTTATGAAATTATTTTTATTTCTTTCGTAACTATTGTAGCATGCAAGATGCAAAAATTCAATCATTTATAATCAATTATCGAATTAAAGATTTTTTGCACATTTGTGCTCAATCAACGTTAAAATAATTTCTTTACAGTGATACAATGTAGTTTATCCTTCCGCTTTCAGTTCATTACTGTAAGCAAGATTGTCTTGGAATTTAAAGAATGGGAAATAGATGAGAGTGGACATAGCTAAAATGACAACTTGGATGAGAGCACCTTGCCATCCTGCCACTAAGAAACCAGAAATAATAGCTGGTGTACTCCATGGCAAGGTCACCCCTGAAAATGGCTGCATAAAGCCAATTGCTATAGAACCATAAACAATTACAGCCGATAAAACAGGTACAAGAATAAAAGGCAAGAACATAACGGGATTCATAACAATTGGAAACCCAAACACAACTGGTTCATTGACATTAAAGATTGCTGGAAAAGCAGCAACTTTTCCTAGTGCTTTGTATTGCTTGGACTTAGCTGCAAAGATCATAGCTACTACCAAGCCAAAAGTGATACCTGAACCAGATAAGATTAGGAAACTATCTAAGAATTGCTGAGTAACAATATGCGCTCCTTTACCAACAGATAGCTTTCCAGCAGCAAGCAAAGCTTTATTGGCATCCAGATTTGAAAGCAATAGAGCAGTCACTACACCATTGACAACAGATTGCCCATGCACACCGAACCACCATAAGAAGGAGATGAAAAAGGCGATACCAATTGCACCGTAAAGGGAACCAGTCAATCCTTGTAATGGCACTTGAATCACACCATAAATCATTTCAATAAAAGTGCCACCTTTTGTTAGCATTTTAGCAAGAATATAAACTACCATGGAAAGGAAGAATATCACAAAAGCTGGAATCATAGCCTCAAATTGCTTAGCAATCGCTTGCGGAACTTGCTCTGGCATCTTAATAACAATATGCTTTTGAATAAACATGGTATAGATACTACCGACAACCAAACCAATAATAATAGCTCCAATAATCCCCTGACCACCAAACCAAACTTTAGTAATAGCATCTGCAATAGGTTCACCTTTTGTCGGTACATAAGAAGATTTTAAAAGAATGAAGAACGAGGACACGGATAACACCCCTGCTGGCAGAGGCTCTACACCACTATTTTTAGCATAAGAATATCCTATGGAGAAACAGGAAATCAAACCCATAATCGCAAAAGTTCCTGAGTAAACCTGCATAAATGGCTCAGTCCAATTTTTCCCAAAAATACCTGCAATTGCCTGATTGAGTCCTTCAAATGGTAACTGTCCTACAATCAGAAAGATACTTCCAACAACTGTCAAGGGGAGAATTGCCAACATGCCATCCTTTAAGGCAATTATACCGCGCATATTAACAAATTTCATAATCGGCGCAATAATTTTTTGAGTATCTACTTTAGCCATAACTAAGCTCCTTATTTTTGTTCCAAAAGCCCCAAAGCGAGATTCAATACTTTTTTACCATCTAGCATGCCATAGTCCGCCATTGGAATGACCGCAATTGGAATATGGTTCTCTTCGCAAATGGCAGCTGATTTATCCAAAGTATAAGCTACTTGCGGTCCTAACAAAGCAACATCCAAGTTTGGTGCATAATCTGCTAACTTGGCCTGAGAATAAGCATCAATCTCAACCTCTAAACCAGCTTCTTTCGCAGCTATTTTCATATTATTGACCAACATTCCTGTTGAAAAACCTGCTGCACAAAACAGCCCAATTTTAATCATATCTTCATCCTCCTGATGATTTATTTTTTCACTTGTAATTCTTTTCTCAAGTCAATGATTTCCTTGATAAGATTAATTTCTGTAATACTGGTCATCAAATGATCCTGAGAGTGGACAAACAAAGCTGTGATTTCTGTCTTTGTTCCCCCCGCTTCCTGTGCCAAAAACTCGGTTTGTAGATTATGAGCTTCTAACAATGCCTGATCTGCCAATTTCAAATGCTCATCACATTTTTCAAATTCACCATTTTTTGCCAATGATAAAGCTTGGTAAATATGCTGTTTGGCATCCCCAGCATGCAAGATTAACCCCATAATGATTTGATCAGCTACAATCACTTCCATATTTAACGTTACTCCTATTTTTATTTACAAAATATATCTTTCTTTTATTTGAAAGCGTTTTATTTTTGTTTGTAACTCAAATTTATCATCTTTCTCGTATTCCGTCAATATATCATTAAACAAATTCTCTTTTTTTATATTTATCGCACATTTGTGCTTGTCGAGTAAAATAAAAAGGTCAGAATCATTATTCTTGACCTTTTGAAAATGAAATAATGAGGAAAAGGAGAACTGTTATAAACTACTAATTAACTGCACTATTATCCAATTCCAACACTTTTAAAATAGTTGCTTCATCTGTAACTAAATGGTTGACATACCCAGCACGTAAAACCGCCAAAATAGCGGCAGCTTTTTGACGACCATAGGCGAAAGCCAGACTGTGAGGAACTGTTTTTAAATAATCTAAAGAAATAGCAACTGTTCGATTTTGCAACTGTTCATCAACCAACTCACCATTTTCATCAAAAAAGCGACAACAAATTTCTCCGACAGCTCCTTCATTTTCTACTGTACGAAAATCTTCAGCCGTCAGCATATCCAACCACTGCCGATTTTTTTCATCCACTTGTCCACCAATACCAACAACAACCACATCTAGTTCTTGCCAACTTCTTTTTAAGTCCTCAAAATATTTAGAAGACAAAATTCCTTTTGCTAAGATCTCATCTTCTTGTATAATTGTCGCATTCATAAAGCGACAATCCCCATGGTATTTATTAGCCATACTGTAAATGAGAGTATTAACATGATAACGCGCATGAATATGGCTAGGTCCGCCAGCCAATGGAAAAAAATGCACATTACTCAAGTGTCGACTGCCCGAGTGTTCTACCAAGAGACTAAGACTCTTTCCCCATGAAAATCCAACTTTAGCATTGTCATCAATCATCCCCCGAAGCATTCCTGCCGCTGATTGAGCTAACCGCTGCTCCAAATCAGAAGGTGAGTCATCCACTTGATTTGCTACGATTTCAAGTCCTTTCAACCCATACTTCTCTTTTACTACATTTTCTAAATGAAACAAACGCGTATCAAAGGCTTCAATCTCGATTTTGACAATGCCTTCCTTTTTAGCTTCAGCCAGCATACGACTCACAGTTGTCCGATAAATCCCTGTCTCTGCTGCAATTTCTGCCTGACTTTTCTCCTCTACATAATAAAGATAAGCAATCTTAGCTAATAGCCTTTTTCTTTCACTTTTCATCTTATCTCCCTCTACTTATCAGACTAGAGTCAATTTGATATTGGCTGCTTTTAGGCGTTGAACCGCGGCTGTCGGAATAGCTTGATCAGTTACCACCTGCGAAACCTGTTTCAAACCAAAGCGCTTGACAGTCCCTCTTTTATCAAATTTACTCGAATCTGTTAACACAATCATTTTGTCAGATGCTTCCGACATGTATTGCACCACTTCGCTACGCATTAAATCCTTACCTGTAAAACCAAGCTCTTCATCATAGCCATCAGTCCCTACAAAAGCATGTTCGACATGGAAAAATTGAATCATTTCCTTAAGCAAAGGACCGACCGTAACTTGCGAATCGTTCTGAAATTCACCGCCTAGCAAGATAATCTTGCAAGAATCTACTTTTCTCACATAGTCTGCGATAAAATAAGAATTTGTAATAATTTTCACGTTCTTCTTAGTACGACAGATTTCTTCAGCTAACAGAGCACAAGTTGAACCAGATTCAATGATAATCGTTTCATTGTCTGCAACAATTTTTGCCGCTTCTTGTGCTATCTTTCGCTTGGTATCATAATGAAAAGAAAGCCGGACATTCAAGTCATCACCACTATTTAAGACCGCATAACCATGCTCCCGATGAAGTAAGCCTTTCATTTCCAGCTTATCCAAATCTTTCCGAATCGTTACTTTAGAGACTTTTAATTTATCAGATAAAGTATTAACATCAATTTTTTCAAACTCTGAAACGAGCTTAACGATTTCATCTAAACGTTCCATTTTATTCACCTCATTCTTTATTTTAACAGAATTTAAGGAATAAATAAAATAAAAAATGGTTTCATTCGTAATTGTTTTTCTTTCGTTTGTTTGATATAATAAAAGAAAATAAGCGAGAAAAGAGTGTACATCATGAGTTCAGAAAAAGGAATCATCTTTAATATTCAACATTTTAGTATTCACGACGGACCAGGAATTCGGACAACTGTTTTTCTAAAAGGCTGTCCCTTACGCTGTCCTTGGTGTGCCAATCCAGAATCTCAGAAATTTAAACCTGAACCCATGTTAGACGCTTCTAGCAAAAAGACTATCACCATGGGAGAGGAAAAAAGCGTTGAAGAGATTATCAAAGAAGTTCTCAAAGATAGAGAATTTTATGAAGAATCAGGTGGAGGCCTGACCTTGTCTGGTGGAGAAATTTTTGCTCAGTTTGAATTTGCTAAAGCCATTCTAAAAACTGCCAAAGCAAATGACATCCATACCGCCATTGAAACGACAGCCTTTGTAGATCATGATAAATTTGTTGATTTGCTCCAGTATGTAGATTTTATCTATACTGACTTAAAGCATTACAACACCATCAATCACCGCAAAGTCACAGGGGTCAAAAATGAACTAATTATCAAAAATATTCATTATGCTTTTTCGCAACAAAAAACTATTGTCCTACGTATTCCTGTTATCCCTAGCTTTAATGACTCTCTAGAAGATGCCGAACAATTTGCTATTTTATTTAAAAAATTATCTATTGACCAAGTACAACTCTTACCTTTTCATCAATTCGGTGAAAATAAATATAAATTACTAAAACGCCCTTATGAAATGGAAAATGTGCAAGCTCTACATCCGGAAGACCTCTATGATTATCAGCAAGTTTTTCTTGATTATGAAATCAACTGTTATTTTTAGCTCCTCTTTTTCTCCAAAAAACAATCCATTCCTCACGAAACGGATTGTTTTTTTATCTCTTCTTGAGCAGATGCCACGACATCTGCAAGACTAGTTTTATTTAACTCTTCTTCCATTACCGTCTAAATTTCTGCTAATTTATTGTCTAAAACGAAATGAATATTTCTACCAAATTTACATTGTAACTTCATGTATTACGTCTAAAAAAACTCCTTAAGCTGCGCAACATAATCTTCTCGCTCACTGATTGCTCGAAGTAAATCATGGTTATGGGTGTGATGAATTCCATGAACGAGGCTTTCGTAATACACTTCATAATAAGGCAATTTAAATGTTCTAGCCATTTCCAATTCTTTATTTACATCATAAGCTACCCGTCGAAAATCGACATCTGCTAATCCCTGTTCATCAATTTTTAAAATAGCATATTGAGCTCGCAGGTCTTTTCTCAAACAAGCATCTAGAAAAAACGGCTGACCGATAGAACCTGGATTGATGATCATCTGCCCACCTGTCGCATAACGAAGAAATTGCTGATGAATATGACCATAAATGGCAATGGCACAATTGTTACCTTCAAACAGGCAATCAAAATTCTCTTGTTGACCAATATGAATCAACTCTCGTCCCCAATTTTTATCTGGCAAATGATGAGTCACAGCGATTTCTAAATCGCCAACTTTTGTCAAAAGCTGCAAGGGCAACTCATGCAAT